>JARFXO010000001.1:300000-600000 GCA_029194665.1 Nitrospira sp. | reverse complement strand
TTCTTTTCGAGAAGCCCCATCATCAACAAAGGCCAGACGACCGTCGCATCGCTCAATACTTCGGCGAATCGCCCACCATCCTTCGGTGTCACGAATTTCCCCCAGGACAATCCTTCTTGATAGGTACAGCCGCTGAGCCCCCCCCAGTAGTCCGGTTCGGGGCAAATTCTGACTCCATAGTAAAACCGAGGCGGCTTCACGTTCAGGCCCAACCGAAGATTACCGATTTCAATATACGGACCGACCTGTTGCGCCCAGTTCCGTGGGACCCCGCCTCCGATCGTGAAAATTCCGAGTCGTTTAGCGGAGAGGACATGGTCGGCATAGCTGTTGAGATCGAGGTACGGATTGAATGACGGACAGGATTGATGGATGGTTCGTAAAATGTCCAGATCTCTCCCCTGCCCTGCCTGCGATCGGGCTCGATCAACCTCACGGGCCATCGCCCACGTTCCCATGTCCAGTCCCACTTCCGAATCAGTGAAAGCCGGGATATAGACCGGTACCTTCTTCAAGTAGGCGCTCTTGAGGATTCCGTCGCCGTCTATTTCTTCCGCCAACGTTTTTCCCAGCTCTCTCGTGAGGACTTCCGACGAAAGCGGTCGATCATGATCGAGACGCTTCAGGGTGTGCGCGACAACGTGCTCCACATAATTCAAATTCGCTTCCATCTCGAGCGTGTCGTAGACGCGATTGTACCCTTTCTTGAAGAGTTCTTCGTCGCTCATCGAAGGATCGTGTCGATAATGCGTCTTGCCGACCGACTCACTGAGACCATGGGCCATCAACGCCCCGGTGGAAACGATGCATTGCACCATGCCTTCATCGATCATCCTCGTAATAATCTTACCCATCTTGGCGATCGTCATCGCACCGGACAACGTCATCACAACCTGACAGTCAGGGTCTTCGATCATCGCCCCGAGCACATCGAACGCCTTGCCGACATGCCGTCCCCCGAACGCTGTTTTGCCCATGGCCTCAAGCAAATCGCTGAACGAGGTGATCTTGTCGGGATCGAGCGGTTCGAGCGCTTCCAATCCGTCTTTTGCACCGTCACGAAATTCGCGTGGATACATACGATCCTCTGAAAAATTCTAAGTCTGCATTTGGTTATACACAACCAAGAACAGAGGCGTCAATGAAAGGTTCCCACGTTCGGACAAAGTCACTGGCTCACAAGAGTTGAATGCGAGGACTCTCGCGCGGCGATCGTAACGCATCCGCAAGCAGTGGATCGGCAGCGAGTGCAGCGATCGCCGTGAACGATTGGAATAGTGGAAAGAAACTGCCGGAGGTGTTTATCCTTCCGCCACAATTACAAGCCGCCGGTACGAACAAGCTTGGTTTGGTCCACAACGAGATTCGAACCCGTGTTTCAATTCGACTGAGACTTCGCCATTTATTTTTGCAAGCCTCGATGATTTACTTGGTGTCAGAAACGGGTGCGACTACAACCTGAATCGCAATCAGGGGGCCTGGGCCGAATATTAACAAGTGAGAAGAGAACAGTTGGCTTCGCTTGACCGGACAGCCTCTGCCAGTTCGTAAGTGGCGCCAGGCAGTTTGGGCCTGTGCAGCTCTGTGCCGTGCAAGCAGGCTGTCACAGTGTTCGACATCGGGCGGGCGCCCTACAGAGACAAAGGAGTCCTCCCCTTAACCGTGTCCCTCTACCTTATTGATGGGTCACGGCTCAATTCCTTGACCAATGGATCAGCACTCGGCGTCGCCGGACCCGCTCCATAAATGGCTCCACCGTAGGGCGCAGTCGGGGATCCTGACGATTCTTTCGGGGAGTAGTTGCTCGATGAACCGACCCCGGAGTCTGCCTTCTGGTCGGTCTTGTAGTCGGATCGTGTGTCCTGTCGAACCCCCTGCTCCGATTGCCGCATTGGATTATTGTACGACGATTGATCATTGCGGGGGATACCTGTGTCGTCCACGGTGTGGATCAACTGGTCCCACTCCAGCTGGCCTCGATCCATTAAACGGTGGTCGATCCAAGGTTTGGGGTCAGCCAGAGACTGGATGCCGTCCACCGACCAGGCCCCGGCAAGGCTCTGGGAATGGTTGACTGCTCCGGTTGCCGCGAAGATCGCCAAGGCTGTCAATACGTATTTCTTCCTCATGACATCCTCCTTATCCACGTATCGTTGAACCGCCCGCTTCTACCATGACATCGTAGCGCACATGATTGCACGACTACAAGAAGGCCCCTATGCTCCTGTAGCAGATTTGGCCTGCTGCCTCTCTCCGTTTCCTTTTCCCACGAATTAGGATAGGATTGCCTGGTGATTTTCTCGCAGGGGTGACGACCATGCGCCAGACCATCAAAGCGCGGTACCACGATGGCGTGCTGCAACCGCTGGAACCACTCGCCCTTGCTGATGAGGCTGAGGTACAGGTGACAGTGGACACTGAAGTGGCGGTGAGTACGGACGAAATTCTGCGACGAGCGGCGCAGGTCTATCGGGGTCTGACGGTCGACCAAATCGCAGAGGTGGAAACCGTTGCCCTGGATCGACGTCAGTTCTTCCGTGAGCCCGCAGCCTGATGTCTCAGGCTGCCGCCCTGCTCGATACCGATATCCTCTCCGAGCTGCTAAAGCAACACCCACAGGTCACACACCGGATACGTCTCTATTTGGCCGAACATGGCCGGCTCACGTTCTCCATCATCACCCCCGGTACGAAATCCTGCGCGGTCTCAGAGTTAAGCAAGCTCGAACGCAAGAGGCCGCCTTTGACGCGTTGTGTCAGGGCTGTGTCATTCTCCCCCTGACAGACCGTATCATTGACCGTGCGGCCACACTGTACGCAGAACTCTATCGGCGAGGCGCATTACTGCCTGATGCGGATCTGCTCATTGCCGCAACAGCACTCGACGCACAACTCAGAGTCGTCACGAATAACCTCGCCCACTTTCAGCGAATTCCGAATCTAGTCGTGGAATCGTGGAAATAGGAAGGTACGGACCCGATCGGCTAAACAGGCTATCGATCTTTTTATGCGAGAGGCGGATAATCGGCGACGGAGGAAAGTGCGATGACATGTGTCATTTGTACGCGCGGCGAGGTCAGAGCGAAGAAAGTGGAAGCGGAAATCAAGATCGGGAATGATCACCTTTTGGTGACTGTGGACGCCGAGGCCTGCCCGCAATGCGGGGAGGCGTACTACTCCGCAGACAGCATGCGTCGATTGGAACAAGTGCGGGAAGACTTTGTACGCAAAGCGATCACCCCGCCGGCCGTAGGACGGGTGTACCAACTGACGTAACGGTCACCGTCCCGCGACCATCGGCAATGGCTCTGGGTCGAGCGAGCTTGGCTTAGTCCCAACGGGATTCGAACCCGTGTTTGAATTCGACGACGAATTCGCCATTTATGATCGCTGGCTTCGCCAATTTTTTCCCAAGTCGGGTCGGTTCTTCACCTTTTAGTCTGTAACTCCACGTTGACGAGTTTTATTTCTGAGAGATCCGTGAGCCGCGGACACCACCGTGTGCCGGCACGCCACAAGGCCGAGTCCAGTTGGTCGTAGATCGTCCCTGGGTGCTCATAGTGAATGCCGTAGGCATGTGTGGCCGCACGTCGACACGGGAACACGAACGACTTCGTCACGTCGTCGGACTCCACCTCGAATCGTGTCACGGTCAAGTCGAATGTGAGCCGGATCTTGAACCAACAATGCGCATGATGGTCGTCGACCTGCATCGATTGCTGATAGCACTGCAGCACATCACGGACGGTCACCATGGTCAACGACGTATTTCCCGAGAAGACCTCGGCTCGCTTGTCGAGCACCAAGGCCTTTGCTAGGGACAAGGCGTGTCTTACTTGAATCGGGTTGAGGAGGTCGAAAGCCGACTCATAAATGATGATGTTGGGATGTACCTTGAATTCGCGTAGGGATCCCCGCTTGGCCAACTCGAGGTTCCAATAAAAGTCCACGGCCGGGGACTGGCGGAAGCGAAAGGTCACGAGGTTCATATTCAATCCCCGTTACCACGGTTAGATGAATTTAGAACCTTCAGAAAGCTACTGGGTCACGGTTACTCTAGACCCCCTTAGGTTTCTATCCGGCGGCGTTGATTGCGATACTTCTCGAAATAGCCGCCGGTACGCGCAAGCGAGGTTTGGTGGTCCCAACGGGATTCGAACCCGTGTTTAAGCCTTGAGAGGGCTCCGTCCTAGGCCAGGCTAGACGATGGGACCGTTCCAGAACTGTCCGAAAGGTGGACCGTAGCATAAGCGGTTTTCCGTTTGCAACGAAGCGCCGGCGACCCACGTAGGACTTTGGGAACGATTCTATGCTTGCGATAACACATGTATTCGGCCTATAAGACAGGTTATTGTGCCGGTCGAACTACCTGAAGAAGCCTGATAGGCCCTATGAGCGAGACCTCCCACGATGAGGTCTCCTCACATACTGGTCGCTTTATCCATGATTAAAGACAGGGCTCCGGACATACTCAGCCGCTCGGGACTGGTTCTTCTTCTGAGTGGCGCGACTGTTCTCTTGGTAGGTTGTGCGAGTTTTATGGGAAGCGGAGCGTCAACGCTGCATTGTCCGGACTCAGTCCAGGCCAAGGTCAGTGCGGCGCAGCCAACCGTTCATGTCTCATACACGGAACCATCGTTTACCTTAAAGGGCAATCCCCTTGTAAGCCTCGCGAAAACGAGCATCTACTACGATCTGGGTAATGGGCGTACACTTGCCAAAGAGGTACCGGCAACGCGATCATCTGGAGGTGGGGAAATTTCCGAGACCATCACGGTTGCGGTGGCATCCAAGGATGCCCAGTCCGTAAAGATTTGCGTCACGGCAACCGATCGCGATGGAAATGAAAGTAGGATGACCCCCTAAGCGCACCCTGCTCCAACGCGTGGAAGGGCTCTTTGGGCACATCCGATTGGGCCGTTCGTATGGGGCCATAATATATGGCTCCGGCCGCACTGAACGTTCTTGACAGAAAAGAGCAGAAGGCCTAGCTTGACTGATGTTTGATGAAGCTCCATATGCTCTGCATCAACTCCACACGACCTGCGGAACATCACGGTTCGAGGTTGTCCCATGGATGATCCGGTGGCATTCCGTCGGACCGAATCCAATGGTCGTACGGCAACGGCGGGAGTGCCATTTAAACCAGGACTCGCGCTTGGGATCGGATCCAACATTTTTCGAAACACCAACGGCATCGTCAGGATTCATGGGAAAGAGCAACTCGTCATTGAGGTACAACCTGAGCGAGGACTGCTTCTCACTACCCTCGATCTCTACAACGAGCGCTGCATCCGTATCGCACACCTGCGTAGAAACATTCTCACATTGAACGACAGCGGACGATTTGCCGCCGATGTTCCGCTCGGTCAAAGTCTTTCGTCAGTTGATGCTCCTACTGTTCTGGTGACAGATATGCAGTCTGGTCATGTCGTGCTCGAAGTGCGAATGACATCGGAGTATCGAGTCGACCTCACCTGGGCAAAGCTGTACTCGCACAAGGGAATGCCGGTGGAGATCACCCCCCACTACTGCCGGATCGGCTCAGGCACGACGCTGTTCAGAAACATCGTGGAAGCTCGCGGCGGGCCGGTCATTCTCGATTGACCCGGCTCGTTTTTCACAGAGTCTCCATCCCCGCTTTTTCGATAACTACCGTCTTCAAAAAAACAAGAAGGGGTTGCCCTTATGCATCCTTTCTCTAGAATAGCGACTATGACCGAGATCCCAAAACCTACCGTTCAAGCATTTCTCGTCTGCGATCACGTGATCGAGGACAGCCTCACGAAAAAGAAAAGCCTGATCGGAATCTTTACCCACCTACAGGCCGCCACCTTCCCGTTCCAGCATCACCAGATGGGCCTCTACTTCTGCCTCACCGATGCCGAAGGCCTGTACCATTTTGACATCGACTTGATCTACCTGAACACCGAACAACTGGTCTGTCGGGCCACGCTTCCCAACATCGGGATCGGCGATCGCCTCCAGATTTCAGACTTCGGGATCAACATTCCCCTGTTGATCTTTCCAGCACCTGGTCGGTATGAATTCCGGCTGCGCATGGAGGGCCATCTCATCGCCCAAAAAGATTTCAACGTCATGCCGACGCCGATGTCGAACACGTCCGGCACTGATCCCTCTACGTAGCCTTTTCCCATTCCTCCCGTCAGACCGTCTATGGTAGAACTTGAGTCTGGACCTCCCGTCCACACATGACCGTGCAAAGGATTCACGCAAGACTTCATGAGCACACCGGAGTCCTCGACTGCTTCCAATTTCATACGAGATCTCGTGGCAGCCGACCGTGCGGCAGGCAAACATGGCGGACGGGTCGTCACGCGATTTCCGCCTGAGCCCAATGGATATCTCCATATCGGTCACGCCAAGGCCATCGTGCTGAATTTTGGGATCGCGATTGAGACTTCCGGAGGGATCTGTCACCTAAGATTCGACGATACGAATCCTACCACCGAAGACCCCGAGTATGTCCGAGCCATTCAGGAAGACGTCCACTGGTTGGGGTTTGATTGGCACGACAGGCTGTTCTACGCCTCGGATTATTTCGAGCAGCTCTATGCGTTCGCGATTACCTTGATCAAAAAGGGCAAAGCCTACATCGACAGCCTTACAGCAGATCAAATTCGTGAACATCGTGGTACTCTCACCGAACCAGGCCGTGACAGTCCTTATCGGACCCGATCCGCCGATGAGAATGTAGATCTCTTGGCCCGCATGCGAGCAGGAGAATTTGCCGACGGAACCCATGTCCTGCGCGCGAAAATCGATATGAGTTCCCCAAACATCAATCTACGAGATCCGATCCTCTATCGAATCCGGCATGCCACCCACTATCGGACAGGGAGCGCATGGTGCATCTATCCCTCGTATGACTTTGCTCACCCGTTGTCTGACGCCATCGAAGGAATCACGCACTCCATCTGTACGCTGGAGTTTGAGGATCACCGCCCCCTCTACGACTGGGTCGTTGCCGAAGCCGACAGTCCCCATCGCCCACAGCAAATCGAATTTGCCAGACTGAATCTCACCTCCACTGTGATGAGCAAGCGCAAGCTTCTCGAATTGGTCGACAAGAAGTTGGTGGGCGGCTGGGATGATCCACGCCTTCCCACCTTGAAAGGCCTCCGGCGACGAGGGGTGACTCCCGAAGCGATTCGCGCCTTTTGCGAGCACATCGGTGTCGCGAAGCGCGATGCAATCGTCGAGATGCAGCTGCTCGAACACTTCATTCGAGAGGACTTGAACAAACGGTCACCACGCGTGATGGCAGTGCTCCGACCGTTGAAAGTGGTGCTCGACAACTATCCGGACGGCGTTGTTGAAGAGCTCGATGCCGTGAATAATCCAGAGGATGTCTCAGCGGGAACGAGAAAAGTCCCCTTCTCGAAAACACTGTACATCGAGCAGGATGATTTCAGGGAAGACCCACCGAAGCAGTTCTACCGCCTCGCGCCCGGCCGGGAGGTCCGGCTGCGCTATGGATACATCATCAAGTGTGTAAGCGCGACGAAGGACCCTCAGACCGGTGCGGTCACCGAACTGCATTGCACCTACGATCCTGAGACCAAAAGCGGATCGGCACAAGAACAGCGCAAAGTGAAAGCCACCATTCATTGGGTGTCGGCCTCACATGCAGCCACGGCAGCCGTCCGTCTCTATCATCCCCTTTTCCTCGATCAGGCCAAACTTCCGGCTGAACAGGATTGGACAGGGTCGTTGAACCCTCAGTCGATGGAACTCCTCACCGACTGCCTAGTCGAGCCAAGTCTTCGCTCGGTCGCCCCCGGTTGCCGCTTTCAATTCGAGCGGCAGGGCTACTTTTGTGTCGATCCCGACTCATCATCCGGCGCTCTGATTTTCAACCGAACCGTCTCTCTCAAAGATACCTGGGCCAGGGTTGAGAAAGCTCGGCAAACACCCCCGCGTTGATGTAAACGAGCGTTCTCGCGACTGTACTTCATTCGGTTCCGACGCTACACTAGCTCTATGGTCTGTCCCCCCTGCCGCCAATCCACAACTTGGGAAGCAAACCCCTGGCGTCCATTCTGTTCTGAACGTTGTCAGCTTATGGATTTGGGAACATGGGCCGCGGAACAATACCGTATTCCCGGTCCGCCGCTCACAACTGATAGGGTCATCCCTGAGTCCGTCACTCAAGCCCGGCATCAGGGCCACGACCAAACCAAGGGGTGAAGAACGGTTCGAGGACCGAGCCACTACTGCCTGGAGCGACAAAGTCATGTTCCACCTCACAGAGCCCAAACTCACCGGCTTCATGCAATAATCGATCATGTTGATAACAGAGTCTGCTTCCTTCACTATCACTATTGGCAAGGTGGAGTGAACCTGCTAAGGGGATATTTCTTGCTCACCTCGCGGAGGAGGATATTCTATGCTCGCGACGAAAGGCTATGCGGCGATGGCCGCCAAAGAGAGATTGCAGCCGTTTTCCTTCGAGCGACGCGAAGTCGGTCCGCAGGACGTCTTGATCACGATCTCGCATTGCGGCATCTGCCACTCGGATATCCATCAGGCCCGTAACGAGTGGGGCATCTCCTTGTTCCCGATGGTACCGGGACACGAGATCGTCGGAACGGTCGCGCAGGTCGGCACGTCCGTGATCGCTTTCAAGGTGGGTGATCGAGCCGGTGTCGGCTGTTTTGTGGATTCATGCCGGACCTGTACGGCATGCCGCGAGGGCTTGGAACAGTATTGCGAGGGAGGCACTCTCTGGACCTATAGTGGAGAGGATAGGGCAGGCCGACTCACTCAAGGCGGCTACTCGACCCAGATCGTGGTGGACGAGAAATATGTGCTTCGAATTCCCTCGACGCTCTCGCCGGCAGGAGCGGCCCCCCTGCTCTGTGCAGGAATTACGACCTACTCTCCGCTGCGTCAATGGGGCGTCGGTCGTTATCATAAACTCGCCGTCGTCGGGCTAGGGGGCCTCGGCCACATGGCGGTGAAGATCGCCAAGTCGATGGGAACCGAGGTTACGGTGTTAAGCACATCGGATAACAAACGGGAAGACGCGAAGCGGTTGGGAGCTGCGAACTTTGCGGTAACATCAAACCCTCAGACCTTCACCAAGCTCCAAGGGTACTTCCACTATATCCTCGACACGGTTTCCGCACCACACGATTACAATGCCTATTTGAACCTCCTCAAGACAGACGGCACCATGATTCTCGTGGGCGCACCAGAAGCGCCGACTCTCGTTCAGGCGTTCTCTCTCATTTTCAAGCGACGGCGTCTCGCCGGCTCTCTCATCGGCGGGATCAAAGAAACCCAGAAAATGCTCGACTTCTGCGCGCAGCATCAGATTGAGTCGGACATCGAACTGATCCCCATCCAGCAGGTCAACGAAGCCTACGAACGGGTACTCCGAGGCGATGTGAAGTTTCGATTCGTGATCGACCTCGGTACGTTGACCTAACCCCCATGCAGCGCCGGCGCTGTCAACTGGTGGCGTGAATCGCCATGCGCGGCGATGTGAAATTTCGATTCGTGATCGATATGGCGTCGCGCTAGCAACCATCTGTAGAGAACGCGGCAGTTACCACCGGCAGGCTCGAAATGAAAATGGCTGGGGGACTAGGAATCGAACCTAGGTAGCCGGCTCCAAAGGCCGGCGTCCTACCGCTAGACGATCCCCCAGCGCGGTATCGAAGCAAATCGTGGAAGTGTCATGAGAGAGAAATTTTGGCTGGGGGACTAGGAATCGAACCTAGGTAGTCAGATCCAGAGACTGACGTCCTACCGCTAGACGATCCCCCAACCGAGGTTCACAGTAATATATCAATCGCAATTCCGTCAAGATCGACGCGGGTTTGGCCGGAAAGCCCTTCATCCAGCGGAGGCTCGTTCGAGCCCTTTTCGGAGGCGAAACAGGGTGCGGTCACGGCCCAGCACTTCCATCACCTCAAAGAGTCCCGGGCTTGCGGTTCGCCCGGTCAGCGCCACACGAACAGGCTGGGCTAACGCACCCATCTTGACACCCTCTCCCTCGACAAGCTTCTTGAAGCTCTCCTCCCAAGTCTGTTTAGAAAAACTGGGAACCGCCTCGAAGCGCGTGAGAAGCTTCTGCAGCAACGGAGCGACCGTGGGGGTGAGAAATTTCTTGGCTGCCTCCACTTCAAGTTGGACCTCCTGCCCGAAATACGGCTTCACCCACTCCACCATTTCGACCAAGGTCTTGGCTCGCTCCTTCACCAAGACGACCAGTTGTGCAAGCCATTCATCCGAGACAGCCTCGATCTCCTTCTCTAACCCCACTTGTTCCAATAAGGGCACAAGAGCTTCCGCAACCTGATGCGGGGGACTGGTTTTAATGTATTCAGCATTCATCCAGTGCAGTTTATCCGGATTGAAGACTGCGGCGGACTTCTGTACATGATCCCACGAGAACTTTTCGATCAACTCCTGCCGGGTAAAGAGTTCCTGATCTCCGTGAGACCAGCCAAGTCGAACCAGATAATTGACCATGGCGTCTGGCAGAAAACCCATGTCTTTATAGGCCATGATCGAGGTGGCGCCATGGCGCTTGGAGAGGCGCGTCTTGTCGGCACCTAAAATCATCGGCAGGTGTCCGAAGCGCGGGACGGGGAAGCCCAGCGCCACAAAGATGGGGATCTGCCTTGGGGTGTTGGTCAAATGATCATCCCCCCGCACAACGTGAGTGATGCCCATCAAGGCGTCATCGACCACGACTGAGAAATTGTAGGTCGGATATCCGTTTGATCTGAGAATGATCAGGTCATCCAGTACGGTGTTGTCGAAGACGACTTTTCCCTTGATCAAGTCATCGATGACTATCTGACCCTCTTGTGGAGCCTTGAATCGAAGGGCGGCATCCTTGAGCGGATCGACGATTCTAAGATTACGGCAGCGGCCGTCATAGCGGGGCGACAGCCCTTTAGCTTCCGCTTCTTTTCGTCGAGCCTCCAACTCTTCGGCCTTACACACACACCAGTAGGCATGCCCAGCCTCAAACAACTTCATCGCATGACTGCGATAGAGATCCATCCGTTCTGTCTGGCGGAACGGTCCTTCATCCCAATCGAGTCCGACCCACTTCATTCCATCGATAATGGCCTGAATCGATTCATCCGTCGAGCGACTTTGATCGGTATCCTCGATACGCAGGATAAACACACCGCGTTGCTGCCGAGCAAAGAGCCAATTGAACAGCGCCGTGCGCACTCCTCCGATGTGGAGAAATCCTGTCGGACTGGGGGCGAACCTGACGCGAACCTCACTCATGATGGGCGGTCCCTTTTCCCCACACAACAGACCACACATCTATACCATGCAGTGAAAATCCTTGTACATCGCCTTGCTGCTTCCATCTTCTGACGGCTTCTGCTATGACGAAGCCGGAAGGTGAGGATGGCCGAACTTTCGCAGCCTGCCACGGTACTGCGATCACGGATCTCACACCCCACGTCCGCCAGATCGTGGTTAAGCCCAAGACCAGCAAGATTTCCTTTCAACCGGGACAATGGGTGTCCCTCAAATTGCCGGTCGGACCAAAGCCACCGCTCAACCGCGCCTACTCCATGGCCGATCCTTCGTCGCCATCTGGCTATTTAACACTGGTATTTGATCGCGTAGCAGGTGGACTGGGTTCCAATTATCTCTATGGGTTGAGGGCAGGAGATGAAGTACCCATATCAGGCCCTTACGGAAAATTCATCCTACCTCAACTCCTCGATCGAAAACTGTTACTGATCGCTCGCTACACGGGTCTTGTTCCGATACGCTGTCTGCTGAAACAAATATTTTCCGTCAAACTCCAAACTCCGGTCTTATTGATTGCCCTGGCACCACACGAAGACGAGATCTTGTTCCATCAGGAATGGCTCACCATGGCCATGCAGCATCCCTCTTTCCACTATGTTCCGCTGGTCGCCCAGAACGGAGAGTCGGAGGCAGTGGAAAAAACAGTGGCCATGCTCACGCCGCTGGTGAAAGGAGAGTCAAGAGTCGTTCCCATGATTTGTGGCACCAAAGCCTTCGTCCATCCCCTCCGTGCATATTTCACGGAGGGAGGTTACAACCGAAAGGAGATGACGATAGAGACGTACGACTGAACTGAGTTATTCGCGAACCGTTAATCGCGGGATTCTTCTCTTGCGTTTAACCAATAACGATTAACGCTACAACGAACGGACGAATTAGTGTCCCTCCCGCACAAGATTCTTATTCACGGCTGGAATTTCGACAACGATATCCTTGGTTCCGTTCGGTACACATTGACACCCGAGCCGAGACTGTAATGTCGTCATGGGAGCTTCGTCCAGCTGATCATACTCATCATCCGTACCTTCATTGCAGGTTTCCAACCCCTGCTTCACAATGACGTGACAAGTCGAACAGGCGCAAACTCCACCACAGACATGCTCCAAATCCACTCCGTGACCCATCGCGATATCCAAAATGCTTCCCGGAAGCCCTGTTTCAGCGTAGGGAATCTTTTCTGGATCGACTGCGACTGTGGTCGAACTCCCATTTGGTTGGATAAACGTCACGGCATAGGTGGTTTTTGGAAGCTCATAATCGGCCTTTTCGATATACGGGTTGGTCCCTCCCATGTGCCCATTCCTTTCTGAGACAGCGCTGACCTCTGACTGTGTATTGACATCAGAGAAACCTGCGTGCTACTCTCTATCCGACCATCATGATCGGGGATCATTATAATCTCCGATCTAATAGATCGGCAATAGCAATGTTAAAGATTTCAAAAAAGGCTGATTACGCGCTCATGGCGCTGCAGCACATTGCTTCGGTTCAGTTCGGGGATGTGACTCCTGGCCGCGTAGTGAATACGAAGGAGATCGCTGAGGAATACAACATTCCCTTGGAATTACTGGCGAAAGTCCTTCAGGTTCTCTCAAAGAACGGCCTCATCGAAAGCCACAATGGTCCCAAAGGTGGGTATCTCCTGGCCCGAAGCGCCAGCCAGATCACGATTGCCCAAATAATCGAAAGTATCGAAGGCCCTCTCGGCATCACCGACTGCTCGCACGAAAAAGAGGGGGAATTCTGCATGCAACGCGAACACTGCAACATCCGCACGCCCCTACTGAAAATCCAAGACAGCATCTACCAATTATTGAACAACATGACGCTGGGTGACATGATGGGCGGCACCCCCCTTATTACTATTCAGTCCCCCTCGGTACAAGGAGTAGAACGATGAAGCTTCCCATTTTTCTCGATAACCATTCCACCACTCCCATGGACCCGCGAGTTCTGGAGGCCATGCTGCCCTATTTCGTGGAAAAGTTCGGTAACGCCGCCAGTCGTAATCATGCCTTCGGTTGGGCCGCGGAAGAAGCCGTGGAACAAGCCCGCAAACAGATTGCGAAGCTTATCAAGGCCGACTCAAAAGAAATCGTCTTCACCAGCGGCGCCACCGAATCGGACAACCTGGCGTTGAAGGGCGTGTTGGAGATGTACAAGGAGAAGGGCACTCACATCATCACGTCGTCCACGGAACATCGCGCCGTGCTCGACACGGCCAAGTCCCTTGAAGCCAAAGGGCTGGCGACTGTGACCTATTTGCCGGTCGACAAGCACGGCATGGTGAATCCACAGGACGTGCAAAATGCCATCACCGACAAGACCATCCTGATCTCGATCATGCTGGCCAACAATGAAATCGGCACGATCAATCCCATCCAGGAGATCGGCAAGATTGCAAAAGCAAGAGGGGTGCTCTTCCATTGTGATGCCACCCAGGGTGTCGGGAAAATACCGGTCGATGTCCAAGCCATGGGCATTGATCTGATGTCGTTCTCAGCTCACAAGCTTTACGGTCCTAAGGGAGTCGGTGCGCTCTACGTCAGGAAGCGGAACCCCCGCGTACGCATCGCGGCCCAGATGGACGGAGGAGGCCATGAGCGCGGCATGCGATCCGGCACCTTAGCAGTTCCGCTGATTGTGGGATTCGGGAAAGCCTGTGACATCTGCGAGCAGGAGATGGCGACAGAAGCAGCGCGGCTGACGAAAATGCGTGACCGCCTTCAGGCCGACATTATGGCGGCGCTTGAGGAAAGCTACCTCAACGGCCATCCGACAAACCGTTTGCCGGGCAATCTCAATATTTCGTTCGCCTATGTCGAGGGGGAATCGCTGCTCATGGGCATGAAGGACATCGCGCTTTCGTCCGGATCGGCCTGCACGTCGGCCACCCTGGAACCCTCATATGTGCTGCGCGCACTCGGCGTCGGGACGGAGCTTGCTCACTCCTCAATCCGCTTCGGCCTGGGCCGATTCAACAGCGATGAAGAGATTGATTATACGATTAAGAAGGTTATTGAGGTGGTTACCAAGTTGCGCGAAATGTCCCCGCTTTATGAAATGGCGAAAGAGGGCGTGGACCTGAAATCCGTTCAGTGGGCGGCACACTAACTGAGATACAACGTATATTTCGGAGGACACCATGGCATACAGCGATAAGGTCGTCGATCATTTCAACAACCCTCGTAACATGGGAAGTTTTAAGAAGAACGAAGAAGGGGTCGGTACCGGGATGGTGGGGGCTCCGGAGTGCGGCGACGTGATGAAGCTGCAGATTAAGGTACAAAACGATACGATCGTCGATGCCAAGTTCAAAACTTTCGGTTGCGGCTCGGCGATCGCCAGCTCCAGTCTGGCCACCGAATGGCTCAAGGGGAAAACGATCGATGAAGCCCAGAAGATCAAGAACACGGACATTGTGCAGGAATTGAATCTTCCACCGGTGAAAATTCATTGTTCGGTCCTCGCTGAAGACGCCATTAAAGCTGCATTGGCCGACTATCAGAAGAAGGCCGACGAGCAGCCGGCTGACACCAAGTAACCGTCACGAAGGGAGCGCCACAATGGATACAACGAATGTCGGGGCTCAGGCTCCGATCATCTCACTCACCGACGCAGCCATGAAAGAGGTCAAGCGGCTGATTAATGTCCAAGGGATCGAGGAGGGCGGACTCCGCCTCGGGGTGAAGGGAGGCGGCTGCTCGGGCCTCAGCTATACGGTCAACTTCGATGACAAGATCGGACAGTACGATCAAGTCTATGAGCTCGATGGTGTCAAGGTGATCGTGGATGCCAAGAGCGCCATCTATCTCCAGGGCACTCAATTGGATTATCAAAAAGACCTCATGGGCGGGAACTTCAAGTTCCTCAACCCGAACGCCAACAAGACCTGCGGCTGCGGAGAATCGTTCTCGGCCTGATTCGATACGGGCAGGAAAAACCGACCGGGCATGGTACGCACGCCATGCCCGTTTTTGCTCATGGATAACAATCACCCATTAACTCATTCAGATCGTCGTCGCCAGCTGCAGATGGCTCGGAGTATGTGCTGGCATTGCCAGTCAGAGGTGACCGGTGAATACTTCTGTGAACGTTGCGTGAAAGTCCAACCGGTTTCAAAAGAGACAGACTATTTTACCTGTCTGGGGTTTCCACGGCGCCTCACGCTCGACCCGAAGAAATTGGAGGCCAAATTCTACGAACTGAGTCGGACATTCCATCCGGATTTTTATCAGGCCAAGAGCACGGACGAACAAGCAATCAGCCTCGGCAATGCCGCTGTCCTCAATACTGCCTATCGCACGCTCCGTGACCCCATTCAACGAGCGGAATACCTATTGGCTCTAGAAACCGGCTCAGTCAAAGACATTAGAACCTCCCCACCCGCCGATCTCTTTGAAGAAATTTTGGAACTACAAGATACCTTGGAGGAGTACCGAGCAACGGATCGTGGTTCGGATCAGGGCCACCGGCTCCGTGCCGCGCTCCAGACTGAACAGGAGGCATTGGAGAGACGCAAAGAAGAGATGGAATCTCAACTTCGCCGGTTGTTTGTCGATTGGGACAAGCTACAAGACGCCGGAGAAGTGACGAACTCGGCGAGGACGGAACGGGACAGAATCCTGAAGCAGATGCGCGATCTCCTGTCGCATCGGACATATATCAACAATATCGTCACCGACCTAGCGTCAACAATCGACTGAGAAGCTCTTTTTCAACACCCGTGATATGGCAAGAATAGTCGGCATCGACCTCGGCACAACCAATTCGCTGGTTGCGTACATGCATGACGGACAGCCCTGCATCATCCCGGACCGTCATGGTCGGACGATGGTGCCTTCGGTCGTGGCCTTAACGGACAATGGTTTGATCGTGGGAGACCCGGCGAAGGAGCACTTAACCAGAAATCCAGAGCGCACAGTCTATTCCGTGAAGCGGTTCATGGGCAAAGGGTTGGCCGATGTCCAAGACGAGCTGTCATACTTTCCATACAGTCTCACTGAAACAGGCGGTGTCATCCGGATCAGGCTCGGCCAGAAAAGCTATTCGCCGCCCCAGATCTCCGCCATGATCCTCAAAGAATTGAAGCTGCGGGCGGAGGCGTACCTCGGCGAAAGCATCACGAAGGCCGTCATTACTGTTCCAGCCTACTTTAACGACAGCCAGCGACAGGCCACCAAAGACGCCGGTCTCATTGCCGGGTTGGAAGTCTTGAGGATCATCAATGAGCCGACCGCCGCCTCTTTGGCCTACGGACTTCAGAAAAACACGCAAGGCACGATCGCCGTGTATGATTTCGGAGGCGGCACGCTCGATATATCGATCCTGAAATTGAAGGACGGTATCTTTGAGGTGCTCGCAACCAACGGAGATACTCACCTGGGGGGAGACGATGTCGATCGCGTATTAGTTGATCTCTTTATTGCGGAAATTCGAGAGCGAGAAGGAATCGACATAAGCGGCTACCCCGATCACATGCAGGCCGTCCGGCTGGAAGCTGAGCGGGCCAAGATACGCCTGACAGATGAGTTGAGGACCGATATAGCGATTGAGCTCCCGGAGGACAAAGGATGCTTCACCAGAGAGCTGACGCGTGATCAGCTCGAACCCCTGGCGGCGAGTGTGATTGAGCGTACGTTAGCTCCCTGTCGTATGGCAATAAAAGACGCCGGGCTCACCCCGAAAGACATCGATGAAGTGGTCTTGGTGGGCGGGTCTACTCGCATGCCGTTGGTTCGGCAGCGCGTGGAAGCCCTGTTCGGAAAACCTCCACATTGCCACTTGAATCCGGACGAAGTCGTCGCACTGGGCGCGGCTGTGCAAGCCGATATTCTCAGCGGCGGGACAACAGACATGTTGTTGCTGGATGTGACGCCCCTGTCTCTCGGCATCGAAACGATGGGCGGCGTCATGAGCAGCCTGATCCGCCGGAACACGACCATTCCGGCGAGCGCCAAGGAAATGTTCACGACCTATGTGGACGGTCAGACCGGAGTGGACATTCATATCCTGCAAGGTGAGCGCGAACTCGTCAAAGACAACCGGAGCTTGGCACGATTCCGTCTTAAAGTACCGCCCCTCCCAGCCGGCGTACCGCGCATCGAGGTGACGTTTTTGATCGATGCCAACGGAATCTTGAATGTCACGGCGGCGGACATGCGGACGGGCCAAAGCCAGTCGATCGAGGTCAAACCCTCCTATGGATTGTCCGACATGGAAGTGGAGAGGATGATCGAGGACTCGTTTAAGTTTGCGGCAGAGGACATCGGCGCTCGCAAGCTGATCGAAGCTCGATTAGATGCCGAATCCTTATTCAAGACCACCGATAAATCATTGGCGGAAGCAGGACATCTGGTGGCGCGTGAGGAAACCGATGCGATCCGCGCCGCATTGTCGCAGTTGTCCACCGCAAAGGACGGGACGGATCCCCGTGCCATCCGTGCGCGCATGGTTGAACTCGAACAGGCCGCAAAGCATTTGAACACCGTGATGCTCGACGATTCTCTTAAGAAAGGTCTGCAGGGGAAAAAAGTGTCTGAGGTGTCGTGACCGTGGGGGGACGATGATGGACCTGAAGTGGCAAGATGCCGAAGAGATCGCCATCCGGCTGGTAGAAGAACACCCTGAGGCGGATCCCCTCACGGTACGCTTTACCGACATGCATGCCTGGGTCGTTGCGCTGTCGGAATTTCGGGACGATCCCAAGAAGTCGAACGAGAAGATTCTGGAGACGATTCAGATGGCTTGGCACGAGGAATATCAAGATTCGAAGTCATAGTCACGGCGGTTGCAAGTTGTCGTCTCCGATCGGTTGACCTTCTGGGATCTGATCAAGCTTATAGAAATCCGTTGGATCCAACCGACGCTGCGCCGCCTGAGTCGGCTCACTCCCCTTCGCAAAGAGTTCAACCGTTCCCTTCTGCTCTTCTCCTTCTTGCTCTGACTCCAGGAGTCCGGTCGCGGCATCGACTTTCACAAAAGTCACCCCGTCAGGAATCTCGAACGGGACAACGGGAAGCTGCTTAAGCGCCTCTTTCATGAAAGCGTTCCAGATCGGTAAGGCTGAACGGGCTCCGGTTTCGCTCTCTCCCAGTGAGCGGCGATCGTCGAAACCGACATAGACACCGGCGACCAGATTCGGTGTGCCACCGATAAACCAAGCATTGATGTAGTCGTTCGTCGTGCCGGTTTTCCCGGCGATCGGACGTCCCAGAATCTTTGCCGACTGCCCGGTTCCCCTCTGCACGACATCCTCCATCATGTTGGTGATCAAATAAGCGGTTTCTTTGGAGATGACTTCATGAGGCTCAGGCTCGGTCACTTCAATCGTCTTCCCCTGGTTATCCTTGACCGATTGGACCGCAAAGGGTTCCGCTCGATTCCCCTGGTTCAAAAACACACCGTACACCGACGTCAACTCCATCAAGCCCACCGACGATGTGCCGAGTCCCAGGGATAGATCGGCGGGAAGCGGACTCGTGACCCCGACGGTGCGCGAGAGCTCGATCACGTTTTTCACGCCGACCTTGTCCAACAGCCGAACCGTCGCAAGATTGTGTGACTGAGCCAACGCATCTCTGAGGCTCACCATGCCGTGAAACCTCCGACCGTAGTTCTCCGGCTTCCAAATCTTGTCCTCTTCTTCCTGCTCGTAGACGACCGGGGCATCGAGGATCTGTGTGGCGGGGCTCAATCCTTGACTCATCGCAGTCGCATAAATGAGAGGTTTGAACGCGGACCCCGGCTGGCGATGAGCCTGCACCGCCCGGTTGTATTCACTGCGGGAGAAATCATAGCCGCCCACCATCGCCCGAATCGCACCCCCTTTGGGATCGATCGCAATCAGTCCTCCTTCGACGATCGGCGTCTGCTCCAGTGTGAGTTGCACTCCATCCTTGGTGAGTCGTTTCACGCCGATTTCGATGACATCCCCGGGCTTCAGGAGTTGCTTGAGATTCGGGTTCACGACGAAATCCACTGCGGGATCCGGCCCCTTGAGAATCCGCTTGGCCCACGCCATGTCGTCAAACGTCAGTTTCGCGGTAAATGCGCCGACTTGAACCACATAGTGATCCTTCGCAACCTTCAAGACGACCCCTTCACCCAGATAACCGGGTTTGAGCAGCTGATCCGTCTGGGTCAGGCCCGATGGCTGGAAAGTCGCCAAATCGACGGATCGTCGAGGCCCTCGCCACCCTTCCCGTTTGTCGAGCTCGCGAGCCCCGTTCAAGAGCGCTGCCTCCGCCGCTTTTTGCATCTCCAAATTCAAGGTCGTGTAAATTTGGAGACCGCCTTTGTACACCATCGATTCCCCGTACTTCGCCACGAGCAGTTGACGGACGTATTCAACGAAATACGGCGCAAGGTGTTCGCTTCCCGGTCGATGGAAATTCAGCTTTTCACGAGCAGCCGTCTCCCGTTCCGCCGCTTTGATAAACCCAACTTCCTCCATTCTGGCGAGAACATGCTCTTGGCGCTTCTTCGCCAAATCATAGGCGGTAAAAGGAGAAAACCGGCTCGGCGACTTCGGCAGACCGCCTAAGAATGCGGATTCGGCAAGAGTCAGAGATCTGACGTCTTTTCCGAAATAGGAATGAGCCGCGGAGCCGACGCCATAGGCTCCCTGCCCGAAATAGATCTGGTTTAAGTAGGTTTCAAGGATCTGTTCCTTACCGGAGACCACCTCCATTTTGTACGCGAGAACAAGCTCACGAATCTTCCGTTCGTAGGACCGCTCGGACGAGAGAAAGAGCGAACGAGCCAACTGTTGCGTGATCGTGCTGGCGCCTTCGACCTTCTTCCCTCCATGGCGAATGTTCGTCCAAGCCGCCCGGAGCATCCCGATAAAGTCCAATCCCGGATGCTCGAAAAACCGCGCGTCCTCCGTCGCAATGACGGCCTGTGTCAGTGTTTTTGGAATTTCAGGGAGCGGAGTCAGGATGCGGCGCTCGATATAGAACTGGCCGATGGGTTGACGATCATCCGAATAGACGGTGGTGACCAAACTCGGTTGATAGTTTTGGAGTAGGTCGAGCGATGGAAGATCTTGGGAAAAGTGCCAGATGATTCCTGCGACCATCGTGACTCCTACGATGGTGGCGGCCACCAGACCAATCAAGGCGATCTGCCACCGACGCAGGCGACGAGGCGGCCTTGTCTGAATTTCAAAGAACGGGTCATCGCGTGGCATGAAGACTCACTCCTGGGAAGTCTGATCTGCGAGGCTGGAAAACCTTACAATGCGTCCTTACAAAACTCAAGCTTCCGCCGCCAACGTCGCCTAAGTGATCGCCGTGGAACCTCAAACCCAAAGAGACATAACCACAACGGGTCGGTCAGTTTAGCAATTTCCTTTTGCTTCTGCCTCTTCATGAGATAAAGAAAGAGAATCCCGCCCAGCCACGAGCCATGCCTGCCTGATCCGCGCTTTGCGGTTAGAGGCTGGGCTTCCGGCCTTAGCGTCGGCGAAGAAAGGAACTTTGACGGAGAGACGCTCTACTTCGAGCTGGCTGCGGTGGCTGGCCCTGGTGCTGGCCCTTGCCGCCTTGTACGTCGCCACGGCCAGGCTGGAGCCGATGCTGACCTTGCCGCCGGAGAACAAGGCGCCGGCGCTATGGCCTCCGGCTGGCATCGCCCTTGCCGCTTTGCTGTTGTACGGACAGCAGGTCTGGCCAGGCGTCTGGCTGGGGGCGTTTCTGGCGAATTTTTTTGACGGCTTTACCACGACCAACCTGTTCCCCCTGTCGGCCCACCTGTTCGTGTCAGCAGGCATCGCCGGCGGCTCCACTCTCCAGGCTTTGGCGGGGAACTTTCTCGTGCGGCGCTGGACCGGCTCAGTTCGTCCCTTCCAGCAAGCGGTCCATGCTTTCACGTTCGCAGGCGTGGCGATGTTCGTGTGTCTCATCGCCGCCACCTTCGGGGTCGCCAGCCTATATGTGGCGGGGTTCGCACCGGCCAAAACCATCACCTTCATCTGGTGGACATGGTGGCTAGGCGATATGATGGGCGTTCTCACGGTGGGATCGTTTATTCTGACCTGGAGTCGCCGGCCTTCAGTCGATTGGCACCCACTCCGACTGGCAGAGGCCACACTGCTGCTTCTGTTGTTGTCGACGCTGGCGTGCGTCATCTTCGGCATCCTCTCGCCCATTCCCGGCCTCCTCACTCCGCTGACCTATCTGATCATTCCACTTCTGTTGTGGGCCACCTTCCGCTTTGGCCTGCACGGAGCGGCGACGGCCCTCGTTCCGGTGAGCGCCCTCGCTGTCGTCGGCACAGCTCAGGGCACCGGTCCGTTCGCCCAGCCGACCGTCGAGTCGTCCCTGCTGCTCCTGCAAGTCTTCATGGGCGTCCTCAGCATCATCATGCTGGTGATGGCAGCTGTCCTCACCGAGCGCGAAGAGGCGGAGGACAAGGTGCGTCAGTGGGAATCCGTATTCGATCACACCACCTCACGCAGTTCCTCGGTGCCAAGTTCAACGTCCTGATCCCGTTCATCCTGGCAGTCACGACAGCGGCATGGCACGGCTGGCTTTGGTGCGGCCCTTTCGCCGGCCAACATGGTCGTCGGTCTCTACGTCGTGACGCACAGGGAGGATGACCGGTGTATCGCTGCGAGCGGTCGTGACATTCGGCACATGTTGGATCATCTTCACCGCCTGTTCGATTTTTGTCTCTTGAGGTTATTCTCCGCATTCGTTTATATTCACTTGTTTGAGAGAATAGAGTTCAGCTATAGTGGTAACGACGCCTCGCTCTCAGGGCGTCTTTTTTTTGTCATCAGGAACATATCGTCATTATGACCACAGTACGCGCCCCCCATGACCGTCGCAGTGATATTCGGAATATCGCCATTATCGCCCACGTCGATCACGGCAAAACAACCTTGGTCGATGCGGTGCTCCGTCAAACTCACGTCCATCGCAAGATCGACGATATGGGCGAACGCATCATGGACTCGATGGACCAGGAACGGGAGCGTGGGATTACGATCCGGGCTAAAAACGCCAGCGTCATCTACAACGGGGTGAAAATCAACATTGTCGATACTCCGGGCCATGCCGATTTCGGGGGTGAAGTGGAACGCACGCTCCGGATGGTGGACGGCGTATTGATTTTGGTCGATGCGAAAGAGGGCCCCATGCCGCAAACGACCTTCGTGTTGCGGAAAGCCTTGGCGCTTGGGCACAAAGCCATCGTCGTCATCAACAAGATCGACCGGCCGGACGCCGTCATCGACGACGTCGTCAACCGCACCTTCGACCTGTTCGTCCATCTGGGAGCCACCGACGAACAACTCGACTTTCCGATCGTCTACACGTCGGCGATCAAGGGGATCGCCACGCTCGATGTCAACAAGCCGGGTACCGACATCAGACCATTACTCGACACCGTGCTGGAGAAGATCCCAGCTCCAGCCATTACCGTCGAGGCCCCGCTCCAAATTCTTGTGCTGGCCCTTGTGCAAGATCCCTACAAAGGCAAGATGGGGATCGGCAAGATCCAGTCCGGTTCAATCGCCCGGCGGCAGAATGTCATGGTCCTCGGCAAGAACGGCGCGCAGATTCCCGGAAAAGTGTCCGACCTCGCGGTCTATTCGGGCCTTGAACGAGCCGACACCGAACAGGCAGCCGCCGGAGAGATCGTCGCAGTGGCGGGGCTTGATGAGGTGAGCATCGGCGATACCATCGCCGACGCCGAGCGTCCGGTCGCCCTCCCGCGCGTCTCGATCGACGAGCCGACGGTTCAGATGACCTTCTCGGTGAATAACAGTCCCTTCGCCGGACGTGAAGGCAAGTTTCTGACGTCACGCCATTTGCGTGAGCGCTTGTTCAAGGAGCTGGAAACCAATGTGTCGCTCCGCGTCAATGAGACGGACAGCGCCGACCGCTTCCTTGTGGCGGGGCGAGGCGAACTCCATCTCGCCGTGTTGATCGAACAGATGCGACGGGAAGGGTACGAGCTTCAAGTCTCGCAACCAGAAGTCATTCTCCATCGTGAAGGCGGCGCCGTCATGGAGCCGTACGAAGAGTTGACCATCCAGGTGCCGGAAAACTATCAAGGCACGGTCATCGAAGAGATCGGCAAACGTCGCGGCGAGATGCGACACATGCGGCTCATCCACTCTGATGTCGGCACCAGTGAGATGCATTTGGAGTACCACATTCCGACCAGAGGCATCATGGGGCTGAAGAACGCGCTCCTGGCGAAGACCCGCGGGACCGTCATTATGCACCATGTGTTCTCGGCTTACGAAGCCGCGGAGGAGCGGGACCTGATCGTGGCACCACATGGCTCGCTGGTCGCCTTTGAAGACGGTGTCAGTACGGGTTATGCCATCTTCATGACACAGGAACGTGGTGCCATGTTCATCGGCCCCGGCGTCGACGTCTACCGAGGGATGGTCGTGGGCCAGAACAGCCGAGACGAGGACCTGGATGTGAACGTGTGCAAGGAGAAGCACCTCACCAACATGCGGGCCTCTGGTTCCGACGAAGCCTTGGTGCTCACCCCTCCGCGCGAAATGACGCTGGAATTCGCTTTGGAGTACATCGGAGCCGACGAGTTGGTCGAGATCACCCCCCAGAACCTTCGTCTGCGGAAGCGGCTGCTGAATCCAGAAGACCGCCGCAAGGCGCGGAAAGCCGGTAAATAATTCCGAACAACTCTCGGTTATGAGAATCAGGAAAAAGTCACCAAAACCATCGGCAAAACGGCCTCCGCTCTATTTCATCGGCTATCGTGGCACTGCCCCGACCACCGAGGAGCTGAGGCTCCTCTATGAGCAGGAGTATGGCGCTCCATTAGCCATTCGACATGAGGAAGGCTCGGCAGAATCCTGGCAGGCGACGCAAGGCCCTTGGTCGGCTCACGTGGTGATGCCGCTCCCGATGAGCCATGCTGCCGACGTGATGAAGCAGTTGTCTTGGGAACATGATCTCATGGGCGCCGTCGCACCGTCCATCGCCTCGCCTCGCGACATGCCCGATACCGTCCTACTCGCTGCGCGCCTGGCTCGTTGCCTGACTCTGTTGTCACAGGGCACGGCCTATGACGTCATTACTCAAGCGTACGTCAATCCCTCGGACTGGCAGCCTCGTACGCTCATGAGCTTTCTTCTGGATGACCATGTGTCCATCGTCCATGACGACACCTCTCGGCCGGACCTGGTGTGGTCCTACTCACTCGGACTCAGCAAGTTCGGCTTAGACGAGGTCGAAGTGTTTATGGCGAAAGGACTTTCCGACAGCGCAGCGAAGGAAGTGCTGATTGAGTCGGCCGGCGAATTGCTGCGTGTGGGACATTCTCCAAAAGTCGGATCAGCGCTCGACCTTCCTCAGCTTCGTCGCACGATTCGCATCAGGAATTATCGGACCGCCGCACCAGCCGGTCGAATGTTGGGATTTCGAGAGCTTCAAGCCTCGTAAGTCCGTCGGTCACTCAACATGTTATCGAGTTCCCGTTTGACGTCTAGTCGCTCGCGGGTTGTTCAAAAGGTTCGTTCAGCAAGGCCGCAGCGAGCGAAGCGGCGAGGCGTATCTTTTTCACCCACCCCGCCCCGAACTGCTGTGGCAGCTCTTGCCCGGTGGTACGTTGAGCCTCTGAGCGATGCGAGAACGTCGCTGGCGGACTTTTTCAACGGTCCGATAGGCCTATCGGACCGTTGACATCCGTTTAAACCACAGGTTACAAAGTTTATTGTTCATGGTGGGGTCCCTTCCAATTCGAGACCTCAGTACAGCAATCACCCATACAGATCTACTAGAAGGAGGTTTGCGATGAGCGATGTAGCACCGGAAATCAAAGTGGGCGATACAGCCCCGGACTTCAATCTCAAGGATCAAGACCAGAAGGACGTAAAGTTGAGCGACTACAAGGGCCAGAAAAACGTCGTGCTCTGCTTTTACCCGCTGGATTGGAGCCCTGTGTGCCAGGGCGAAAACAAGTGCTTGAGCGATGACTTTCCCAAGTTCCAGTCAGCCAATGCCGAGCTGTTCGGCGTCAGCTGCGACAGCTTCTTTTCCCACAAGGCCTGGGCGGACTCCATGGACCTCAAGCACCGCCTGTTGTCCGACGTCCATCGGACGACGGCCAAGGCGTATGGCCTCTATTTTGAACCGCTAAATTGTTCCAAACGTGCGACCGTGATCGTCGATAAGAACGGCAAGGTCGCCTACGCGAAGGTCCAGGAAATCAAGACGGCGCGAGAAGACAAGGACATTCTTGCTGCGCTTTCGAAGCTAAACTAACGATTCAGGACTGAGGACTGGGTGGCTCTGAAGCTCAGTCCTCAGCCCGCTTCGCCCGCTCAGCCTGCGTCGACGAGTCCGCGAGGCGCTGCGAGGCGAGCACTCAAACCCTAGCACTGCTTATGAGCACCGTTCTAGACGTCAGCGACGCCAACTACAAAGAATTCACCGACAGCGCCGGTGCAATTGTCACTTACGGCCTTGCCACCTGTGAGCCCTGCAAGGCTTACGATCCTATACTTGAAGCGACCGCTGCGAAATTCCCCGAGATCAAAATCGGCAAGGCCAAGATGCATGTGCCGGGCCGCTGTCGTGAGATCAAGAAGACTCACACGTTTGAAACATACCCCACGACTCATTTCTTCGCCCATGGTAAATTACTGCTCACGCGCGAAGGAGTCGTCGAGCCGGCCGAACTCGCAGCACTCATTTTGGACCACCTGCTCACGTAACGTCCATGCACCGTGAGTAGTTGAATTGAAAGATACCTATCTGCCGCGCCCGGATCACCGGAAGCGGTACATGGTCGGCGAGTGTAGGAGGCAACCTGAGGATGAACAACACGATCGTAGCCCTCGTATTCGGTATGACCCTGGCCTTTTCATTCACGGCTCAGGCCCACACCGACGAATTTTTCGATGCCGTTGAAGCTCCGCACGGCGGGCAACTGCGCATGACCGGCCCGTTTCATATAGAACTCGTCGCCAAGGCTGGAGACTTGATCGTATACGTCACCGATCACGCGGACAATGCCATCAGCGTGGACGGTGGATTAGCCAAGGCAAATATCGAGAATGGGGCAACAAGGACGCAGGTGAACTTGTTTCCGGTAGGGAGCAATATCCTCAGGGGCTCCGGCACTTTTTCGCTGACCCCGAGTACGGTGGTCGTCGTTTTCTTGAAGCTACCGAAGCAAGACGGCTATGCCGCCCGCTTCATGCCGTTGAAACCGAAGGGTGAACAGGGAGAAAAAGCCCCACCCCACGCGGATGATGCCGGTCCTCACCACCACCATCACCACCCACCGAAGTATTGATTGGGAGAACCGATCATGAAATATTTGCTGGGGAACTTAGCTCTGTGCGCAACGCTGTTCGGTACGGTGCCGGTTGGAGCCCACTCGGCGAAACCATCCGACCCAGTGAAGGCCCTCCACGCCGGGCAGGCCCTTACTGCAGGGCCCTATCATCTAGAGCTGGTCGCCAAGGACAGAGAACTGATCCTGTATGTAACGGATCATTCAGACAAGGCCATCCCCACTGATGGGGCGAAAGCCAAAGCCACTATCCAGCAGGGGTATGAGAAGGCCAACATCCAGGTGGAATTGGAGCCATCCGGCGAAAACACCCTCAAGGGTACCGGGGAATTTACGATTAATCCGGATACCGGGATCATTGTCTTCCTCAGGTTACCGGAACAGGAAGCTTACGCAGCCCGCTTCACTCCGCTCAACAGCAAGGGCGGGACCGCACAAACAGGCGAGCACCACCACAAGCCGAAACATTGATCGTCTCAGCTTCCTCAGCATTCACAATAACTCTTGAAGGTTCCGTCGCGGTCGCCTAACGTGCCGGCAACCAGGGTATGACAGGATTATTGGATAAGTGGAGGAGCCGGAGGTCTGGTATTGCCTTGGTAACCGGCGCTAACAAGGGTATCGGCCTTGAGGTAGTCCGGCAATTGGCGGCGAAACAGTGGCGGGTGTTCCTCAGCGGACGATCCCTCGATTCCATCGAACGAGCTGCTGTCTCCCTTTCCACCCCATCGGTCACCCCCGTCGTCCTCGATGTCACTGATCAAGCGAGTATCGACATGGCTACGAAGATCGTCTCCGAGACCGTCGATCATCTTGACGTCCTCGTAAACAATGCCGGGATCTTGGACGATCATGATGATTCGGCCCTCAATCTCCCTGCCGATCAACTCCGGCGAATGTTTGAGACCAACACCATCGGCCCCTTGCTCGTCACCCAGGCGTTCGTCCCTCTGCTCCACAAGAGTGCTGCCGCTCGAATCATCAACGTCTCGAGTGGAGTCGGGCGGTTGAGCGACATGGGTTCAGCGGTTCCAGCCTATGGCATTTCCAAAACGGCGCTCAATGGCGTGACCGGCAAATTCGCGGCGGCGCTCAAGAACGCCGGCATAGCAGTAAATTCCGTCGATCCAGGGTGGGTACGGACTGAGATGGGCGGGAACAAAGCGCCCCGTTCAGTAGAACAGGGGGCGGATACGATCGTCTGGCTGGCTACCCAGGCTCCTCAGTCGATGACCGGCCAGTTTCTTCGAGATCGTAAACCGATTCCGTGGTAAAGCATTCCGCCGGATTTCGAGAGCCGTGTTTAGGATCAAGACAGATGACCGTTTGATCCGATCACCGCAATAGATTCGCCGATGGCTTGTCCATGTAGGTCAACAGCGCGATCAATCCCGCGCCGATCAACAGCCACAAGAAACCGCCTTTCCAATTTCGTTGGCTGAACGCGAACACGCTGATCAGGAACAAGAGCGCTCCCACAATGCCGATTAGCATCGACCCCGCCGCACTCATCAGCCCCTCCGTAGAAGAGATTCCTGTTTATAGCCAAGCCCTCAATTACTGATGGACATTGACGGTGGACTTTGCGATCATGGGGCATGAGATGCTCATCAGATTTGCGCCAACGGGTCGTGGATTTTGTCCGGAGTGGTGGCAGCAAGGCCGAGGCGGCTCGGCGATTCAAGGTGGGCGAGGCCAGCGTCTACCGCTGGCTCAAGCCCGGCGGCCTAGCATACAAGCGTCCCGGCCCACAACGACCCCACAAACTGGATTGGGACGCCTTGCGTCGTCATGTGGAAGTCCATCCCGATCGGACACAAGCGGAGCGAGCACGGCATTTCCAGGTGTCCCGGCATTGCATCTGGAACGCACTCCACAAACTGGCGTTGACCCATAAAAAAAAGGATCGGGTACCAGGAGCGCGATCCGCAGCAACGGAAACAATTCCTGCGCCTGCGCGAGCGGTTCTTTCGCCGTGGCAAACGACCCGTCCATATCGATGAATGCGGGTTTGCGTCGTCGACGGCGCGGCGGTATGGGTACGCACCGAAGGGTCACCGCGTGGACGGCCTGGTCTCCGGGCAGCGCCGGCCACGGACCTCGCTGATTGCGGCCCGTATGGATGGGCGATTCGAAGAACCACTGCTGTTTGAGGGGACGTGCGATACGGTGGTCTTCAACACCTGGCTCAAGACGAGGCTGTGCCCGCGTCTCAATGCCCAGCACCTCGTGATCATGGACAACGCGGCCTTTCACACATCGTCGGAGACGGCGGCGCTCATCGAGGCCACCGGCGCCACGCTGCTGTTCCTGCCGCCGTACTCTCCCGACTTTAACCCGATCGAACAGGACTTCGCTGCCCTCAAGAAACGCAGGGAATACCATGAAACCGCTACCCTCGATCAGATCGTGAAGGCCTATTCATAACTATGGGCTTAGCTATAGCATGTCGAGAGGAACGAACTCCAGGGCTTGCGCGTGATTTACAAGGTTGAGGACCAGCGCGTTCCGGTGGTAGTCATGGATGTGACCGCGCAATCTGCTGCCTAACTTCTGCTCAGCGCTGTTCGGGCTCTTTGCCTTCGACCAGCAAGCGCAAGGCTCTACTGTTATCCAAACAGCCGTTCAAGAAGCACCTCGCGGTTTATCTCAAAATGCGCGGCCACATCGGCGAGAATGGCCGAGAGGGTGCCGATGCGAAGCGGGGTATGCTGGGGGATCGTGAGATGATGCTCGCCATGCTCGTAAGTGGTGAGTCGAAGGTGACTGCCTGTTTGGCGGGTAATCAAGTAGCCGAGTTTGCGAAGGGCCTGAGCGAGATCGCTCCCGGACAGATCGCGGGGAAGCCTCATACGGCGATAATTTCCTCGCGGACATAGTGAAGGCGGACGATCTTTGGGGCCATGCCTTCTTCAAAGTGACAACGAACGGCTTCACGGACTTTCCCCGGCAATTCAGCCGGCGTGTCCGCTTCTGTGAAGATCGACTGCCCGAGCGCGCGCGCAATATACCCGCCCTCCGGAGCTTCTTCGACGACAAAGATCAACTCATTCATGGCGATCCCGCATCAAGGGTGTGTTTGGCACATGGTAGTCCCGCACCCACCTAATGTCCAGCCTGCAACGCCTTACGCACGAGTAACCAGAGATGTGGTTTAGACTACCTGAATTTCCTGAATCAGACCGCCGGGGCCAGCGCCTCATGCAGCACGGCTTCGAGGCGGCGGCGGCTGTCGGTCTGGGTGGTGGCGAGCTGCGCGTCGAGCTGATCGCAGAGGGTCATCAGTTCATCGACCTTGGCGACGATGCGCTGTTGCTCGGCGAGGGGTGGGAGAGTGAGAACAAACTGGTCAACATCTTCTCGGGAAATTCCCGGTCTCAAACTGCGTGCGCTTTCCTTCAACGTCTCTGCAAGCCGGTATGTTGCTAAGAGCAGAAACTGCCGACTGATCGCGACTTCTGTCAAATCACAAATTGCGGTTTTGCCGACGCCTGCCCCTTTAACGGTCAGCAGTATGTGTCCTTTCTTTGCGACTGCCTTCCGCACAATCGCGTAGCGTGTAATCACCAACCCGTTGTCTCCAAAGGCTGCAGATCCGGTGATATAGGGTGGCCCGCCTTTCGAAAGGGTAAAGGATCCGTTCAACCGGCGTAGTCGAACGAGAGGTCGCGGGTTTGGACGAGGCGGATGTTGTGAAGGGTTCCTCTGGAGAGGCGACCGGCAATACGGTCCCAGATCGCCTTGACTAGCGCTTCGCCCCTCACCGTTTCGGATCCAAGCGCCTGGCAGAGGTCCTGTCGATCAAAAGTCTTGATGACGCGGTCCTGCACCAGTCGATCCAGCGCTCCAATGTCCGTCACCATGCCCGTCGCGGGATCGATTGTCCCGTAAACCGTCACGTAGCAGTCCCAGTCTCGCCCCTGATGGGCTTCTTGGGCTGCGTTAAAGGTATACCGCCTGGTAACGGCGGCGACATCCGGACCGTCGGCTGCAGTCGCCTCGGCATAGAGATCTTCGTCCTCACAGAGCCGAAGGGTGTGGAGTGTACCGATATCCCGTTGGGCAACCAGCTTCGTCCACAGCACGTGTGCGAAATTTTCGGAAGTAGGAATTCGCTCTTTGAAGTAGGGCATGTCGAGATTCAGGTTCTTGTGATCAAATTCTTCGATCACCGCCAGGAGAACACGTTTGAGGTCGAACAGGTTGACGACCATGCCGGTCCTTGGATCAATCTCGCCGGAGACCGTCACCTCCAGCAAATAGTTGTGTCCGTGAGCGGGAGGATTATAGCAGCGCCCGAACGCCGCTCGATTCTTCGCCTCATCCCATTCGGTCCTGACATAACGATGCGCTGCGGCGAATTCGATGCGTTTGGTCAACAGAACAGTGGGCATAGTTCTCCGGGGCTGAGTCCTGAGTGCTGAGTTAAACGCTTAGATCAGCGACCCATTCTTCCCTCATGTTGCCTGGAACAGGGACCTCCTCGTGGTACTCACCATGATTCACTCGAATTGAAACGGGTCGGGTGAGATCCGCAAAGGCGGCTTTCATCTTGGCGCTCGGTCGAAATCTGACGAAATGGACCGCGCTGATTTTCGTCTCGTGGCTGCGGCCACCTTCGAACTCGCCGAAGGCTTCTTCGCCGCCGGCGACGATCGCTATCTTCTTTCCGTGATCCAGCCCCATGAAGTGATCGAGCCTTTCTTTTATCTTCGCCTCATCGGTGATTTCAATCAACAGGGTTGCGCTCAGCTCGTGCTCCTCCGGCAAGAGCGCGTTGTATACATCCAGCTCATCCTGAACCTTGGCAGGATCGATGATCCGCTCGGCTCTGATCATTTCCTGAATTTGAAACCGGAGGGTGTCCCGATTTTCGAACACGACGGTGATCAAGGGGCCAAGAGAAATCCGTCGCCGTTGCTTCAGTGCGATGATCTTTGCGCGAAAGGCATCTCGCTGTCGTTCATACTCTTCGTACGGGATGATATCGTCGGAAGTGATCGCCTTCACCGATTGCTCCCTTTTGCCCTGTCCATCACTCTTGTGACGACAGCCCATACGCATCACGGACGATCTGAATCGGATGCAGGACGGCTTTTCCTCCTGCATGGGCCGTCGCGCCGGCTTGTTCCAACTGTAAGCCGGCCAACGGGCAGTCCGAAGCGACGAGGTCAGCCGGCGTTTGCTCTATCGCCCGCACGGCCTTGCCGGCGATTTTCATCGACAAAGAAAAGAACTCCGTTTTGGCGGACCAGGCGCCGTCATGTCCCGAACATTGTTCGATCACCTCAACCTGCGCCCCGGCGCATTCCATGAGTTCCTTTGATTTAAACCCGATATTCTGGTCCCTGAGATGACAAGGGATCTGGTAGGCGACGCGCCCCGGCTTCTTGGTGAAGTCGCTCGTTAACTGGCCGGCCTTTTTCATCGCCATCAGATATTCGCAGACATCGAAGGTCCGCTCGGCCACCTGTCTGGTTTGCTCACCGCGATCAAGCTCTGGATATTCGCGCTTTAGCATCAAGCTGCAGCTCGCGGTCGGGACGACAACATCGTACCCCTTGATGACCCAGGGGTACAATGACGCGACGTTGCTTCGAACAGCTTGCTGAATGGCCTGGGTATCCCCAATATCGAAACTCGGCATGCCGCAACAGCGCTGTTCCGGCACCACCACCTGGACCCCGTTCTTCTCCAGGACCTGCACCGTCGCCTTGCCGACGTCGGTCGCTTGAAAATTCACGAGGCAACTGGCAAACAGCGCGACCTTGCGGACGGGTGGATCGGTTGTTAACGTTTTGGTTCGACGACCGAACCAGCGGGGAAACGTCTCTCCGGAAAAATGCAGGAGCCGGCGGTCCCGGTGAAGCCCCATGACTCGTTCCAGAAGGCTACGCACAAGTCGGCTCTCCAACAGCCTGTTGGTGACGGAGGCGGTTGCACTGCCGAGTCTTCCGATCATATCGGTCATGATCAGTAGGCGATCCCGCGATCGAACACCGCGCTCCGTTGCAAGATGCTTCTTCCAGGCGACCATCAAATGCGGGAAGTCGATTTCGTAGTGATGGGGCGGAGTATAGGGACAATGGTTGAAACAGAGCTTACAATAGTAGCATTCATCGACGATTTGATGATGATCGGTCGGAGTCAGTCCGGCCAGATCACCCTCGTACGCATCGATCCGGCCCAGCAACGTGTTGAACGACGGACAGAGATTGAAACAGCGCCGGCAGCCGTCACAGACTTCGAAGATCCGGAGTGTTTCCTTCTCCAACTGCTTGGAATCGATCGGTACGATAAGGCTGAGACCCTTCATTCGCCTCTCCGAAAACGACCAGCGGCCAGCCTTCGTCGACGGATTCCCGCCACGTCGAAAACTGACCGCTGCGCGTGAGCTGATAGCAGGCTGTTAGCCCTTGAGACTATCCAATCCCTTCTGAAACCGATTGGCATGGGACCGCTCGGCTTTCGCCAACGTTTCAAACCATTCTGCCAACTCAGGAAATCCTTCGTCTCGGGCGGTCTTCGCCATCCCGGGATACATTTGAGTATATTCGTAGGTTTCACCCTCAATGGCGGATTTAAGGTTGGTGTCGGTGTTCCCCATAGGCACACCGGTTGCCGGATCTCCCACCTCTTTCAAAAAATCCAGGTGGCCGAAAGCGTGGCCCGTTTCGGCTTCCGAAGTGTCCCGGAAAAGCCCGCCGACGTCCGGATAGCCTTCAATATCTGCCCGCCGAGCGAAATACAGATACCGACGATTGGCCTGCGATTCGCCTGCAAACGCATGTTTCAGATTGTCGTGACTTTTGGTTCCTTTTAGGCTCTTTCCCATGTCAACCTCCTCCTTATTCGCCTACCCACCTTGCGTAGGGCTTCACCCATAAAAAGCGCCACTTAAGATAGCTCAGCCGTCGTCAGAGGTTCAAGGGGCTTCGTGACCTCAGGTCGGCGCTTTTCGAGAGAGAGTCATCGAGGATGCCCGCCGATCGAACTAGTGTTGGCACGGCTGGCTGTATGTTAGACTCCCACTGCATGGACGTATGAGGACTCTTATCCAGGAGGCTCCATGTGAAGGTTTCCATTGGCCACTTTTTCTACCGAACAGTAAGTATTATCTCGTTATGCGTCCTGCTTCTGTCTGGTTGTGCACAAGACCCGTATCAGCGGCGAGCGGATATCATGAAAGACCATGTGGAGAACTTTTATACGCACCTCAAGGCCAATAGAGTGGGAGCCGCAGTCCACGAAAACGAACAGATCGAAGCCATGGCCGACCAGATGGCGGACACCGTCAGGAAGCAGGGTCAGTCACAGGGGACGTCGCAGGTCGGACGCGAATTCGCCCTGATGCAAACTGCTCGAGGCACAGCAGCTCAGAATTGGATTGCGCTGGGACAATATCTTGCGATCAAGCAGCAGCCGGAGAGGGCCCGTGCATCCTACCAACGCGTGATCGATACCTACACAGAGCCGACGGAACGCGCCTACCGAGAACAAGCCGCTCGAGCGTTGAGAGACTTGGAGATCGTGTCGGATCCCTCTCCCGGCTCGACACGCTAATCGCGCAGAGTCGAAACCATTCTGAGGAGGGTTCGAGCCGCTCGCCCTGTGATTGCCCATGATCCACTCGATTGCATTTAGAATGCTGCTGGGCCTCTGTGTGACATGGACGGGATGTGTCCATCGAATTCAGGTGACGCCTCTCCCCACGAGGGCGTCGACCGTCACTATCCCTCGAACGCTTCAGGCCGTTGTCAGCCCGATTTCAATGGAAGGGCCGGACCATCGGCCAGGCATTGTCTTGCTGGAATGGTCGCATCTCGACTTGAAACAGGCAATCTTGCGGTACCTGCAACAACGAGGCGCCTTCGCTTCGGTCTCGTCTGACCCAGCCGACCTGACCTTTCGTGTGGCAACGAAACTGACGCTCACCTCTCACAGCGGCCTCTACCATTATCGAATCGGGTTGCACGCAGAGATGAGCGAAGGCGTCCGGCTTATCAAATCGTATCGGGCCGAACAGACCGCAGTGGGATCATCGGTACGCTGGGTCACTGATTCCGACCGCGTTCCCATCGAAACTGCGTTACAGGCTGCATTGGAAGACTTGATGGGGCAGGTCGAGACGGATCGACCACTCTACCTCAACTAAACTGAACAGCCGGCAGGGTAGGCGCCCTGTGGTTCGCCGGTCGCCAGCGATCATCCCTAGGCGGATTGAGTTACACTCACAGCTTTGTAAATGTCGATATCGACATTATTGTGCGGCTCTCCCGTGGAAACCTCTACATACTCCGGGCAATCGAGACGGAATGCCTGATCTCCAAAAGCAACATTGTAGAATCCACAGTGATGCGGTTGGTCTGATTCGGGATAGGCATGGGGACGGAAATGTTCGCAGGAGACGCACATGCGTGCGACAGGGATTTCCCCTTGCAATTGAAGCGCACGGATCAGTTTCACGAGGGCAGTGAGCAGGGCGACTTGTTCTTGTACCGACAAGTTTTCGGTCGCAGACGCGAGAATCTCAGGCCACCGGTTTTCCACGTGACCTGCCTTGGCTCCAAGTGAGGTCAGATGCACGGTCACGACACGATTGTCGATTTCCCGACGGCGGCGACGAACCAACCGCTTATGCTCAAGCGTCCGGATAACTTCGGAAGCGGTAGGGAGCTTAACGGAAAGTTCCCTGGCAATCGTCGAGACGGTAGCCGAATGATTTGGTCTAGACCGGAGAAACGTGAGGACTTGGATTTGCAAGGGACCGATACCAGGACGCCCCTTCCGTCTCCATGCGCGACTCTTCATCGCCAAACCGATTTTTGAAAGCCCCGTCACTAAACGGTCAGGGAGTGAGTCTTGGTCGATCTTCATTAATGCTGTCATAAAGCATCTCCCTTGATGATCCAAAAGTGCGTCAGTCTATTGCGCTTTCCTCCTTTCCGTCAAGCCCGTTCCGCTGGTGATGAGTCATCCCCTACTTTAGATGATCAGCGGACCACGAGCACCCCGCAGTGGGCATGTTGCACCACACGGGTGGAGACGCTGCCGAGCAGGACGCGGCGGATCGCGCCCAACCCCTTCGCTCCAGTCACGATCAGGTCCACCTTATCCTGTTTGGCCACGGTCAGAATCTCGTCGGACGGCTTCCCCAACCTCAAGGCCTCACGTACCTGGAAGCCCGATTTCGCGAGCTTATCACCATAACGCTGTACCAGTTTTCTCCCGATCTCTTTGACCTCCGGATACTTGAAGGAGGGCACCGTATGCGTTACTGTCACCATGAGTGGTTCCTGGTCCGGACCATCTAGGATCGGATTGACATGGCGCATCAGGAACTTAACCGCTTTATCCGATGCTGCCGACCCATCGATCCCCAACACCACATGCCTGAGCGGCCGAGGGCTCTCCTTCACGACCAGGACGGAGCAAGGGGCATGGTGGATGGCATGGTTTGAGATGCTGCCCAACATGAAGCGATCCAAGGCATCCAAGCCTCGGGATCCTATCGACAGGAGTCCTACGCCGCGTTGCGCATGCTTCATGATCGTGGTTGCCACACCGCCTTGGTCGGTCGTTACGGTTCCGCTCAAACCGAGCCTCGACAACAAGCCCTCTGATTCTTTTTTTGTGGACTTGGCCGCTGTTTCCATACGCTTCACTTCGGACTGAATGTACCGTTCGGTGCCGATGATCACCGGTTGGATCATGAAGGGAGCCCGAACGCTCGCCACGTCGACGACGTGCAGCACGCGAACAACCGGCTTCACACTGAACGGCATCTCCGCCAACCATTCAATCGCCCACCGGCCGTATTTCGATCCATCGGTTGCCGCAAGAATCTTCATGTCGGATACCCTTCGATCGGGCGAGATGCCTCCATGTCGTTCAGAGAACTATGCTGAACCGTTCTCGAAACGCTTCTACGGACAGGCTTGCCAAGGCGGCATAGCGGCCCAACGCATCCGGATTCTTCATGTCGTCCTCAGTCAGCCGAATCATGTATTGTCTGGCAATTTTGAAGGACTCGGACTCGATGTCCACCATCCTCACCTTGGTCCGTCCGGTTGCCGCATCCGCCATCTGCCTAAACGGAATCGGGGTGAACCGTCCGTTTTGAATCGAGACCATGGTCGACGTCCCGCCGTCGAGCAGATACTGAGCGGCGCAATAGCCGAGGTCTCGCGTGTACTCGATGTCGTAGGGAATCGGATCGGCGCAACGGAGCTCATAGCCCACGTTCTTTGCCACGATAGGGATAGCAAGTCCCAATTGGTGAAGTTGCTTCGTCAGTTCACGCCGCAACACGTCGCCGACATCCACGTCGCTCAATCGTAGGTTACCGTGCTCGTCTCTTTCGACCCGCTCCAGTCCACCAAGGTCACGAGCATCGAGAATCTCGATCAGCCCTTCGGCCAGTACCGCAACACCGTCGGTTCGACCCTGTTCCAGCTGTTTAATTATGGCCCCGATTAAACGATCGACGACCCGTTGCAATTTGACCGGCCGCTCGTGAAACTCCTCTGGAATGATCGTCAGAGTCGCACCGGCCGCCTTTCCGATACCCAAAGCGAGATGGCCGGCCTTGCGTCCCATCGTCACGACCACATACCAACGTGTTGTGGTGCGGGCGTCCACCATCAGATTTTTCACGATTTCGACTCCGACGTGACGGGCCGTTTGAAACCCGAAAGTCGGGATACCATGAGGAAGGTCGAGATCATTGTCGATGGTCTTGGGAACGTGAACCACTTGAAGGCGGCCGCCGGCTCGTTCCTCCAGCTTCATCGCCGAAAATGCGGTGTCATCCCCCCCGATCGTGATTAAGCGAGTGACACCGAGACTGGACAGTGCAAACAACACGTTGTTGAGAGACTCTTCGCCTCTGGTTGGGTTGGCACGTGACGTGCCCAGATACGAGCCACCCTGAAAATGGATCCGACTCACCTCCTCGACCGAAAGTGGTCGGACTTGACCATTGCTTCCCTCCATGAGCCATTTGAACCCATCGATGATCCCCAGCACGTCCGAGCCGCCGAGAATACTGCGGATCGTGGCCGCGCTGATCACGCTATTGATCCCGGGAGCCGGCCCGCCACCGACGAGAATGCCGACCATCGTTCGTTGCTCCATCATCGGCTTCTCCCTAGACTATTTTCCATTGGCCTCCCACCTTCTTCATCATTTGCCGCATGGTTGTATACTGGATCTTGTCGGGAGGCAAGAGGTGCAGATCGAATTACTCCGGCAGTTCTTCCAAACCGACCTGGGCGCGAAGACGATTATAGCTGAAGGCCGGTTTCCCAACGCGCTGACAGCCAGGATCATGCCGCTCCATGTCATCGATCAGATCACCGACCCTGCGCCGCAACGTCGCCGTTGCCGCCGCATGCCGAGGTGTCTGGCCGTTGAGCGCGAGATGCGGCTGATCCGACCACTCCAAGTACGCTTTCTCCAGGAACTGGTTGAGCAGCAGATGGTCTTCTTCGCGTGTTACGACCAACGTCGGAGGTTCATCGGACATGAGTTCATCCACCGATAGTTGCCGAACCGGCGGCACCAACGTCTCGCCTCGGAAATGCAATGAAAATCCCAACGAGGCCGCGAGCCGATGCTTGATGTGATTCAGCCGCTGCGGACTGTCACATTCCGCGATCAGTTGAAAGGCGGTGAGCGTGAGTCGGGCAACGAGCCTACCGTCTTCCTGTTGTACCCATTGTCGGGGAGACAGCCGATCTCCCGCAACGCTCTGCGTGGCCTCCGAAGCCGGCCTTTCTACATGAAATTCGTTCATCTCAGCTAGGGCGTCGGTGAAGAATCGATGTTCATGGTGGTCGTACAGAGCGACCGCGTACAGATAGGGCTGGCCGTCGGAATTGCGATATCCGATATGGACGACGGCATCCGCCAAGGCAGCCATACGTCGTTGCGCGAATGCCCAGAGAATCATGTAGCCGAATCGCTTAGCAAACTCCTTCCATTCTCCCAGCGCAAAGGATCCGGTGGTCACCTCCATCTCTCGACGCCATTCCGACGTGATCTCGAGCAAGGCCTCCGCATCGGTTTGTGAAACGGTGATTCCACAACCGGCCCATACGGCCCTGTCTGACTCCTGGGCGTTTGGATCATGGATGACTCTGATAAGCAACGGACGGTCCGCCGCAAGTTCCTTGACGAAATCGCCGCCGGGTAGGATCAGCCTCCTCCCATCGGCAAGTGATTGCAGCAACAGATCTTGGCCAGGTTTTGGCGGCGAGGTCGATTTCAGGACATCGAGATAGGAATGCTTCAAGGGATCGAGCCACTGCCGCTCCTCTTCGGGAATGTGCTCGGTGATAACGTCCCGCAGCTGTTCGATGAGCGTCAGCTGTCCATCGTCCGGGTAGTAGTCGCAAAACAGGTAGAGATTTGCCAGTTCTATTTCCTGCTCAAGCGGCGCAACAAGCCGTCCTGCGTTGCCGTCCAAATAGGGCTTGAGCGCTCGTGCCTGTGCTAGTTCACGTTGCAGTCCGAATTCCGGTTGACGGGAAAGATTGTCCAGGCGCGAGAGCACTCCATCCAGGGACAGAGGCCGCGGAGTCCAGAATCCCGCCGCTTGTTCACCCGCGTGCTTCATGAATTTCTCCCAGGACGATTTCTTCCGCCTCGAGCCAATCTCGAATCGCGCTGCCCTCGCGACGACCGCGCTGTTCCCAGAGCTCGTACGCTTTCCGCGATACCCGTTCCCACATTCCATCCGACGATTCGATGGTCCGCTGGTCTGTGCCAGGTTCAGAAGAGGCTTTGGCCTTCACGTTGCCGGGTTTCTTCGTGGTCCTTCGCATGGTTTGTTCCTCGGTTAATGGCTTGCTGGAATGAGTTGGCTTGAAAACACACGACGATGGCCTGGGCGGAACTTCGGACTGCGGACCGTCAGAACAGGGCATGATGATCTGCGCAGGACTGATTCCGCGACATTGCCGAATAGTGTGTGCGACAAGCCGCGGCGGCCATGGGTCCCCATTATAATCAAATCAACAGACCGGGATCGAGCCGTATCGAGGATAGAATCGGCCGGCAGCCCACCGGAACTGACGAAGTCGGACGGGATGCCGACCGAGGTGATCGCCGATCTGAGATTGGACAGCCGCTTGGTCAGTTCTGTTCGAACCTGTTCCCGCTTCGTCACCCGAGGGAGCGTGAAATCTAACCCGTACGACACCGGCTCCAGTACATGAAGAAGTGTGATGGAAGCCTGTGATCGTTGGGCAACCAATGCCCCATACTCCAGGGCATCGAGTGCACAAGCTGAAAAATCGACCGGCACCAGCACTCGCTCCGGTGGGCAGTTCGGTTTTTCGCTGCTCCAACTTCCATCCGCCCGTTGTTTGACCATCGGCACGGTGAGGACTGGGCAGGGCGCCATTCGAATGACTCGCTCAGCCGTACTTCCCAGCAAGACGTGTTCGAGACCGGTCTTCCCTCTGGTTCCGACGACAATCAATTCGGCCTCTTCGCTTCGCGCGGCGGCTGACACTTCCTCACTCGGGATTCCAGTTGCAACATACGATTGTACGGGAATGCCAAGCGCAACCACCCGCACCTTGAGATCCGTTAATTTCGTCGTGGCTTCTTTCATCAATTCATCCAGGTACAGTCGATTCACCGCGTAGTCGGGGTCCATCCCAGGAGGAAATTCCAGCACGCTCATCACAGTCAAGGAGGCTCCCCATGCCTGAGCCAGCCCACAGACATAGGTTTCCGCTGCCGCCGATTCAGGCGATCCGTCGGTCGCAAGGAGAATTCTCAGTCCCCCTCTTGTCACGTTTACACCGCCTCCGCCATCAACAGAAGTACCTCTCCACTCATCGCAGTCTGTGCATACTGTTTGTTAGCCTGTCGATTTGTGTTGTGATGCGGGGGTGGTAAACGGCACGGTCAGCACGGGGCAGCCCGCCGTGCGAACGACTTTTTCCGCCGTACTTCCGAAGAAAATCTTGTCCACACTGCCGGACCGTCCGCCGTAGCTCCCCATCACAACCAGGTCGATATTCTTGGTGCGTGCAATTTTGGCGATCTCGACGAAGGGCGCCCCCTCCACGATCAGGCGTGTGATCTTCACATCCGCGGCTACTTTCGACTCCAACAATTGCCTCACTTTTAAGCGGGCATGATGGCGTAAGCGGCGGCGCTGTAGCACGGAATCGGAGGGAACGGCCAGCAAACCCAACCGATTGAACGCGGCAAGGGCGCTGGTGTCGATCACGTGCAGGACGAGCAGCGTCGCCCCGCTCAGCCGGGCGACCTGACAGGCAACCCTGAATGCCTCATCCGAACAGGGAGAGAAATCCACTGGAACCAGGATGGCCTTGAAGAGATCCCTATCCCGTCCCATGAGCAATCCTCCTGACCAGAATTCGAGCAAGGGCAATGCCAGGCACGATGACCGTCCCGCAATAGAGACTCCTGTGGAGGAATCACAGATTTGCAGTCGTTCTTATCCTACTTCGGCCACTGGCCATGGAGTCGCCCCCGAATGCAGGGGTTCTCTGCTACAGCAGTCGCTCACTCTCTGTAGCAGAAGGCGCCATACCAGGTGAGAGGTACGGCGTGAACTGTGAGGCCTAAACCGGTGCATCGCACAACTGCTTCCAATTCCTTTCACATCTCGCGCCCCCCTGGGCGGCATTGGACTTGCTCGGCATCCTCTCTAGGGAAAGGTGGGGTCGTATGACCTGGGCCTGCCACGGTTGATGGTTGATAGCTTCATTGTCTGAATGACTCACGTGAAACGAAGCAGTAGATCCACAGCTTTGAAGGTGACGCCATGAAAATTTTGCTTACTGTCGACGGTTCTGATCATTCGTATGAGGCGGTCCGGTCCCTTAAGTACCTGTCTCGCGCCGAGGAACTTCACATTGTGCATGTGCTGGATGTCCATAGCCCGGCTTACCCCATGATGATGCCTGAAGTGGCGCAGGAACTGTACGAGACGGTCGAGCGAACCATGCACGACGATGGGACTCGCTTGTTGGATCGCATTGTGTCGTTGCTTCCATTGGATGTCGGACCGGTCACAAAACATCTGGTCGTTGGATCTCCAGCAGATCAGATCGTGGCCTTGGCAGAACAACTCAAGGTCGGGCTGATTCTCTTGGGTACCCGAGGGCTTGGACCGATCAAGGAACGGCTCATCGGAAGCGTCTCCCATCGAGTGCTGACCTTCGGGCCTGGTGTAAAACTGATTCTTCCCGGTCCCTTGAAAACGCTTCATGACGTATTGCTTCCCTTACAAGGAACCTATGATGCAGACCACGCGCTCGCCTTCCTTCAACAGAAGCCCTTTCGTGATCCCCCCACGATTACTTTGTTCACCGTCCTTCCCCACACTAGACCTCCCTGGCCGGTGGATGCTGTCTCGGCCGAGCAGATGGAAACCCATTCCCTCGGCAAAGCGAAGGACTTCCTCGACGAGATAGCCGTCAAGCTTAAATTATATGGCTGCCAAACCCGCGTGGCGACTGTGTTGGGTACCCCCGTTGAGGGAATCATTCAAGAAGCCAAGACCTCCCATCCGGATCTCATCCTGATGGGATCTCGTGGACGTCGCGGCATCACCCGCATGGTGCTCGGCAGTGTTTCACACGCTCTGCTGCACCAGGGAATCTATCCACTCATGATTTTTGGCTGATTGTCGAAAGGGGCGCACCATGCCGATGTACGACTATAAGTGTCTCGACTGTGGGAAAGAATCGTTGATTGTGGTGACCTTGAAGGAGCATGAAGGTGGGATGGTGACATGCCCCGCGTGCGGCAGCAAAAAGCTGCAGCAACTCTTCAGCCCATTCATTGCTCATACCACAAAAAAGAGTTAGCCCTAATCCGAAAGTGAACATGCGGTTATACGATCTGTTGTCAAAATTATTTCTGGTTAGGGTTAGCACCGTGCCTGCAGCTATGTGGCAGTCCCTACCATTTCGACTCCTTGCATCTGGGCTCTTCGGAATTTGGATTGCAAACGGGCCATGGATATCTTCACTCTACGCTCAAGACTATCCTCCTGACCGTACACGCGGAAAAGCCTTGTATGAGCGGCATTGTCAAAGCTGTCATGGACCAAGCGGCCGGGGCGATGGACCTGCCGCTGCTTCGTTGAAAGTCTCCCCGACCAATTTTCAGCGGTTCCAATCGTTCCTGAAATCCGATGAGGAGCTGCTGCGGACCATCGAGCACGGTATCGTCTTCAGTCCGATGCATTCCTGGCGCGGCCAGCTCAGCGACGGAGAAATGCAAGACGTCGTGGCGTACATTCGTTTATTATCGCAACAGGCACAATGACGGAGCCTTGCCCACAGTCTACAGAACGCCGGATTGCCCAACTGCGTAATGCCCCTCATGATTGCGCTCACACCCCATGATGCATTGCTCATCATAGATATTCAGAACGATTTCCTGCCAGGTGGGGCACTCGGCGTGAGCGGTGGCGATCACATTCTTCCCATCTTGCAGAACTATCTTCAGCAGTTCCAGCGTCACGGTCTTCCCATCGTTCTGACACGCGATTGGCACCCACCCAACCATTGCTCGTTCAAGCCCCAAGGAGGTCCCTGGCCTGTGCATTGTGTCGCGGGTTCACCAGGCGCTCTACCGCCATCGTCGTTTGTTACACCCCCATCGACGCACGTCATTTACAAGGCCTTCAATCAAGATCAAGACGCCTATTCGGGCTTCGAAGGCACTACGCTCGATCAACATTTGCGAGGCCTGACTGTGCAGCGTCTCTTCATCGGTGGGTTGGCGACCGATTACTGTGTGCTGAATTCAGTCAAGGATGCCCGTATGCTGGGCTATGACGTCTGTTTGTTGGTGGACGGTATCAAAGCCGTCAATCTTCAGCCCGAGTATGGTCGCCGCGCCGAAGACGAGATGATCCGCCTGGGAGCCGTCCCTGTTCATTGGGAGATGCTGGGAACATGAATCCTTCGAGCAGCGCTCTGCTGACAGACCTGTATCAACTCATGATGGCCCAGGCCTACCTGAAACAGGGGATGGACGAGCCGGCCGTGTTCGAATTCTTTGTCCGCAAGCTGCCCGCCCATCGAAACTTCTTAATCGCAGCCGGCCTCGAACAGGTGCTGGACTATCTCTCGGAGTTGCGCTTTTCTCGGGAAGAACTGGCCTGGCTGGATCAATCGGGGAAGTTCAGTTCGCAGCTCCTCGAGTATTTGGAAAGGCTGCGGTTCACCGGGGATGTGGAGGCAATGCCCGAAGGAACGATTTTCTTTCCTCACGAACCGATCCTCCGAATCGTTGCGCCGCTTCCTCAGGCCCAGCTCGTTGAAAGCCGCGTGATGAACTTCCTGAACTTCCAGACCATGGTGGCCTCCAAAGCAGCGCGTTCTGTGCTGGTCGCAAGAGGGAGGCCGCTCATCGATTTTGGGCTCCGTCGTGCGCACGGTGCCGAGGCCGGTCTCTTCGCCGCACGCGCGAGCTATCTGGCCGGTTTCGCAGGAACCGCCACCGTGCTGGCCGGTATGGCCTATCAAATTCCCCTGTACGGCACCATGGCCCATTCCTTCGTGCAAGCCCACGAGGATGAAATCGTTGCCTTTGAACATTTCGCCGAAGTCCAACCGGATAACGTCGTCTTCTTGATCGACAGCTACGACACGGAAGCGGCCGCCGCCAAAGTCGTGTCGTTGGCCCGAACGCTTCAGGCTCAGGGCATCACCATCAAAGGAGTACGGTTAGACAGCGGTGATCTGGCCGAACATGCTCGACAGGTTCGATTCATTCTTGATGAAGGAGGCTTGCTTCATGCACAGATTCTCGCAAGCGGCAACCTTGACGAATATCGTGTGAAAGCCCTGGTCGAGAGCGCCGCCCCAATCGACAGTTTCGCTGTCGGCACAGCCATGACGACCTCCTCTGACGCGTCTTCGCTGGACTGCGCCTATAAACTCCAAGAATATGCCGGTCGTCCCTGTCGAAAGCGATCCGAAGGTAAAGCCACTTGGCCCGGCCGCAAACAAGTCTATCGGTATCTTGCGGACGACGAGTATTTGAGCCACGATATCGTCACAACGCACAACGATCAATTGCCTGGGGAACCGTTGCTTGACCTTGTCATGAAGAATGGCCGCCGCCTTGCTCACTCACCCGGCTTGGCCGAACTGCGATGCCATGGCGCTGCGCAGTTGGGACAACTTCCCGAAGCCTTGCGTGCGCTTGAGACGGTGCCGGCCTATGACGTTCGGATTTCCTTGGCTTTGCGAAGCCTAGCCCAGACAGTCGACTGCAGACTCTAACTCCTAGAGGGGACAAGATGACGCACTTCTCTGTATCGACCGCCTTCGTCGGAACTATCCTCCTCGTCGGACTCACCGCCTCAGGGGCCGGACCGGCCGGCACATCCCCTTCCCCTGCGGCATCGCCCGAGTCTTCTATCTGCAAGGGCCCTTATAAGAAAAAGTCTGTCCCGGCCAAAATATTGCAAGCTCTCGTGCGCGCACATGAACGATGGGTGGAGTATCGGGACAACCAGGATGCCAAGCGCGTTGAGCTCTGCCAAGCGGATCTGAGCCGGGCAGCATTGGAGGGGGCGAATCTCGAACGGGCCGACCTCGAAGGCGCCGTCCTGCGTCAGACGAAGCTGTCTCAGGTCAACCTCTCCAAAGCCAGCCTTGCTCGAACCGACTTCACCAAATCCGTTCTCATAGACAGTAATCTCTCTGGAGCAGATCTGCGCCATGCCCGGCTCACCGGGGCGAATCTCGCACGCGCGGTCGGTGATGAAGCTGCTCTCTTTGGCGCCGTCCTGATCGACGCCAAGTTGAATAGCTCCTCGTTCGAGCGGGCACAATTGCAAGGCGCCGATCTCACCTCTGCCGATTTGACCGGCAGCAACTTCGCCGAGGCATATTTGTACGGAGCCACGATGAAAGGCGCGGTCCTGGTGAATGCTGACCTGACAAGCGCCGACCTGCGTCGCACCATCCTGACCAACGCAAATTTCTATCGCGCCAACCTTCAGGGCACACTACTGGACCGCGCGCAACTGGAAGCAGCCCGTCTGATTGAAGCCGACTTGGAAAGCGCCTATCTGGACGAAGCGAATTTGCGCAGTGCAAATCTTAAGAAAGCGATTCTTCGCGGCGCTGATCTCCGGTATGCGGATCTAACCAGCGCAGATCTGCATGACGCCGACCTGGAAGGAGCCAACCTGGAGGAGGCCGCTCTGGTCAAGGTGGATTTGCACTCGTCGAATCTCCGAATGGCGATTCTTTATCATGCCGTCCTCGATGAAGCGGATTTTCTGGACGCGAATCTCAACCGTGCGGTCCTTATCGGGACCAAGGGATTGCGCGTCAACTTCATGAACGCTGATCTGAACGAAATGTACGCTCCGAAATCCTCCCTGACTCACGCACAATTCAACAGAGCCAATCTGGAATCGTCGAATTTCGTCGGTGCGGACCTCCGCGGGTCGAACTTCGGCCATGCCGACATGACCCATGCCAATCTTCAGGAAACCAATCTTCAAGAGGCCAACCTTCAACACGCCTCCCTAGCCGGCGCCGATTTGAGCGGTGCTCGGCTGGACTCGGCGAATTTGCATCGCACGAACTTCAAGGGCGCCATGCTCTCGTCGGTCATCGGTCTTGTGCAGACACAGCTCAACGCCGCCTGCGTCGATGACAAGACCACATTGCCGCCTGATCTCAGCCGTCCTGCTCCCTGCAGTCCTGTCAAGAAACGGGCTAAGCCATGACCGCCCCACCTGAACACAATGTGAGGATCACAAAGGGGAAACTTGCTCTGGAAGGGATCCTCGGACTTCCAGACGCTCCGCGTGGCGTGGTTGTCTTTGCTCATGGAAGCGGCAGTGGGCGATTGAGCCCTCGCAATAATTTCGTCGCGCGCCATTTACAGCAAGATGGACTTGCCACGTTGCTCCTGGATCTCTTAACCAAGGATGAGGCGGATGATAGGCGAACAGTGTTCGATATCGATCTGCTGGCGGATCGGCTGTTGTTGGCCAAGGGCTGGCTGGAAGCGCAGCTGCAGACAACAAAACTGGGAATCGGGTATTTCGGGGCCAGCACCGGCGCTGGAGCGGCCCTGCAAGCTGCCGCGCGAGAGCCGTTGAACGTCAAGGCCGTGGTATCGCGAGGAGGACGACCCGACCTGGCCGAGCCATATCTACCGTCGGTCACAGCTCCGACCTTGTTGATCGTCGGAGGCCGCGATGAACCGGTCATTGAGATGAACCAGGCGGCGTACGAGTTGCTGCCCTGCGAAAAGAAGTTGGTCATCGTTCCCGGCGCGACGCATCTGTTCGAAGAGCCGGGAACCCTGGAACAGGTGGCGGAGGATGCGAGGAGGTGGTTTCTCCAGTACTTCTCGCTCATGGCATGAAGCGGTGATGCGAAGCTTAGATCCTTCCGTTTTGCGGCCTGCCTGCAGACGATTCCAGTCGGCCATCAGTCCCTGCTGGTGCAGTTCCACCCACACTTCAACCAGCCGCTGCTGACGTTTCGGCAACTCCTTGACCGGCATTTCGCATCGACGACATCAGGCATAAACCTCCACCTTCCTGAGCCGGACAGAGGACATGCCTCGGGATCATGCGCTCGGCGAGAGCAGGAAATCGAAGTCGGCTTTCGTCAATACACCCTGCCCGGCGCCGCGCACCATGCCGGCCATGACCGCATCGTACAACTCGAGCTTTCGCTGCTTGAGCGCCATCATCTTCTCCTCGATACTGTGGCGCATGAGTATCCGCACGATCGACACGGGCCGCTGTTGCCCGATGCGGTGCGCGCGGTCGGACGCCTGGCGCTCCACCGCCGGATTCCACCAAGGGTCCAGATGAAAGACATAGCTCGCTCTGGTGAGATTCAGCCCCTGCCCGCCCGCTTTGAGGCTCAGAAGAAACACGCCCTGTTCACCGGTCTGGAACGCCCTCACGCGGGTCTTGCGCGCCGCCGCCGCCGTGGACCCATCTAGCCGGTGGTAGGGCAGCCCCTGTCGAGTGCATGCTTCCTGCACGAGGTCCAGAAAGCTGGTGAATTGCGAGAACACTAGGGAGCTGTGCCCCTCGTCTCGCAACACATTCAGCCGCTCGATCAGGAAACCAAGCTTTGGCGAGGTCTCGTCGGCTTGTTTCGTGAGCAGACGCGGCGAGAGACACAGTTGCCGGAGTTTGAGGATGGCCGTGAGCGCGATGAACTGGGCCTGCCCGGAGGTCTTGGTACGATAGGCATCGTCGATCGTCGAGCGAACCTGGGCGACCGTCTGTTGGTAGAGCGCTTTTTGGCGGTCGGTCAACTCGAGGAACACCTCGTGCTCGGTTTTCGGCGGGAGGTCATGGAGGATCTCGGCTTTGGTCCGCCGCAGAATAAAGGGCCTCGTCCGGTGCAGCAACCGATCGAGCGCACGACCCGCGACACGTTTCAAGTCCCTCTTGAACCGATCGTAATCGCCGAGGAGTCCAGGCACGCACAGGTCGATCACGGAGAAATACTCGCCCAAATGGTTCTCGATCGGCGTGCCGGTCAGCGCGATCTTGAAACGCCCCTTAAGCCGGCGAACCGTACCCGTCGTGTCTGCCAGGATGTTTTTCACCGCCTGCGCTTCGTCGAAGACGATCACGTGGAACGCCGTCCGCTCCAAGGTCTCGATGTCCCGGCGGACGAGCCCATAGGTCGTGATCACCACCTCGCCGTCTTTGGCATCGAGCGCCCGCTCGCTCCCACTGTAGACATGGACCTTCAAGCCGGGCGCGAAACGTGCCAGTTCCTGTTCCCAGTTGAAGAGAAGACTCGTCGGCACGACGATCAGATAAGATCCCTTCACTCCACGAGCCGCTTTGATGCGCCCCTCCTCGATAGCGGCCAGCAAGCAAATGGCCTGAAGTGTCTTGCCCAATCCCATGTCGTCAGCCAAGCAAGCGCCGAATCGGTGCTCGTAGAGAAACGTCAGCCAGTCGTAGCCGTCCCGCTGATAAGGTCTTAACGTTGCGTGCAAGCCCTTCGGCAACGGCGGCTTCTCGATCTGTCGAAATCCCAGCAATCGCGCCAGTACCGCCTCGTCCTCGGCGGGCAGCGACACGGGGATGCCCTGGTCGCGCAGCGCCAGCCAGTCGAGAATCTGCAACCGAGGCACACGCACGACCTGGGCTGTCTTCCGATCCGCATCGGCCTCACCCGTGAGGCCGATAATCGCGCGCAGCCGCTCCACGCTCTGGCCGTCTAAAACTCGCAGGCCGCGCGTTGTACGGATCAACCCGCCCTGCTGAATGGCCGCCCGCCATTCAGCCTCGTCGATCACCACCCCCTCGCAGCTGATCTCCGGCCTGATTTCGAACCAGTCAATGCCGGTCCCATCTCGGTCCTGACGCTCGGCTCGGACGGAGCAGTCCCATCGAGTAGGCCGGAGCGGCTGGTCTTCGTACAGTAATGTGATTCCGGCCTCAGTCAGCTTTTCCAAAAGATCCGGCAATCGTTGGAACAGTACCTGGGAGTCGATCGGCATAGCATCGTACGATTCCATGCCGCGAAAGGCGTCCAAACCAAAGACCTCGAATGGAATCCGGTACAGCAGCACCTCGCGGCTCTTGTCGATCGCGCGCAACGTCCACTGCCCTCTCTCGATCTGCAATCGCACATCTGGCCTCGCGTACAGCGACACATGATGTTTCAACCATTGAGCTGCCTCAACACGGATGCTCCGCGCCCAATCGGTCTGGTCCAGCGCGGTCTTGATGAGGCGGTCTCGTTCCTTGGCCTCGCCGACCGTGAGCAACGTGAAGAACAGATCGTAGAGTACGACCTTGCGTTTCTGCGCCCGTAACGGAGCGGAGGTGACGCGGCCTTGTTCCAACGCTGAGATGAACGAAAAGGTCGTGGCGCTCGGAGCGAACAGGGCATCCCCGCGACGACATTGCGCTTGTAGCGTCCATGCAGCTGTCGGCGACCCGGCCTCGTCCGAGAGAGGCGCCAGAATTAACTCGTATGACACCTCCTCGTTCGTTGAGCCGGTCGCAGAAGGATGAACCGACGTCTCTGTGCCATCCACGCGCAGGAGAAGCTCGCGCAAGGTCTTGTCGGCCTGTTTGTGGATCAGATCGATCTGCGCGGACTGGAATTCGTCTCGTGAGACTGAGAACTCCGTCTCGCCATAGATGCCCTGCCGTCCACCATAGCCCCGGCCATCTGGCAATGTTACCGCGCACAGCGCCCCGTCCAGTTCCTCGGCATAGTCATAAGAGTTGAGACCTCGGAAGCCGTCGCGCAGCGCGCGAAACGAGCCCCATCCGCTTTCGTCCTCCATAAGAAGTAAACGTCGGCCGTTCACATCGGCTACGAAGTTGCGAAAACGGACGATTCGGTTGAGCGCGGTTCCGTTGGCCACACAGATCGCACGAATTTTTACGTCATCGCCCGCGACAGCAATCTCCGTCTTACTCACGTATTTGACCGATGGGGTCCATTGAAGAGCGATGGATTCTTGGCCGATTTTTAGCAGGATCGGGAATCGGTGTTTGGAGACTTGGAGATAACGGAGTAAGGGTTCGTCTCCATACCCTGTCGAAAACCAGGACGGATTAAGGAGTGGGCGCAGATCAGACGGCAACGCGGGAGCCCATCCTGCCGGAAGCCGCACGCCATTCCGGTTGACGAAGAGCTGGGGATACGACTGCCCGGCATCGATCACGATTTCATAGGCCGACGCAGGAAGAGACGAAAGCGAACCGTCCCCATTCCGTGCGGAGACCGCCCCCTTGATCGAATCCGGCTCGGCGATCTCACCAAGCAGCTCGGTTCGGAGCGTGGCCAGGTGGGCTTCTTGCCGATCCGACAATTGGAACGTCTCAGGCGACAGCAGATGTTTGGTGGCAAAACCCGCGCAAAGGACATGCTTGCAGAGCCAATTGGGATCCCAGGCCGGACAATCGCAGGAAGCCGAGAGAAATCCCTCGTCGAGAGAAAAGACGACCTCGTACAGTCTCGTTCCCTGCACCTGCGCCGTGAGCCTGTCGCGGTCCTGACTCCAGGTATAGTGCTGAAGCCGCAGCTGCTGATAATAGTTATACCCTCGGATCACCGACTCTTTTGGCGCCATTGTGTACAGATCATTGGCGGCGAGGGAACGAAACGCGGCAAGCAGTGCTGACGAGTCTGGGGCAGGAGTGAGGGAACTCCTCTTCGCTTCAGAAAGCGAATCGTCCCGCTCTCTGCGGTTGGATGCCTGCTTCTTGCGCATGGCCAGTCACTATAGCGGGAGGGGAAAGGCTCATCAAGCAGGAGAAACGCATGTCCGTGGGGCGGTGGGCGATCATGGCCTCTGAACCGAGTCGGTTTTGAATATTTCCTTCGCGGCTTCCAGCACTTTCCCCGCTGCGTCTTTTGCAGAGAGCTGGGTCGTATCAATTCTCACTTCCGGATTGACCGGCGCTTCGTAGGGCTCTTGCAATCCCGGCACACTTGATGATTCGCCACGCTGGCCTCGTCGGTACGTCCCTTTATAATCACGCTGCATCGCCAGTTCCAGCGGACATTCGACCACCACTTCGATGAACTTGGGAATGAGGCTTCTGGCAAAGTCTCGATAGACTCGCTTATTGGCTGTGGCATCGAAGATGACCGTCACGCCATGAGCCACTAATCTTGCCCCCATGAACGCCAGGGCTCGGTAAAAAAGATCCCGCTCCGCCTGTGAATAGGTCGGGGTTGGTGTGAGGACTTGCCGGACCGCATCGGACTCCAGAACCTCGACCACACAGCCTATTCCTTCGAGTTGCGGTTTCAGTGCGGCAACGATGGTGCTCTTCCCTGAAGCAGGCAGACCGGTGAGCCAGATGGCAATGGCGCTGTGATCACTCATCACTGACAATACTCATTCACCCGTTCCGGTTCGAAGCACGGGACATCAAGGACATTCTCGATGAAATGAAACAGGCTCCGGCGGATGGCGACTGACAAATTGGGATACCAGAGCGGGCTGGCCACGACCAGGCCGCGAAAGGCAAAAAAGGGCGCCGCCGTTTCAGTAACTTCTTCATCTCCGCTGGTTTCCACATATGTATCCCAAAACAGCCGGAACAAGACTTCGAATGGCCCATGGAGCTTACCCCATCGAATCAATGAGTTGAGCAAATAGTTGATCGTCATGGCGGTGACATCGTCTGCCGGCTCGCCCCATTCTCCTCGCGACCGATCCAGTACGGCAAAATCCGTTCCGGTACGGAACAGCACATTGTACGGATGGAAATCCCCATGCACTTGGGAAAGCCGGTTAGCCTTGTCTCGAAGCCGCCAACGCCACCGATTGCAGGCTTCCTCCACCATTCGCAACAGATCGCCGGTAATAAAGCCACAGCGTTTAGGATAGCTGTCCGTCAGTCCCATGATACATTCGCCATGACCGATCAACTCACGCAGCCGACGTTTGTACAAATCCGGGTCACGCCGCTTTTTCGCATGGATCTGCGCCAGGTAGCGAGCCAACGCGACCGTGCGTTGCCGATCCAGCTTTTGCAACGTGCCGCCTTTCATCAGCCGCTCAAGATCCACATGGTAGCTCGTCCCCTCAGTCCATTCATTCAGCACGAAGAATTCACGGGATTCGGCGAGGGAGAAAAGGGCTTGCCTGCCGTCGAATGCACCCACATCAAGCGCCTTCACATGGCGAGGAAGACGACCGTACGAATCATAGTCCCACAACATGGCTTGAGCACGATCCGCCATATGTTCGTGACCAAACGGGCCTGGTCTCATGGTCGACAGGACAGCGGACTGAACTCGACGCCCGATCTGAAACGACAATTTGACAGGGGTGCCGTACCCATAGCGCTTCTGCTCTCCCTTGGAACTCTCTTTGCCGATGACTCCATAAGAACGCAGCTCGACGCGAGGACCAAAACGAGTCCGTAGATACAGTTGCAGCGCTTGTTTACTTAATTTTGGCATACCGCAATAAGTCGCACGTCATGTACCCCGTGATCGGAGCGCGGTGAGAAACCGGCTCCCCATCCGTCAAACCTCATGCGGTTCAATTCGACACTGAAGAGTGACGATCCACCATTGCCTTCAACACTTTCAGTCACACTCGTTCGATAACCGATGCATCGGCATCCATTTGCTAAACCTTACTGTGGAAAAAATCAATACACCCATCACACCGTGCCCGCAAGCGTGATCGAAGAGGCCTCCGAACAGCAGAAAGGTATCGCAGCCTGCTAGTGAGGGTCGATGAACCCTTTCCGGCCGACAGCTTCATCGGACCGTTCAGCGACTTGAGGAGATGGCGCAGGCCGTCACCCACGGAGTGAAGGAGACGAGGAACCGATCGAGCACAGCCGTCTGAATGGCGTGAGCTGATGCGAGGCGTGACGGATTCAGACAGGGTTCTGCCGGTTGGCTGCCGCATGCGGGATACGGGAACGCTTCGTTCGAAAGTGGACCAGATCCTTCGAGAAGAGCACATCCAGTGTCCAGTCCAAGGCCACAAGCACTTTCTTCTCAAAGCGAGGCAGCTTCAGCAAGTAGATCGTCCGCCACAGCCACCAGGCGATGAAGCCAGAGAAGTTCACGCCGAGAATGTTCGCGACCCCGGTCCGCTTCCCGATGGGCGCCAGGAGCCCGAGCGTCGAGTAGACGAAGGGCTTCATGCGCTCCCCTCGCAGGGTGGCCAGGATATTCCGCGCCGCCACTCGCCCTTCACGCAGCGCATGTTGCGCGGTCGGGGGGTGGGAGCCACCGGTCTTGAGATCCGGCACGAGCGCACAGTCGCCGAAGGCCCAGAGGCCCGACCAGCCGGGCACTTCCAGGTACTCGTTGACGAGGACCCGGCCTTTCGTTTTCGGACAGGGCAGGGTGTCCAAGAGGGCATGCGGGCTGGTGCCGGCGGTCCAGACCAGCGTATTGGTCGGCACCGTCGTCCCATCGCTGAGGGTGACGTCGTGGTCCGTCACGGCGGTGACTTTACAGTGCGCATGGATTTCCACCTGCTGCTCCGCGAGTTTGCGCTGCGCATAGGCGCCGAGTTCCTCTCCCAGTTCCGGCAAGATGACCTTGCCCGCACTGACCAGAATGATCCGCAGCATGTCCGCCCGCAGATGCGGAAAGAACTGCACCGCCTCCCGCAGAAAGTCATTCATGGCCGCGATGGTCTCGACCCCGGCAAACCCGCCGCCGGCCACAACGTAATTCAGGAGGGGCGCCCGGAGTGACGCCCCGCACTCATAGTCCGCCTCTTCCAGGTTTGCGATGAGGTGGTTGCGCAGCACAATCGCATCATCCAACGATTTCATGGTGAGCGCCCGGTCTGCCAAGCCGGGGATGTTGAAGAAGTTCGTGGTGGACCCGAGGGCCAGCACCAGGTGGTCGTAGGGCAGCGAGTGGCAATGGACCTCGTGCCCATGCGACAGACCGACGCGCTTGTGCGCGAGATCGATGGCTTCGATCTCGCCATGAAAAAAGGTCACGCGACGCAACAGCCGGCGGATTGGGCTGACGATATTGGTGATATCCAGGTCGCTCGCCGCGACTTCATGCAGCATCGGGGTGAAGAGGAAAAAGTTGTCCTGGTTGACGAGGGTGACGTCCAAGTCGGCGCCGCGCGCCAGGGCGCGTTCGAATTCCAACGCGGCATACATCCCGCCGAAGCCCCCACCCAGAATCACCACGCGTGGCTTGCCGTTCACCATGAGTCCTCAGCGAACATGGACATGGTCTAGATCGTACAAGGCGAAGGCCAACCATCGCTTGGCTTGGCCCATCTGCTGAGACCGTCGCTGGAGCCGTCGTTCGCCTACCAGAAAGGACCGTTCGCGAGGCGCTCTTGCACCTTTCGTCTCGACCAGCTCGTGCCTGGTGGCGGATATCTCTCTCATTCGTATGAAGGGCTGCATGAAAGTCTCATGACGTTTTCCCGCTTGGAGATTGCAAGATCAAGGCCGGGGGTTACAAAATTCCATCACGCATGCTGTCGGCTGATAGGCCTGAAACAGCGAACCACCCACCATCCAAATTACTCAAGGTGAAGGAGAGCCGATGTAGGCAGTATCGTCAATGTCTCCCTGCTTGATCGGGCTTCGGCCCAGTGAGTCAAATCGACTGAAAGGTTGCCACAAGCCGTTTCCTGTTTCCGCACGTTGTCTGTACCGCCGTTTCTTGAGCGAGCGATTGCGCACTCTGCGCCTTTTGTAATTTCGCTCGGGACAGAACCAGGACAGAATGAACACAATTGTAAGTAAGTACTAATGGTTAGCTATAGGATCGGCATACATGTTTGAATTTATGAATCCGGTACGTTTGGTGTGCCGAGTTAGGAGAAAAATTCCGGCTTGGCACTCAATATGCTACGCCGATATGCGACGAGGCAGCGAGGTAGCTCATGGGTGAGGCATGTATCAAGGGGGGAGAATCGTGAAATTCCTACTCTGGTTGTCGGGCGCACTTCTGCTGGGTCTTACCTCAGTTGCGGCTGCGGAATTCGAGGCGCCGACTGCTCTTCCGAACCTCTTCCCCTTTCCCAATCCCACCGGCATTTTGAAAACCTTCAACTCGACCGGAAAACTCGATCTGACCGGTCCTTTCTTTCAGAGTCTGGGGACCAACGGCCGCAGCTGCGCCAGTTGTCATCAGCCCGGCGATGGATGGTCCGTCTCGGCGGCGCACGTCGAGGATCGGTTTGAGCGGTCCCACGGTCTCGATCCGATCTTTCGGACCAATGATGGCTCCAATTGCGATCACAACATTGATACCGCCACAATGGAAGGCCGTCGCCAAGCCTACAGCCTCCTGCGCACCCGCGGATTGATCCGTATTGCGCTTGCCGTCCCGTCAGGAGCCGAGTTTGACGTGGTAAGCGTCAGAAACCCCTACGGCTGCAGCGAGACGAGCACGCTCTCGATGTACCGACGCCCTCTGCCGGCCACCAACCTCAGGTTTCTCAGCACCGTGATGTGGGACGGGCGAGAATCTTCACCACAGACCGGCACGAAACCGATCACATTCGCCACGAATCCCGCCGATCTGCTGTCCGACCTGGCTCATCAGGCGGTGGGTGCTGCGCTTGGCCATGCACAAGCCGCAACGGCGCCCACCCAGGAAGAGCAAAAAAAGATCGTCGACTTTGAAATGGCGCTTTCCACAGCCCAGGCTGTCGATTTCAGCGCGGGGCCTCTCGATGGTCAGGGCGCGAACGGTGGTCCCGTCATCCTCTTGGAGCAACCGTTTTTTATCGGTATCAATGATCCACTCGGGCTCAATCCCTTCAAGACGCCTTTCACGCCGGTGGTCTTCACTCTCTTCACCAATCACTGGGCCCATGCTTCCAGTCATGAGCAGCACGGGCATCACCAGGATCGTCGAGCGAGCATCCTCCGAGGACAAACCCTCTTCAACTCCCGCATCATCAACATCTCGGGGGTGGGCGGTCTCAACGATGCCACCGGGTTGCCGCTGATTCAAGGCACCTGCGGCACCTGTCACGATTCGTTCAATGTGGGCGACCATTCCATAGGTGCTCCGCTGAATATCGGGATTGCCGATGTGATGAACCCCTTGGGTGTCGATTACCTCCCTGTCATCACTCTGCGTAACAAGACAGATGGAACTGAAGTGTTTACAACAGATCCAGGCCGAGCGTTAGTTTCAGGAAAATGGGCCGACATTGGGAAGTTCAAAGGCCCGATTCTCAGAGGCCTCGCCGCCCGGGCACCCTATTTTCACAATGGCTCGGCCGCGACCCTGAAAGAGGCAGTGGAGTTCTACAACATTCGCTTTGGCATGGGTTTGACCCATCAAGAAATAGCCGACCTCACCGCGTTTTTGACGGTGCTGTAACGACGGAAACCAAACTTGTTATGGCGCTTGAGACAGTCTTGTCGGCGCCTCAGCTTCCGCGTATATCTCGTTCAAAATCCCGCACGCAAGTACCTGGACATGGTAGTTTCTTCTGTGCTTGAATTGACGTTTGCGGAGCTGGAATCATTGGATCAGATCGAACGCAACTATCGCGCACTCTTGTCCGTCGCCCTCGTGCTGAACTCCCAGCGCGACATGCGCAGCTTGTGGGAAGCGATTACAGTAGAGATTACCAAAGCCATCCCATGGGCCCGTGCATCGATCACCCTGTACGATCCTCAGACCGATGCATTCCGGTTTTATGTCCTCGCGACCACCGTCCCGCAGGTCGCGCTTAACCGCGATGCCGTCGTCCCGCGCCACGGAAGCGGGATGGGATGGGTCTACGAACACAAGACCCTGCACATTCGCCCCGATCTCAAGAAAGAGCAAGTCTTTCCTGAAGACAAGTTTTACGCTCAAGAAGGACTCGGCCGAATGATTAACCTTCCACTGCTCGTGAAAGATCAATGCCTCGGTATTCTCAATATCGGCACTCGGGAATCTGGTGATCCCGATTCCGGAGATATCGAATTCCTCACACAAGTGGCGATGCAAATCGCCTATGCGATCGATCACGTCCAAGCCTACGAACAAATCGACCAGTTACGGAACCAACTGGCTAAAGAAAACGTGTACTTGAACGAGGAACTGCGGCTCACAAAGAATATCGACAGATTGGTCGGGGACAGTACCGTCTTTCAGCATGTCTTAACCCTCGCGCGACAAGTTGCCTCGACCTCGACGACCGTTCTCCTGACGGGTGAGACGGGAACCGGCAAGGAATTGATCGCTCAAACCATTCATGATTTGAGTCAGCGCCATCGGAAACCCATGGTTCGCGTGAATTGCGCTGCCTTTCCGGCCGGACTGGTTGAAAGTGAATTATTCGGCCACGAACGCGGTGCATTTACCGGAGCGGATCGCGCCCGCGAAGGACGATTCGAACTGGCCCATGAAGGAACATTGTTCTTGGATGAAGTCGGTGAAATGCCACTGGAGACACAGGCGAAATTGCTGCGAGTCCTACAGGATGGGATGGTCGATCGTTTGGGTGGGAAACAGCCGATTCGAGTGGATGTTCGTCTTATCGCCGCGACAAACCGCGATCTTTCTGCCGCGGTCAAGCTCGGTACGTTTCGAGCGGATCTTTTGTATCGTCTGAATGTGTTTCCGATCCGACTGCCCACATTGAGCGAGCGTCCGGAAGATATTCCCTTGTTAGCCCGACATTTCCTTGACCTATACGCGGCAAAACTCCGCCATTCATGCACAGATATCGATCCTGATTCTTTAGAACGATTGGTTCGCTACTCGTGGCCGGGCAATGTCCGTGAATTGGCCAATGTGATCGAACGAGCCTTGATCCTCTCACGCGAGTCGATCTTGCGGATCGATGACCATCTCCTGGGATTGCAGGATCGCTCGTTCACCAGCTTGCCGTCGTCCGACCTCAAAGATGTGGAACGTCGACACATTCTCCAAACTCTGGCTTTGACCGATTGGCGCATCGAAGGTCCTGACGGAGCAGCAACACGTCTCGGCATCCCGCCCAGTACCTTGCGCAGCAGGATGAAGCAACTTGTGATAAAGCGACCGACCGCTCACTGAAGCACTCGCCGCCTTGTCTCGTACGGACGCTCTCCATCCGCTTCTTAGCATCAGAGGCCTCGAGCCGTCGTGGGTAGAGTCTGCGGTGAATCGCGACCTATCGTGGTTTCTCAGTAATTTTCTTTTTCGGTTCAGAAAGATAATCCCTCGCAGCCCCGAAATTTCACTAGGTTGAGACTATGCGAGTGAAGAGGCACAGCCCTTGCTCATGCACAGCTTCTGATATTGAGGTTGACTCACGCACCACAGATGACCTTTGTGCCGGAAACCTCAGCAGCTAAGCACCCAAGCACACGATGTTCTGTTGACCGAGCCTACCTATGACGACAGAAGATCATCTAGAGACCCGCTGCCTCGGATTGCACTTCCTTCTCCTCACCCTCGTGCTGGGCCTAGCCCACATCGTGGTGCTGTTCAACGCCGGCTCGTACGTGGCGCTCGAGCCGCACGCGGCAGGAGGCTTAGGCGGCGTGCAGGTCAGTTTCGGGCGGTGGGCGCAGACGAATTTCATGATCGCCCTGGCCCTGGGCTTTCCTCTTGCCCGCTGGCTCTCCGACCGTTATGGAGAGCCCCGTGTCTTTTGCGGCGCCTTCCTCGCCTACGCCGTGGCCTCGGCCTTCTGCGCGACCGCCGACAGCATTGAAGGCTTCGTGGCGGCTCGTGTCCTGCTCGGTCTCGCCGGCGGCATCACCTTGCCGCTGAGCCAATCTCTGCTGATCAAGGAATATCCCGATCACCTGAAATCGTTGGGCCTGGCCATCTGGGGGCTGTTCACCTTGATGCCCTTTACGTTCGGGTTGGTCACCGGCGGTTGGCTTGGTGAGCATTGGGGCTGGCGTACCCTCTTCGTCCTCAACATCCCGCTGGCGCTGTTGATCGCCGCGCTGGCCGCCGCCTTGTTCCATGGACGACGGCATGAGGTTCGTCATGAGCCATTCGATCTCGTTGGCTATGTCCTGTTGTTCGTGATCTTCGGCAGCCTCCAGGCGATGTTGAACGGAGGCAACGACTTTGATTGGTTCGACGATCCGCTGCTCCGGGGCCTGTTGGTCGTCGTCCTCGTGGCGGCCCCGGTCTGGATCGTCTGGGAGCTCGGCGAACGCCGGCCGGCGATGGATCTGCGGCTATTCGCGCATCGGAATTTTGCGATCGGCCTCCTCTGTCTCGGCCTGGGCTTCCTGTCGATTCAAGGCTTGCTCTCTCTCTTCGTCGTGCAACTGCAGCTGTTGCTGGGCTATTCCTCGGAGCTGGCCGGGCTGGTGTTCCTGCCCATGGTCCTGCTGGGGATGCCGCTGATCGCCGTGATGCATGAAGTCGCCAAACGGCTGGACGTGCGCTGGCTGGCCTGCGTGAACAGTTTGGGCTTCGCCGCCACGTTTTATTGGATCGGCCTCTTCGACGATCCCCACTCGTTCGATCAGATCTTTTGGCCGATGGTGCTCGAGGGGGTCTTCCTCGGCTCGTTTTTCACGCCATTGACTGTGTTGACCTTGCACGGCCTGTCGGGGGAGCAACTGCTGCGGGCGGCGGAGACGGCCAATATTCTTCGCATCGCGGCCGGCGCGATAGGGATTACCTGGCAAGGGATCGTCATCTTCCGCCGGCTCCCCTTTCATCAATTGCACCTCAGCGACCATTTCGGGGGGCGCATCTCGGCGTCGTATGATGCGCTCAGCCAGTTCACGGCGAAGCTGGAGGCCCTCGGTTTCGAGCCCGCCATGATCGAGCGTAAAGTGCAGCTGACGATGAAGCAGGCGGCCGGCATTCTCGCATTGAATGACACGTTCCTTCTGTCGAGTTACCTCTGCCTGGGGATTGCGATCCTGGTTTGGTTCGCGCGGTCCAACCGTGTGCCGGTCTTGAAGCCGGCGGACGCCGTGCGGGGCAGGCAAACGAGCTGAAGGAACAACCATGAACCACGGCCGATCGCCCAGTTCCCTCTCCGTCTCCCTCTCCCTCTCGGCCTTGTGCCTGTTGGTCATGGTCGCGGTCACCGGCTGTGAATGGTGGATCCCGAAGGGTGAGCCGCCGGCGACCTATCTGGAGCCGCCCGAGTTGCAGGAGACGCTGGAGGAAGTGACCCACCGGTTGCATCAATGGCCCGAGGACCGGTGGTGGGACCAGTTCCACAACGCCGAGCTCACCCGACTGATCGAGACGGCGCTGCGCGACAACCCGGGGCTCAAGGTGGCCTCCGCACGCTTACGCGAAGCGCAAGGGCTGGCCCGGGTGGAAGGGGCCCGCCTGCTGCCCTTCCTGGAGGCCGATGCGTCGTTGACCTACGAGCGCATCTCGCAACACGGCGTGTTCGCCGCCTTGAACGCGGAGACGGCAGGACAACGTATTCTCCTCGGCATGATCAACCCGCTCACAGTGCGGTACGAGTTCGACTTCTGGGGCAAATATCGCGCGACGCTCGACGCGGCGCTCGGGCATGCGGCCGCCGAAGAAGCGGAACGGGCCGAAGTCCGACTCCGGCTGACCACCGGCATCGCCCGAGCCTACTTCCGCGGGCAGGCGCTGCAGCAGCAGCTGGAATTGGTCCACGCCATCGTCGAGCTCCGTCGCCGGCTACGGATGCTCGCCGAGACCCGGTCCACCCTGGGCATTGATAATGACCTGGCGGTGAAACAAGCCATCGCCGACTACGAAGCGGCGGTCACGCGCCAAGCTGCGGTGCACGATCACTTGGACGTGCAGCGGAATTTGCTTGCCCGCCTCATGGGCACAGGGCCGGACGACGGGCGCCACCTCGTCACGGTGGCGGGCGCCACCATTCCCGAGCAGATGCCCGTCCCGGAGCACCTCTCGATCGGCTTGCTGGTCCACCGGCCTGATTTGGCGGCGGCCCTGTATCGTGCGTACGCCGCCGCGCGGGTGGTGAAGGTCGCGAAAACGCAGTTCTACCCCACGATCGATCTGACCGCCTTCGTCGGGTTCAATGCGTTGACGTTCACCAAGGGGGCCGACAAGTTGGCGAATTTCCTGTTTTCCGGCCAGAGCTTTTCCTATGGCCTCGCCCCGGGCCTGCGCTTGCCGATCTTCGAAGGGGGCCGTTTGCGCGGCGAACTAGCGACACGTCGGGCGGAGTACGACACGGCGGTGGACCTGTATAACGACACGCTGCTCGACGCCTTGCGCGAAGTCGCGGACAGTCTGAGCGCGTGGCAGGCGACGCGTGAGATGTTGGCATCGCATCAGCGCGTCGTGGCGTCGCTCAGCGAGGACTGGCGGCTCGCCAACGTCCGGGTCGTGTCCGGACTGGACGACGACCGGGAAGGGCTCCGCCATCGCTACCCGGTATTGGAACAGGAATATGCGCTGCGGGCACTGGAGAGCGATCAACTCGTCGCGATGGTGGATCTCATTGAAGCCTTAGGCGGCGGCTACCACAATCCTGATATCGAGAAGAGGCCGGCGCTGCCGGCGAGTTGACCGGATGAGCGACACCGATGCCATACCCCCACCGGCACCGCAACTGATCGAAGAATCGCTGCACGCGCAGCGCAACCGGCGGCTGGCGCTCGTGGCGCTCGGGCTGAGTCTAGCCGGTCTCGCCTATGGCGGACATTGGTGGACGACGGCCCGGCATTGGGTGCAAACCGATAATGCCTATGTGACCGGCAACCTCGTGCCGGTCGCGGCGCAGGCCGGCGGCATCATCACGCAGGTGTTCTTCGAAGAGACGCAGTTCGTCACGCGCGGCGAGGTACTGGTCCGGCTCGATGCGAACGAAGCGACGACGGCGCTGGGCCAGGCCCGCGGGCGACTCGGCGACGCGGTCCGGCACATCAACGCGCTCTTCATTACGCAGCGGCAACTGGCGGACAAATTGGCGGCGCGCCGGGCGCGGCTCGACGTGGTCCGCCACGACCTGGCTCGGTACCGGCGTGCGGTGCCCAGCGGCGCTGTGTCGAAGCAGATACTCCAGAATGCGCAGGATCACGTGCAGGCCTTGGCCGCCGAGGTGCGGGAAACCCAGGCGGAATACGACGCGCTCGACGCGCAGATCGGCGGCACGACGGTGCTGGACCATCCGACGGTCGAGCTGGCGAAGCATGCGTTCATCCACGCCCATCTCGAATATGCGCGGCAGCAGATCCGCGCGCCGGCGTCGGGCTACGTGGCGAAACGCCGGGCCCAGGTCGGCGACCGGGTCAAGCACGGCACGCACCTCATGACGATCGTGCCGCTGGACCATCTCTGGGTGGAAGCCAACTTGCGCGAAACCGACGTGGCGGACGTTCGCCCGGGTCAACCGGCTGAAGTGCGCGTGGACCTCCACGGCGGCCACCACACGTTTCGCGGCACGGTGGAGGGCCTGGTCCCCGGCACCGGGAGTCCGTTCGCACTGTTACCGCCGGACAACTCCACCGGGAACTTTATCCACATCGTCGAACGGGTGCCGGTCCGGATCGCGCTGGCCGCCGAGGAACTCCGGGAGCATCCGATCAGGCCCGGCCTCTCCACGGTCACCAAAATCCGCGTCAGCGAGGGAGGGCAATCCGTCTGGTCGTCGCTGGCGAACGTCGAGACCGAGGAGTATCAGACCGACGTCTATGACCACGAATTGACGGACGCCGAAGCCCTGGCACAGGACGTCATGCGGATCAATCTGGTGACTCGCCTTGCAGGATCCGTGGGGACGGCGCGCGACGAAAACACGCGCTGACAAACTTTTTATGCGGACGATCTTCCATCGGCAGGCGTGAAGCGATGGGTCGGGAAAAGGGTGGGCAATGAAGGATACCGTCCTCGGATCGATTTTGACCCTGGCCCTCCTGGGGGATAGTGCCGTCTTGTACGGTCAAACTTCTGACTTACATAGCGATCGTCTAACAAACCCCGCTAGCCCGTCTGACACCACAGGCCGTTCGAATGCCCGCAATGGATTGCGTACTTTGCAAGTACCAGGCGCTCTACCCGAGTCTCATATTCCTCCACGAAGCCCAGATCTCGGCTCACCGACGTTCCCCCTGTCTCCGTCCATAGGCCCTGGAGCTGGTCTGCTGGGACCAGAATCCGGCCCTGGCCCGGCACGATTGCGCTCCGGTCATGGGTCGAAAAACATGGGTAGACACTTCGACCAACCGGCACAGTAGCATGTATTCTTGCGCAAAAAACGGAACGTCCTGTCAGGCGCTATCGCCGGATGGGCCTCTGATTAAGTACCCCTTGCTTCTTGACGCACAACCTTTCGCCCTATGACCTCATGCACTCCACCAGCTATCAGGTGTTGGGCGAGGTTGTAAAAGATGATCGGAACCATGACACGGGGGTACGAGGCGAGGACGAGCGAAGCCAATACCAGCCCGGTTCCATTGTTATTCATCCCCAATCCGTACATCAGCGAGACTCGTTGGGCATTATCGACTTTAAAGAGTCGACTCAACCCATAGCCGGATGCAAATGCCGTGAAACAGAGGCCCGCCGTGATGGCCAACGTCACCGCCAAGAAGTCGTAGTCTCGTTCGGCGATTGCCTGAGGAAGTGACACTGATCCGTTCGAATAGTTCAACAACAGTAAGACGATGGAATTGATCAGTTTGAGGAAGGGCATGATCGCCGTCAGGTGAGTTTCAGACGCAACGAAGCGCACACCAAGGCCCAGGAGAGAAGGCAATACGATCCAAAATCCCAGGAATGCCCCCGAACCATACGCGGCGAGGTTGTGTATGACAGCCTCATATTCTTCCGTGGCCATTTCACCGAACACATGCAGCGCGACAGGAGTCAGCACAGGACTAAGTAAGGTCGAAGCGAGGACCAATCCTAAGCTCAGCGCCAGATTGCCATTGGAGTTCTGGACCCAGGCGGTTGAGGCCCCGGCAATCGGCATGGCAGCTACCAAGGCCAGCCCGACCAAAATGTGTTGAGCTTCCACCGGGTTGTGCCACAGCCTCATGATGAGGGTGATCAGAAAAATATAGGCCATAGGGATGATGAGATTCGCGGTAAGCCCCGCAAACAGTACCCTGATTTTTTGGGCCAGAGATCTGAGGTGCGAGGTCTTGACGCCCAGCCCCGCGTTGAACATCAGCGTCGCCAGCAGAAGCAGGAGTAAGGAGACATGGAGTTTCTCGTGAAAAATCCAGACATCACCAAACGTAAGATTCCGAATCCAGAGGCCGGCTGTCGGCCACGTAGCGGAAATGGCGTACGCGCCGATCAAAAACCACAACAGGTGATGGTGGATGAACCGGGTCAATGCAAGAAACATGACGTTGGGACTGCGTGGCGATCGTGGATCAGGTCAAAGCCTACATTCCCGAAGACGGATATGTCACCACAGTTCAGCGAGTTTCGGATTGACTCTTAGTGGATGGCCAAGATCCGTATCTTGGAGTGAAATCCTGTGCAACGACCTCAGTGCTGGCATCACCACCGTGATAGAGCAATAACCGAGGTCGAATGCGGCAGACAACGTCGACCTGACGGCGATATCCCGCCGCGCCCTAGTCCACATAAATGAATCCACTGACCCGGATATCCTTGTGCTTGGTACAAAAGAATGGATAACGAGCCCCCAGGTTTTTCTCGCCGACTAACCCACGTGGCGCAACCTGAATTCTTTTCGTCTCTCCAGCTTGCACCCGGAGGTGAAGCGGCACTGGGATGTTTCGCGCGAGCAGCCCTCCTGAGCCGGGATCCAACCTGATCTCCGGCATCGCCTCGCCTTCAGGCAGAAGCATGAAAAGCCCCCACACCGCGAATTCGTGGTCGACGTCGGTGGGATTCTGGAGGACAAACCATAAGGGTTCATTGAGATCCTCTTTTTGGTCGATGATCACAGCATTAGGAAGCCAGATTTCCGTTTCTCCCATTTCGAAGGTGCCCTTCCCTTTGCCCAGTTCCTGGGCGACAAACCAGAACTCCTTGGCCTGAGCCCATCCGGGTAGGCTAAAAAGAGCAGCGCACAGTGAAAGCGCGGGGATCAGAAGCATCCAGTGGAAAAATTGCGATCGTCCCTTGCCTCTCATGACACCCACCTCCATTCGTCGATGCGCCCCGCGGGCTATCGCGTGACCAGGTTCCTCTTCCCATCCTCCTTTCGCCCATGCGAGGTGCAAAGAGCTCCTGGTCCTCGATCCCCTTCGGGACTTTGATCGACGCACCGGCATACACATGGCGTCGATCGGTGCGATTGAAACACGCCGCACCAGGCCACTACTCACCGAAGAGTGTTTTCAACGATTCGCGCGCATGGAGCATCCGGCATTCTCACGGCACGGTCGCGTTGGTGAGAAAGCGGACGCCGCAAGGACCACGCTGCGGGCTTCCAGAGCCGGCTTGAGGAGCGGTAAGAAGGAACATCACAAGAAGTATCAGACTCGCCGGTAGACGTTTGATCCATCCCCCATTGGTTCAATCACACAATGAACCGGCCGCTCCTCTCACCATCCGTGTCTCGTTTCCGTCAATGGTTATGACCAATACTGTGACGCCTTCATATAGCCGAACAGCAGATCCCGCCGGGCCAGAATACCCACCAGCTTGTTGTCTCGCACAACCGGAACTCTGGTCAAATAGCGGTCCTGGAACAGGTCGGCCACTTGGGCCAGTGTTTGCTCTTCGGTCACGGTCACCGGATATGCCGACATGATCTCGATCGCGAGAACCTTCCGAAGATCGCGCCCGTCCAGCATGGCTTGAAGGAGATCGTATTCGGTGACGATCCCGACCAACGTGCCATCCTCTTCCACGACAGGAAGACTCCCGAAATTTCGATGCGTCATCATGTGGACGATCGTCGATGCGTCGGTGCGCGGTGTACATCGCGTGACCGCATCCTGCATCAGTTGCTCCACCGTTAAGGTCTTTGGATCGCTGGCTTTCATGAAGAAGTCGGTTTGTCTCATACGTTCCTCACTGTTCTCGTTTTCCACCGGTGGCAAGATAGGTTCGCAAGACATCGCGCCTCGCGATGATACCGATCAGTTTATCCTCGTCATCCACGACGGGAACTCGGACCAGATCGCTTGCGCGCAGCACATGGACCAATGTACCGAGCGTCGTTTCAGCCCTTACTGAATAGGGGTTAGAAGTCATGATTTCCTTCGCCGCGACGGCACCGAGCCGATGACGGTCGTCGATCGCTGCAAGCAAATCATGCTCGCTGACAATACCGGCTAACTTCTTTCCATTCTCCACGACCGGCACGGCCCCGAACCCCTCGATCATCAACGAAGCAATCACATCTCCCTTCGTCCTCGGGCGGGCGCATTGCACTTCTTTCTCCATAACCTGGCTGACGGTCATGGAATCGAAGTCTTTGACATTGATCCTAACCTTGGCCTTCCTTTTGGTCCTCTTTGGTTTTTTCATCATGCCCCCTAACCGATTGGTCCGCCACTCTCGCCGTCCATGCATCATTCGTCGACCATCCGAACGGTAGATGCCCATTCCTCATTGTCGGCGAAGCGAGGCGATCCGCAGCCTTAACGCCCTCGCTTAGTTAACCGCGAGTCTTCTTTTGCTGCTGAGACAATCCGACCCTCCTTGCTTATTCGAAGAATACTTCCACACGAATCCATACTCGCTCGACTGGCGCTAATCACCACAGGATGTCACCGGCTTCTGCTGCAAAACGCCGCAATACGTCCACTAATTACAGTAGAGACTCCTTCCACAACTCTTTGGTAAACAATGAATTCTTCTTTCACCTTTCCTCACCCTACAGGCATATCCAATGCAGTTCTAATACCCGAACTCGTTACTGCATAGTGAGCATACTCAGGAAGGAAATCGATCATGCGAATTCTCTGTGCGGTTGATGGGTCGGAACATTCAGGATGGGCAGTACAAGCGCTCGAGGCTCTTGCCACTCGAGAGCCTGAGCATGTGGGGCTTCTGCACATAGTCGACCAGCCGGCGCTTCAGGCCGCCAAGAACAAGAACCCCGTCGCAGCAAAGCGTGCCATTGCCGCAATGGAAAAGGCTGGGACTATCGTGCTGCGCGACGCAGCACGATCGGCCCGACTCGCCCTCGGTCAGGCAGCAACCGGACCACGCACAAAATTCCAGACTATCCTCACGCATGGTCCGGCTGCCCATACCATTGCGAAGACAGCCCGTCGTCTGAAGGCGGACTTGATCATCATGGGATCACGCGGTCTGAGCGATATTCAGGGATTCTTGTTGGGGAGCGTCTCCCGTCAGGTGGTCTCGTCGACCGCCTGTTCTGTTTTGGTCGTGAAACAGCCCATGCCCAACCTGCATCGTGTTGCCCTCGCAGTCGATGACTCCAAACCGTCACGAACCGCCGCCAGGTTCCTGCGATCTCATATTCTTGCAGAATCCGCTGCCGTCACGATCCTGACCTCGGCTGAAAGTCCCGTCACAGATCTTGCCAAGCGGTACCTGTCCGAGTCGCAACTGGCCGAACTAACCAAACCGGTCACGGATCGAGCAACCGCACTCGTCCATGGTCTTCGTGATGAGTTCATCAAGGAGGGCTATTCCGTCGCAACACAGGTGTGGATAGGCCACGTCATCGAGACCATCGTTAAACATGTTGAAGCCAATCGTGACGAGCTACTGGTAATCGGGTCCCGAGAGTTGACCAAGAACGAGCGGCTCTACCTCGGTAGCGTTTCCGAAAGTCTGCTCAGGCATGCTCCCTGTTCCGTCCTGATCGTACGAGGCACCAGTGCCCGACATTAGCCACCACGACATTCATCGACTCTCGGCCGAAGCCGTGCTGAAGCGGATGGAAACCACCAACGGTGGTCTGTCTCCTGGTGACGCTCAACGGCGATTGGCTCGATATGGGCCCAATGTCCTTGTCGGGTCAGGCCAATACTCGCTCCTTCGAGGACTCCTCCACCATTTCACTCACTTTCTCGCGATCCTCCTTTGGATTGCCGCCGGTCTCTCTTTCGCCGCGGACGCCATGAAGCCCGGTGAAGGGATGGCCCCATTGGGATGGGCCATCCTCGGCGTCATCGTGATCAACGCGGTATTCGCCTTCTTCCCAGGAATACAAGGACGAGCGCACTCTCCAGGTCCTCCACCGCCTATTGCCTGATACGACATGGGTGACCAGAGGAGGACAGTCGGTCGAAGTGACGCGAAGCGAGATCGCACCGGGAGATGTGCTGATTCTAGAGGAAGGAGAACTGGTGCCAGCCGATGCGCGTCTGATCGAGGCAGTCGGGATGCGAGTGGACAACGCGGCCTTGACCGGTGAATCAACACCGAAACGAGGGGCGGCCGAAGCAACTGAGGACGGGCACCGGCTCGAGCTCCCAAACCTCGTCTTTGCCGGCACCACCATCCTGTCGGGGCATGGTCGCGCCGTCGTCTTCGCCACTGGGATGAATTCAGAGTTCGGCAAGATCCTCGCACTCACCACCATGGTTGAAACCGGGCTCAATCCTCTCCAGAAAGAGATCGCTAAAGTCACTCGCATCGTCGCAGTCATTTCGCTGGAGATGGGGCGACATTTTTTCTCGTCGGCTTATGCACCGGACTCGGCTTCTGGATCAGCGCCACCTTCGGGATCGGCATCATCGTGGCGAACGCGCCGGAGGGTTTGCTCCCGACCGTCACCCTCTCCCTCGCCATGAGCAGCCAGCGCATGGCGAAGCGCAACGTATTGATCAAGCACCTGCCCTCCGTAGAGACCCTCGGTTGCACCAAAGTGATTTGTACAGATACGACGTGCTGTCAAGTGCGCCATTGTTGAAGCGGTATGAGTCGTAAGGGGTTTCTGCGGTTGATTTGGCGAGTGAGAGATTGCTAGTCTTGGTCGTCCGAGTAAGATATTTTTCGTTGACGAAGCACCGGTCGAAATAGTCCCCACAGTTAGATTGTTTGAAAATGTGTAATCATCCGTCACGAAGTTTGATGATTTCATTCTCCATCGATAATCGTTCAGATAACAACTCGCAGTTATGTGACAAGTAGAGCACTGTTATACAAATGACATAAACCGTTGATGTATGTGGCAAGCATGTGCGCCCGTAGCTCAGTTGGATAGAGCGCCGGGCTTCGAACCCGTAGGTCGCAGGTTCAATTCCTGCCGGGCGCACCAAGCTCGCACGGTTATCTGAGCTTCACTGATATTCCTACCAAGTTGGTTGCGCGGAGGCTGCAGACCTCTCTCCATCGTGTGTGACTTACTCGTCGAACCGGTCTGCCGATGGCCACCATGGACTCATATTCAGGCAGCTCGATCGCTATCACGATCGTGTTGTGCTTATAACTGTGAACATCGAGAGTAGTTCCAGACTCGCATATCGCAGCACATTTTAGGGAGGGCAATATGACGACCAACCGTCAGGTAGGGGGGCTGGTCACCTGCATCCTCATCCTCATGACGAGTCTGCCTGGTGCAGGGGCGACATCAGACGACACTGCCGGCACTGACGGGCCGTCGCTGGAGGAAACGTTGGCGTTTATCAAAGACACGTGGGAAGCATGCTCAACAATGCACAGTGGCTTGCAACGCATGATGGCTAAGGACGGATCACTCTGGCATGTGGATCGAATGGCGAAGGTCGAGGTGGTTGTGATGCCTCCATCGGCTCTCAAAATTGTTACGCGTCTGAATGAGCTAAGGAAGTTGAGCGGGATATTCGCACTCCAATCCCCAGCAGAAAGGGTTCAGGAGTTTGACTTGGGTGCACTCTCGCCTAACGTGAACCAGGAACGGGAGGGTGAGAATATTTTTGGAATTCGGTTACGTTGTGCGCGCGGGGCATGTGTAACGGAGTGGTTAGCGTCTCTCGCGATACCTGGTAAACCCATGCACGAACTGAAGACCGGCAAGGTAACCATCACGAGCCTCGAAGACCTGGTGTATGAGGATGGTACCCCAAAAGACAAGCCGGGGGAAAAGAAGGGGGAGGGGTATATTCCTGTCTGCGATATGGCATCCTTAGAAAGCCTTTCGAAAGCCTTTCACCACGCCATCGTCAGGGCTGGCGGAAGGAAGCCGCTGTTTTAGTGGGCTGCGGTACGAGCAAGGCTTGAGCTGCAGGGAAGGAGTCGAGCTCTGAAACTCCTCCCTTGATTTTCGTTCATCCGACTGTGTAGCCTTCCCACCTGTTGCATCTCCGTTGTCTAAACCGCTCAGGGGTGCTCTCAAACCCCATAGATTTCAAGTTCATTTTATGCCAGGACACTCGACAGGGGATGCTATCGCTACGGGTCAGGATTATAGGGGGTTCATTCCGCCAAAGTTGGATAGATCTGTGATGGAGTTTCATCCACCATGTCACTTATGCGTGAAAGAGGTTATCCCTTGCAGTGGTTTTGCCGATATGGAAAGCAGACGAACATTGGCGCGCTATACTGCGAACAGAAGAAACGGTTTGCCTGGTCCAGGCAATGTCCCTGTTGTGGAAGGCCGCTTGAGAAGCTGGATCCGATGACCCCCTGGGTCTGTGAGTGCGGATGGCGCAGTCAATGAATCCAGCAAGAAGAGGGAGGTACCATGATCCCAGTTTTACACGACGTGAGAGCAGCATTTTTCCTCCTGATCGCACTAGCCATGCTGGTGTTCATCTGTGCGCTGGCCGGCTTAGGAGCGGTGCTACAACCGTCCCGTTGGTCTGAGCGCAAAGGGCGTCGCTGAACGAACGTGTCTGTCAGGATAGGTTAGCAGCAGGCTTAGTCGCTTGCTTGCCTGGTCAAAGAAGAATCTCCCTCCTGCCTCTCCAAATATGTGAAATCATTAGGTGCCCTGCCACCAATCCGCTAAGCTCCTGTTAAAGAATCAGTTTTCAACACCGGTGCTATATTTGCTTTGTGTACGGAGGATAACTGGCGAGTCTCCAGGAGATCCTAGTTGCATTGATTGTTTCTGAATTGATTGCGGGGCTGAATGGGAATGTTGCATGGAGGGGAAGGGTCATGAATAAGGTGATGGCGAGGTCCGGAGCGCTGATGATGGGAGTGATCTTGTTGTCAAGCCAAGGCTGTAACACGAAATGGCTCAAGTCTGACGGCGAAGCTAGATTCGGGAGTGGGAGTGAGAGTGGGAGTGCGAAGCTTCCCAGTATGTCAGGACTAGGCTCAAACGGTGAATTGAGTGGTCTCTCTCGCAATCCGTCGGAGGAGCGTCTTACGCAAGGCGGATATTCGACGGCGTTGAGCCCGTCAGGACTCAGCCCACGTCAGCGGGCAGAACTAACACAAGAGGAAAAGGATGCCGTGGAAGCAGGTTTGCAGGATGTTTTCTTTCGTTATGACCAGTGGACCCTGTCTGATACCGGGATAGAAGCACTCAATCATGACGCTGCTTATCTCAAGGAGCATCCAGCGGCCGTGCTGAAAATTGAAGGGCACTGTGACGAGCGAGGCACCGGCGCCTATAACATGGTCTTGGGCGACAAACGCGCCAAGGCAGCGCGGAACTATCTTGCGGAAGCCGGGGTGAATCCTAAACAGTTGGAGATCGTGTCTTTCGGCAAAGAGCGCCCCTTTTGCTTTGATCGGCATGAGCCCTGCTATCAGCAGAACCGCCGCGACCACATGCTTCTGACTACCAAGAAGTAAGGTGGGTGCTTCATAGGAGCGGTGCATTTCGGGAACGGACGTCAACAGGATCTGTCGATCACCTCAGATAATAGAGAAATTATACAAGGGCCTCCTCTTTGAACAAATTCAGTTCTCTCTTCAAGTCAGATGCTCCTGATCAGACCCCGTCCAAGCCACGACCACAGGACCGGCGAGTCCAACCGCGATTCACCACGCAATTTCGCAGCACTTTCTCGGGTGAGAAACAGGAAGGACAGGGAAGAACTCTGGATGTTTCTGTCGGCGGTTGTAAGATTGAAAGCGACATGATGGTGGAGCAAGGTGCGAAGTTCGAATGCCGATTGCACGTTCCAGGCCTTGATTGGCCTTTGCGGATCGAAGAAGCGACGGTCCGTTGGGTTGATGGCAATAGTTTTGGGATTGCGTTTTCGCGTATCGCTCCAGAAGAGTTTGGAAAACTCAAAACGGTACTCTCCGAGCTTGAACAGGACGAGTAATTCTCCCCTAATCTCTCCAGCCCACGTCCACTCTCGCATGATTTCTTGATGAAGTGTTCGGCAGTCGATCTCGTCGCGCTCTCGTTCCGTTGTAGGGCGATGTACCCTCCCAGGTTATCCTGAACACGGTTGACATGGCTACCATAACTGTCAGAAAGTACAGAATGATTGATGGTCAAGTCAAAAATTTCGCCATGAGGGTAGAGAAAGGAGTGGGGAGTGGAACAGAGGTATGCAATCACCGTGAAATTCTTGGTCGATGCCGGTTCAGCAGAAGATGCGGAAGAGATGATCGAAACTGCCTGTGAAAAGGCCTCGGCCTCATTCCCGGAAATGAGTTACGAAGGGATTGAGGATATTGAGGAAGAAGAAGAGGAGTAGCCGGTCTTTCTCCACGGAAAGCATCTCGCCATTTGCCGACAAACCATACAATGAAAGACGAATCTTCCTTCAGCTTATCGGAGAAGGAAGTCGCTATTCTCGCAGGCGGCTGTTTTTGGTGTCTTGAAGCGGTTTATGATCAGGTCCGGGGAGTGGAATCGGTCGAGTCGGGTTACGTCGGTGGAACCCTAGACAATCCTACATACGAAGCTGTGTGTGGAGAGCAGACCGGCCATGCTGAAGCCGTACGGATCACGTTTGACCCTCGAATAATCTCGTACAAAGAACTCCTTGAAATATTTTTTTCCATTCATGATCCCACAACGCTCAATCGGCAAGGAAACGATCGAGGCACCCAATATCGCTCAGCAATTTATTATGGCACCCCAGCACAGCAACAGACGGCTGAGAGGCTCATCCAATCCCTTTCGGAAGGAAAGCTATACGAGGCTCCTATCGTCACTCAAGTTGTACCGGCTACCCAGTGGTATGAAGCAGAAGCTTACCATCAAGAGTATTTCGCTCGGAATCCACTCCAAGGTTACTGTCAGTTTGTCGTAGGTCCCAAGATTGCGAAGTTCCGCAAGCAGTTTGCCTCGCGACTGAAGGCGTAGTTGCTCTCACCTTAATCGGCTGAACCAGCTCGTTAGTCTGTCCCGTACCGCCCCGAACACCGCCGGTTTCTGAAATATCTGATGCGATTTGAGAAGAACCTCAGCATGCACAGGGCAAAACGGCCATGCCTCGTCCGGATTGCCTTGAACTTGAGCGATGATCGAGCCTTCAGCTTGGTCGATCGGAGAATGGAGGACGATCAAGGGACTGTTCGGATCAAGTGAGCAGGTATCGTCCGCCTTACCTGATTGCTCTGTAGCCGCATGACGAATCTGCACGTGCTGTTCACCCTCGGAGAAGACGGTGTCTCCCTCCCGAATGGGGCCGGTCGGCGCCAAAGAATACAGAACCAGCGGAGCGCCCAGAATGATAATCACCGCTATGGTGATGGACCAGAGAGGAGGTTCTGAACGGCTGGTTTGATCTGGAATCGACGACACGTCTTCTCATTCTTGTTTCCGGCATTTTACCTTCAAACAGGAGAAAAAGCATGATCATTGGCCTCTGCCTTATGCAGGAGATTATCACTTTGTCAGCTTCCTGAAGAGGACGACCAGCTCTCGCCGGTCTGGCCGGAACAGCCTACTCAAGATGCCTTCTCGAGAGGGAGCAACAGCCGCCGCCGGTTCGAAATCCAGTTTCGTTTCCTGAGGGGCAATAGGCTGCAGCGGCGCCGATCGTCCATCGATCGCGGCCCCGATTCCGGGGTCCGATGCATAGTTGGTCGTCGAACGATAGTTGCCTAGTATGATGTGCAGCTCATCACCATCAATGAAGATCCCGCCGGAGGTCACTTGTTTGATGAGCGCGGTCTGCTGAGTGGATTGATAAAACGTGACGATCTCCTCGGATGTCGCCGTCCCCAGACCTTTTGTGACTAAGGGAGCAAAGAAGCTGATTTCGGCTGCATTGAATGCCGGATGCCGTGGCGGCTCTTCGTCCTTGCTCGTAAAGGGCAAGGATGGAAGCTGGAGACGCGGTTCGACAATCATCACACCAGACAGAACAGCCGTCATCTCATCCGTCGTGATGTCGGTCGGATGAGAATGGCTTCCGCCTACGATATGGTCAATTTCAAGGCGGACAAAGCGTGTCGGGTCGTCGTAGAGGGACACCGTTGGAAGTCGATTTTGACAGGAGGTAAGCCCGAGTAACAGCATGGCTCCAAGAACGAAGACCACACCAGAGTTCTTCGTTGTATCCATCTTTCGCTCCTGAGGGTAAGCCACTACACTGCCTCTCTACCATTACAGGAATGAGGCCTCCATGTTACGACCAGGTAAATTCTCCTACAAGTCACTAACCTTTTTACCGTTCGCTGAGCACACCCTTCTGTGGCGACTGCGAGCCCATTCTTTCACCACCCCTATTCGCTCGATTCGCCGCTCCCTGAAGAAGCAATGCAGTTCATTCACTACTACTTGAATGAGGTGGCGAAAAGGCTCGATGGCATACATTACAAGCTACAAGCGGACAGAGCGTCACAGCTGAAGTACAACCGATTTAACTCATTCGTTACGGGACCGTAGCACTGTCTTAACGCTCCATCGGTATACCTCTCATCGCTGTTCTGAGAAAGAACAACCACTGGGGAGGGATCGAATGAAGGGATGGTGCCTTGCAGCCCGCATGTGTGTGGTCGGTCTGGTGTTGATCTGTAATGTCAATCCGGCTCAAGCCGGCCTGGCCGGCCTGGAGGATCTGCTCTATGAGAAGGGGCATATCACGAAGGAAGAATGGGTCAAGCTGAAAGCCGAACGTGAAAAAGAAGAAGGGATTATTCAACAACGGTCGGCGACGACGAACTGGTACGACAAAATCAGCATACGAGGCTATGCACAATTTCGCTATAGCTACCTCACTGACGAGAAAAATCTGCGCATCGATGATTCTGATGCCTCCGTCGGCAATAACACAGGCTTCACCATTCGCCGCGCCCGCCTCGTCTTTTCGGGTGATATTACCGATTGGTTGTCCTTCTATTTGCAGCCGGATTTCTCCGCCGTTGTTCCGGGCACGACGGGAGACGGAAGTACTAGCGTTGTCCAACTTCGCGACGCTTATACCGATATCTTTCTCCCCCTGCCCTTCCTAGGGAAACAGGAACTGCGCATTCGAGCCGGGCTATCGAAGGTCCCATATGGCTTTGAAACCCTTCAATCCTCCCAACAGCGCGCCCCCTTCGACCGGAGTGACGCGATCAATAGCGCGGTGCCGGGAGAGCGCGATATCGGATTGTTCATGTATTATTCGCCGGCTGAAACCAGGAAACTATTCAGAAGACTTGTCGATTCGGGTCTCAAAGGATCCGGCGACTACGGCGTCTTGGGCATCGGGGTCTATAATGGTCAAGGCATCAATATCTCGGAGCTCAATGACAATAAATATGTCGTCCTGCATGCCACCTATCCCCTTGAATTGCCCTACGGGCAGATCATCCAGTTCGGCGTGGACGCGTATCGTGGAACGTTCAATGTCGGGGCTGCTTCGGGTACCGGCCTCCCAGCTACCCCAATACGGGAAAATAATGGGAACATCCTTGACGAGCGGGTCGGCGTGCATTTCGTGCTCTATCCTCAACCCTTCGGGCTCCAAGCGGAATGGAATTGGGGCCATGGCCCGCGGCTGAACGCAACCCAAACAGCGATTCAAGAGGGCGATCTCCAGGGCGGCTACGTTCAAGCGATGTATAGGTGGAACGTTAGACTGCCGTGGTTGACCGCCCTTATCCCGTATGTGCGCTGGCAAGAATACGACGGAGGGAGGAAGAACCGAACCAATGCACCGTCCACCTTCGTTCGGGAATGGGAAATCGGGCTCGAGTGGCAAATCGTTAAGGCTCTGGAATTCACGATCGCGTACGCCAACACCGAACGAACGAATACGCGAACGGCACCGTATGAAACTCAGGAAGGGGACCTTATCCGTACTCAGTTGCAGTGGAACTACTGATGATATTTCCTTGTAGGGACCGGGTAGAACGCTCCGTGTTTGAGGGCATGTAATAGATCGACGTAACACCACCGTAACACGGTGGTAATGCCCTTGTAACCCTTGGGGAATAGCATGTGTTCATCCTTACCACCAGGAACAAATGAGAGGAGTGCCGATGAAAATATCCGTCGAGCGATTCAGTTTGTATGGCTTCGCCCTGCTAGGAGCCCTTACTTGGGGATTGCCACCGGCCTACGCCGATGAGGCGATCGTACTGGACCCCGCCTTGAAAGGCTATGTCAAGATCAGCGGGGTTTCCGGCAATCTCACCAGCATCGGCTCGGACACGCTTAATAATCTTATGACGCTCTGGGCAGAAGGATTTCGGAAAAAATATCCCGCCGTCAAACTACAAATCGAAGGAAAGGGCTCAAGCACCGCGCCTCCTGCCCTGATCGAAGGAACAGCTCTACTTGGACCGATGTCTCGAGCAATGAAGAGCACCGAGCTCGATGCCTTCGAAAGAAAATTCAGGTATAGACCCACCGCATTCCCTGTCGCCATTGACTCGCTTGCCGTCTATGTCAATAAAGATAATTCATTGCAGGAACTCACCATGACGCAACTCGATGCGATCTTTTCCAAAACTCGTCGACGTGGTGCTTCAGAAAACCTGGATCAATGGGCTCAGCTGGGCGTGACAGGCGAAGTGGGGGATTCTCCGATCAGCATGTATGGCCGTAACTCGGCCTCCGGCTCCTATGGATTCTTCAAGGAGTATGCGTTGAAAAACGGAGACTATAAGGATGAGGTCAAGGAGCAGCCGGGCTCGGCATCCGTTGTACAGGGCATCACGGAGGATCCAGCTGGTATCGGCTATAGCAGCATCGGCTATTTGACATCCGGGGTACGGGTCATTTCGTTGGCGGAAAAAGGCGGAGGACCATTTGTCGCTCCCACGCAGGAGAATGCCATGAATGGGTCGTACCCCCTCTGGCGCCATCTGCTGATCTACGTCAACAAGGCGCCGAACAAGCCGCTTGATCCTCTCGTGAAGGAGTTCATCAAGTTCATTTATAGCAAGGAAGGGCAAGCGGTCGTCATTAAGGACGGATTTTTCCCTCTCCCGCAGCCCGTGGTTGAAAGGGAATTGACAAGAGTCGAATAGATTTCACACCAGCGGACTGGTGGGAATCCGCGATGAAGTGTATGAGGTCGTGTGCTGTCCGATGAGATGCACTCGACGGATGGCGACGCGGCAATGCTGGGGAGAGAAGCCACGGTTAGCGCATGAAGGTACCACCATTCAGTCCGACCCCCGCTGCTCAAGGAGAGCCGGCTTCAGGCTGGGGTTCAATTCCGACTCAGGTTCTTGTGGGTGGACTGTTTGGTCGACGTCGGATCAGATCGATCACGGATGCGTTCACCAGCTTCATCATCAAGGCTGGTGGGATCGGCATCGTTCTTTGCATTCTGGGGATGTGTGTCTTTTTGGTGAAAGAAGTCCTCCCACTATTTCAATCGCCTCATGCGACCTCGATTGAACCGATTTCACTCTCTCCGCTTGAGCAGCCATCGATGTCAGCACTCATCGGCATCGACGAACAGCAAGAAGTCGCCTATGTGCTACGTGGTGCCTCATTGGAGTTCGTCTTCATAGCAGGGGCCACGCCCGCCGTATCAACCATTCCTTCGCAAAATTTGTTGCCGGACGGCTCTGTCACAGCGGTAGCGCGAGCTTTCGGGAAAGGGCACTCTCTCGCCATGGGTACGGGGAACGGGCGTGTCATCCCTGTAACGATCGAATTTACCCAGGAGTTCAAAGGCAACGATCGTTCGATCTCTCCGTTCGTCACGGTCGGAGTACCGATCGTTGCCGCACCGACTCCCCAAGCGATCACCAAAATGGCCTATCAGAGCACGGACTCCGCTCTTCGGGTCGCGGCACTGCTACAAGACCAACATCTCTGGCTGACCACGAGCCGAACAACATCGCGCACGGATGGTACGGCCGCTGCCCCTATCACGCAAGTCGACCTCACATCCACTGTTCCAGGGCGGATCACAGCCTTCACGCTCGGGAATCGAGCTGAGATTCTTGCGGTGGGAACAGCAGAGGGCAAACTGTATCACCTGGACGTGCGCGAACCGGCACAGCCCATTTTAGTCGAGGCGACACAAGCTTCTGACCGGGATGGAGCCATTACCACGCTCGCATACTTGCTAGGAGACCAGAGTCTGGTGGTCGGCAGCGCATCGGGGCAGGTTGCTGTTTGGATGCCTGTGCGCGAGCATCCTGGAACGAATGTGATCCATATGAAGCCGGTCCATCTGTTTACCCCTCATCTGATCACGGTCACCGACATCACGATTTCCCAACGTGATAAGGGATTCATCACTACCGATGCCGGGGGAGAAATCCGGCTGCACCATTCGACGTCCGAACAAACGTTGCTGACGCTCACCCCACAACAGAGGGCACTCCGCAGCACCTATTTTTCTCCGAAAGCCGATGGTGTCGTCGGTTTGTCCGCAAGTGATCGACTAGTCCACTACCACATCGCGAATCCATATCCGGAGATTACATGGGCAACCTTGTTCTCCCCGGTCTGGTACGAAGGTTATGATCAACCAAAACTCGTCTGGCAATCCTCGAGCGGATCGGACGACTTTGAGCCAAAGTTCAGCCTGACCCCGCTTATCTTTGGAACGATTAAAGGCACCTTCTATGCCGTTTTGCTGGCGGTTCCGCTGGCTGTATTGGCCGCAATCTACACCGCCATGTTCCTGCATCCGAATCTGCGGGCAAAGATCAAACCCACGATAGAAATCATGGCGGCGCTTCCCACCGTGGTTCTCGGCTTTCTCGCCGGGCTTTGGTTTGCGCCGGTTCTTGAGCGGAGCTTTCCCGCCATGACGGGGATGATCTTGGTTCTTCCCTTGGCCGTTGCCGCTTCTGCCGGACTGTTTGTGTTGCTGCCTGCCTCCCTTCGCCATGGAATCCGGCCCGGTAGCGAGGCGTTACTCATGATGCCGGTCATCGTAGCCGTTGTCTGGGGGTGCCTGGAGGCTAACGTCTGGTGGGAATCAGTCTTGTTCAATGGCCATTATAAGCCGTGGCTTCAGACGCATCTCGGCATGAATTATGACCAACGGAATGCCATTGTTGTCGGGGTGGCCATGGGGTTCGCCATCATTCCCATCATCTACAGCATCTCGGAAGAAGCCCTGTCGAATGTTCCCAAGAATCTCATCGCCGGATCCTTGGCACTTGGCGCCACGCGGTGGCAAACGCTCGTCCATCTCGTTCTGATCTCAGCCAGCCCAGGCATCTTCTCTGCTCTGATGATCGGACTCGGCCGAGCTGTCGGAGAGACGATGATTGTCCTCATGGCGACCGGCAATACGCCGATTATGGACTGGAGCCTCTTCAACGGGTTTCGAACCCTCTCAGCAAATATCGCGGTGGAAATTCCTGAAGCGCCGCACGACGGGACCTTGTTTCGCACACTCTTCTTGGCCGGACTCCTTTTATTTGTCGCCACCTTTATCCTCAACACGGCAGCCGAGCTGATTCGACAACGCCTCAGGGATAAATACAGTCAATTCTAACTTGAACAGGATTCATGCAGAACAGCTCATGTAACGCGATATCGAGAGTGGCTCGATGAAAGTATGGCTCTGGCAGTTTGTTGGTAGCGGGGAGCTCTTCATTTGGAGCTGCGGTGCAGGACTGTCCCTCTCGCTCCTCATGATCGGGGGACTCCTCGTGCTCATCCTCCTCAACGGGTTCGGGTATTTCTGGCCGGCTGACGTTATGGAATTGACCCTGAAAGACGGAAAACATGTGATCGGCCAGTTGGCTGGCGAAGAAATTGGTCCGAAGGGGATCCCACGAATCAGGATGAAGATCGGCAATCGTGATCTGTACGGGCTGGACTATCGATGGATCAATACCGATCAGATCATTGAACAAACCAAGCCGGCCGATCTCGTGATGGTGGAACGTCTGGAGTGGGGGAACTTCTATGGGCGCCTGCGGACGATTGTCAAGGAAGACCGGGGCGTAGCCGATGGCGCCGATGCCGTATGGCGGTCGCTACCGCCCCTGCTTCGACATGCGGAATCTGGTGAGGCGGAGAATGGGTACAGCTTGCTTGTCGTTGATGCCAATGGAAGAGAAAAGTCCTTATCACTTGGCCAAATTGTGCGGGTCTTGAGACCCAACGATCTTTCGACCTTGGAAAAGGTCTGGGTCTATGTCGGCAACGTCTGGACGGTTCTGACCACGGAGCCACGTGAAGCCAATACGGAGGGTGGGATCTTCCCCGCAATTTTCGGCACGGTCATGATGGTGATCATCATGACCTTCGTCGTGACCCCCTTTGGCGTGATCGGCGCCTTGTACCTCAGGGAGTATGCCCGCCAGGGAGTCATCGTGCGGACTGTCCGGATTGCCGTCAACAATCTCGCCGGGATTCCCTCGATCGTGTTCGGCATGTTCGGCTTGGGATTTTTTGTGTATGGCGTCGGCGGAAGCCTGGATGCGCTGTGGTTTTCCGACCGATTGCCGACTCCGACCTTCGGAACAGGAGGTATCCTTTGGGCTTCCTTGACGCTGGCTCTGCTGACGGTTCCTCTTGTCATCGTCGCGACAGAGGAGGGGCTTGCCGCGGTACCCCGAGAATACCGTGAAGGGTCTATCGGCCTTGGCGCGACCAAATGGGAAACGATGTGGAAAGTTGTACTTCCCACTGCGCTTCCTGGAATTCTGACCGGACTGATCCTGGCCATGGCTCGTGCGGCCGGAGAGGTTGCTCCGTTGATGCTGACGGGTGTGGTGAAGCTTGCGCCTGCCATGCCGATCGACGGAACCTGGCCGTTCCTGCACTTAGATCGAAAGTTCATGCACCTGGGCTTTCATATTTATGATGTCGGGTTTCAATCACCCAACGTCGAGGCCGCCAAACCCATGGTCTATGTGACCACATTGGTGTTGATCCTTGTGGTGGTGACGCTTAACCTGATGGGCATCATCTTGAGAAATCGAATGCGAAGGAAATATGCTGGATCAGCAGTGTGATACGATGTCCGAGTCTCTTCCCCTCACGATGCCTCCCACTCTGAAGCTGAAAGATGAGAGGAAGGAGCTTGGGGACTCCTCGATATCCCATCAAGAGAATGCCGCACAGAAGGCCAAACTTCGGGTACAGGGCTTCGACTTTTTCTATGGTCCTCTCCAATCGCTGTTCAAAATCGACGTAGAAATTGCCGAGCACCAGGTGACCGCCTTTATCGGTCCCTCGGGATGTGGAAAATCCACTTTGCTTCGCTGCTTGAACCGCCTCAACGATCTCATCGAAGGCGCTCGGCATGAGGGGAATATCTTTCTCGACGACGTTGATATTTTTAACCCTGAGATCGATATCACGGATCTTCGGAAACGCGTGGGGATGGTATTTCAAAAGTCCAATCCCTTTCCCAAGTCCATCTACGAAAATGTCGCGTACGGTCCGCGACTTCAGGGTCTAAAGAATCGGGGATTGCTGGAAGGCATCGTCGAAGCAAGTCTCGGAGGCGCCGGCTTGTGGGACGAAGTAAAAGACCGGCTCCACAAAAGCGCTCTCGGTTTATCCGGCGGTCAGCAGCAGCGTCTCTGCATCGCGCGGGCCCTCGCCGTCAAACCGGAAGTCCTCTTGATGGATGAACCCTGTTCCGCGCTGGACCCGATCGCCACCGGCAAGATCGAGGAGCTGCTGTTCTCACTCAAGAAAGAGCTGACCATCGTCATCGTGACGCACAACATGCAGCAAGCGGCACGGGTGTCCGATCGGACGGCCTTCATGTATCTCGGTCAACTGATTGAGTTCGGTCTTACTAAACAGCTGTTTACGAATCCCGTCAAGAAGCAGACGGAAGACTATATCACCGGACGATTCGGGTGACCCATGGTTCAACAGCGACATTTTGACGAGGAACTTGCGGAGCTCAAGACGAAGTTGGCGCTGATGGCCGGTCTTGCGGAAGACCAAATCGACAAGGCATTGACCGCCCTGGTCACCCGCGACTCGGCCTTGGCCTGTCGTGTGATCGAACGGGACCACAAGGTGAATGCGCTGGATGTGGAGATCGACGAAGCCTGCATCGAGTTGCTGGCGCTCCACCAACCGGCCGCGCGCGACTTACGCTTGGTGACGACGGCCATGAAACTGTCCACTGAGCTCGAGCGCATCAGCGACCTGGCGGAGAGTATCTGTGAACGAGCGATCGAGTTGAATGAAGAGCCGCAGCTCAAGCCCTACATCGATATCCCGAGGATGGGACACCTTGCGCGGATGATGGTGAAGGAAAGCATCGACGCCTTCGTCAAGGAAGATGCCAAGCTGGCCAGGAAAGTGGTCATGGATGATGACTTCGTCGATGATCTCATGGAACAGTTGTTTCGAGAGTTGCTCTCCTTTATGGTGGAGAACCCACACACGATTTCCCGTGCCATCCGATTAAGCTTTATCGCCAAATCTCTCGAGCGAGTGGCCGATCATGCCACTAATATCGCCGAGCTCGTGGTCTACCTGGTTGAAGGCAAAATCATCCGGCATACCTCACCACCGGTTCAGTTGTAACACCCCAATTCATTCTCGTTCAGGGCGCACCAGACCAGAAGCCCGAATGCCCGTTTGTTTGAAATGACTCTGCCCCTGTGCTAGCATCCCTCGCATGGGTGCCACCACGAGGGCTAAGCGGAGAGAAGCCCGCCGCGCCCCATCCCCCTCTTCTCATATGCAGCGCGAAGTGATCGGCGTGATCTTGATCGCGTTGAGCTTGCTTATGCTCTTGAGCCTTTTGTCATTTGTGCCTGGGGAGGCGAAGATTGTGGCGGCCGGTGCCTCGAACGCCGACCCGCCTCGAAACCTCATCGGTTCATTCGGAGCTCTCTTGGCCGGAGCTTTTTTTTATGGGCTCGGTGGAGCGGCCTATCTCTTTCCCGTGCTGCTGGGGCGATTGGGATTTCGCTGTTTTTCTCAGGCGCCGGTGAGTCTCAGGCTACGGACGGCCGCCAGTTCCTTAGCATCCGTATTCTTCTTGGCTGCTTTTCTGCATCTTGAAACAACGGGGGTTCCGACCCTGACCAGCGGGATGATTTCCCGTGGGATGGCTGGTGGTGTCGTCGGCCAGACGATCGCCGAGGGGCTCCGTGCCGTCTTTGCCGGAACCGGCGCTCATATCCTGATTATCACGGGATTTCTTGTGTCTCTTCTTCTGACAACGCCTCTGTCGCTGGCCGAAGCCGTGCGTCGGATGCCGGAAGGTTGGGTCGTTCTCCGCGAGGGCTTGTCCGCAGTGATGCCCGAGCGATCAATCGATGTCCAGAAGAACTCCGTCAATCGACGGCCACGGGTGAGGTCTTCGCGGCCGACCGCCGTCATCCAGGAAGAAGAATCGGCTGTTGAAAGGATCGAAGCAGCAGAACCGAGCCCAACTCCGTCCTCATCTGGTCCGGTCATCCAGCCATTCCCTGTCATCACTGCGACAATGGAAACGCAAGCGACTGAACCGGAACCGGTTGTTCCACCGGCTGAGCCCGTGGATTATCAACTGCCTGACCCTGAGATTCTGTTAAGCGATCCTTCCGGACCACTGGATCGGATGTCGGATGAAGAATTACGAGCCCAGTCCGAGGTCTTATCACGAGCGTTGATGAGTTTCGGTATCGAGGGTACCGTGACGGAAGTAAGGCCCGGTCCCGTCGTCACGATGTACGAATTTGAGCCGGCGCCCGGCACGAAGGTGGCCCGCATTGTGAATCTGGCTGATGACCTTGCGTTGGCTCTCAAGGCGACGAGTCTACGCATCGTTGCGCCGCTGCCGGGGAAATCAGTGGTTGGGATCGAGGTGCCGAACCGGTCTCGCGAGACGGTGTCGCTGAAGGAAGTCGTCATGAGCGATGCCTTTCGTCGTGCAAGGTCGAGACTGACACTGGCGTTGGGCAAGGACATCTTCGGTGCCCCGATGACGGCCGATCTGAAGACGATGCCGCATCTCTTGGTAGCCGGCGCCACCGGCGCCGGGAAGAGCGTCAGTTTGAACACGATGTTGCTCAGCATTCTCTTTTCCGCCAAGCCCAGTGAAGTGAAACTCCTGCTTATTGATCCGAAGATGCTCGAGTTTCAATCGTATGAGGGAATTCCCCATCTGTTGCGCCCGGTGATTACCGAGCCCAAATCTGCCGCGAGAGGGCTGGGTTGGGTCGTCGCTGAAATGGAACGACGGTACAAGCTGCTGGCAGAGGCTGGTGTGAGGAATGTCGATGCGTACAATCGTAAGGTCCTCGGTCTGCATGAAGCGCTTGCTGGCAATAGCCTAGCGGGCGTTGAGCAGACTGAACTCCCAATGCAGTTTCTCTCAGAAGAAGAGCGCCTCTCTGCCGGTGAAACCTCGATTCCCGAAGGTGAGCGTGGTTGCATGCAACCAAAACCGACGCCGCCGGAGCCGCTGCCTTTCATCGTTGTCATGATCGACGAGCTGGCAGATCTGATGATGGTGGCTCCGAAAGATGTGGAAGATAAGATCGCCCGGCTCGCACAGATGGCGCGGGCTTCCGGCATTCATCTGGTGCTGGCAACCCAACGCCCATCCGTCGATGTGCTGACCGGCCTGATCAAAGCAAATTTCCCTGCGCGGATCGCGTTTCAAGTCTCTTCGAAGACCGACTCGCGCACCATTCTTGATGCCAATGGAGCGGAGGCTCTCCTCGGTCGGGGCGATATGCTATACCTGGCCTCCGGCACAGGCCGCCTCGCTCGTCTGCATGGGTCTTTTGTGGCGGACGACGATGTCCGTTCAGTTGTTGAGTTTGTGAAGAAGCAAGCGCTCCCGATCTACAATCAGGAACTGCAATCCCTCAAGTCAGAAGAAGCGGCAGAGGAGGAGGCCAAGGACGAGGTGTATGAACAGGCCAAAGATCTGGTCCTGTCGACCGGACAGGCTTCGGCCTCGTTAATTCAGCGTCGACTGAGGGTCGGCTACCCACGCGCGGCCCGTATGATTGAACAAATGGAGACAGATGGCATCGTGGGGGCAGCGGGTCGCGATGGGCGTCGGGAGGTGCTTGGTCGGCGCGGTCCGGTGGGAGCGGCGGAAGCAGCGGAGGCATGATGCGTTGGTGGCTTACAGCTTCATTGAGTGTCGTGCTCGTCTTGTCGGCCTGGGCGGCAGAGGGGCCGATTGATGAAAAGGCGTTGCAGGAAGTTCGCGAAGTCGTCAAACAACTGCAAGCTCGATACGAGAAGACCAAAGATCTGCAGGCCGACTTTTCTCAGAAGACGAAGATTGAGGGGTTTGAGCGGCCCGTGACGTCAGCCGGCAAGGTATATATCAAAAAGCCGGGCCGTTTACGGTGGGACTATGTGGATCCGGCGACTGAACAAATCTATGTGAACCAGGAAGATGTGAAGGTATATGTCCCAGAACATAAGCAGGTTCTGGTCGGGAAATTGACTCAGATGGCTGCCTCGAAGGCGCCGTTGGAACTGTTGCAGGGAGCGGCCAGACTGGATGAGTCGTTTGACGTTGAACCCACCATTGGAAAAAGCAGGGGAGCTGGTGGGATGCCCCTTATCACGCTGATTCCCAAAGCCAAGGATCAGGAATCCACCCAGAATCTTCAGAAGATCATCGTCGAGGTCTTCCCCAAGACCTATTATATCCGCACGGTGTCACTCCATGAGATCAGCGGCAACGTCGCCGTCTTTGAATTTTCGAACTTGAGACCAAACCAGGGATTAGGTAATGAGGTGTTCGACTTTAAGACCCCGTCGGATGCGGAAGTCGTCAGGGCTCCGGTGTTGAACGGGCCATGAACCTGGTCACAGATCATGAATCCGCTGGGAAGCGAGCGGGTTTTCCTTAGACTGATGGCTGATGACATTTGAACACAACGGAGAGTCTTGTCGTGCAACAATTGACGAGTAGTGTGACGGACACAGTCGATCAGGCTGTCGCCTCCTTGGAATTCGATCTTCTCTACCGGGAGTATTGGGAACAGAACGAGTTCTTGGTGATCAAGCAATTCTTGCCTCGCGCCTTCGTAGAAGAAGTGTTCGTTCCTCAAGCGCAGGCTGTCAAATCGGATCTCAATCGCAATTACATTCCCGGCCATAAGAAGGGCGGGAGTGTCAGCTATTATACGGTGCAGGAGAAAGCTCCCCGCTTTCTCGACCTCTACCGCTCCGAATCCTTCAGGCGATTCTTGAACCGTCTCGTTGACGCAAAGTTGATGTACTGCCCAGACAACGATCCCCATTCCTGCGCCCTCTACTACTATACTGAACCGGGCGACCACATTGGGTTCCACTACGATACGTCCTACTATAAGGGCGCTCGGTACACGATCTTGATGGGGTTGGTTGATCGATCAACCCAGTGCAAGTTGGTGTGTGAGCTCTTCAAAGACCACCCGACCAAGCAGCCGCGCCATCTCGAGCTGATCACGGAACCCGGCGATATGGTGATTTTCAACGGGGACAAGCTCTGGCACGCGGTCACGCCGCTCGGAGAAAGTGAAGAGCGGATTGCTTTGACGATGGAGTATGTCACCAATGCGGAGATGGGCACAGTCAAGCGGCTCTATTCGAACCTCAAAGATTCCTTCGGCTATTTTGGATTCGCCACGGTCTTCAAGCGGGCGCTAGGTTTGAACCGATCGAAGTGATGGCCAGTCGCTCCTAGTTTTATCGCCGGTCCTAATTCAACTCACCGCTTAAGACGAAGCCGAGCCACTGACGCGGTGAAGTATCCCACATAACTTTCCTCGTTCTCCCGGTTTGGTCAAGCGCCTGTTTCGTTTCAGATGACGGCTCGTTATGATGTATGGCCCGAAACGCGACGCGGGATTATTGATGCAGATGCTTCATGGCTGCCGCGCAGAGGACGATGAAGAAACCCATCCAGAGGGCGGCCCGTTGGAAGGGAATGGCCTCATAGGGTTCCCCCTCGTCGGCTTCGTCATCTGACTTGAATATGACGGTGTAGAGGAACAGTGTGAGGAGACCCAGCACGAGAAGGAGTTTAATCATGAAGATCATGAGGTACTTGGAGTGATGCTGCACCCCGTTGCCTGATTGTGAAACCATGACCTGATTGACGTAGTGAAGGTTTACCCCACCGGTGAACAGCAGGACGACCAAGAGAAGGCCGGCCACCTTTTTGTAGTACTGATAGAAGATGTCCGTGATGGGCTTGATCTGATCCCTTGGAACGGCTTTTTGCAGCCCGGGTGTCACCGCCATGACGAGAAACGCCAGGCCGCCGATCCAAATGATCGCCGAGAGCAAATGAAACCAGTGGTTAACGATCGGGATCAGGATGTTAAGATCGGTGGTGATACTTTGAAGAGCGTCCATGTCCGAGGCCTCGTTAAGCGTGAATCGTTAGACGTAAACCGTGAAAAGCTAAGGAGACTGACGAACGGCTGAGTTCATGCGATTAACGAATAACGATCAACGGTTAACGTTCAAATTTAAAGACAGGCGCGTCGTTGCCGAATCGCTTCTTGCGCAGCTCCTCCATCAATTCGACGGTAATGAGGGGAACATTGTTCTCACGGGCGTGCTTTTCCACACCTTTTTTAACCATGGCGCGGAGGAAGTAGGGAATTCGGCTCAATCTCAGTGCGGACGCTTCGTCCCATGTGACGTCGGTTTCTTCAGAGACATTGAACGCCACTTTGATCTTCTCGCCGCCTTTAGGCTCGTAGAGGCACCATTGATCTTCGTCCAGCCAGTCACCGTGGTCTACATAGGGACGGGCGCGGCAGCCGCCGCAGATGTCGCTGTACTCGCAGTCGCCGCATTTCCCTTTGAGCTGAGGATACCGGAATGAATTGAAGACGTCCGAGCGTTCCCAGAGATCGACGAAACTGTGGGAACGCAAATTTCCTGCGGACAGCGGCATATAGGGACAAGGAGTCAGTTCGCCGTTAGGTGTCACCCGGGCATAGTTCGTGCCGGCCAAACATCCGCCCCCCATGTATCCGGTCGCCTTCGTGATCGGTGAGTTGGGATCCCTTTCATAAGCCAACCGTTTGAAGTGCGGAGCGCAGCGGGCTCTGACCAGCATGCCTTTGTAATTATCCTGGCATTCAACGAGGTACCCAAGCACCTCTTCATATTGAGCGGGGGTGATGTCCGTCAATTCTTCTCCCCGTCCAGTGCAAACCATAAAGAAGACATTCAATACACGGGCTCCCAGTTGGTGTGCCCAGGCGACGACCTCAGGCAGTTCTTTGTAGTTCATCGGCTGGGCACTGAAATGCACCTGAAATTGCAGGCCATTGCGCTTGCTGGCTTCAATGCCGGCGACCGCCGCTTCCCAGGCCCCCGGTACTCCGCGAAAAGCGTCGTGCTTGGCGGCCTCCAATGAATCAATACTGATACCCACGCCCATCACACCGATCTCCACAAGAGTCTTGGCCAGTCGATCATCGATCAGCATCCCGTTTGTTCCGAAGACGACCATAAAGCCGAGTTCGACCGCGTAGCGAGCAATGTCGAGAATGTCAGGTCGCACGAGCGGTTCGCCCCCTGTGATGACGAGGAGGCAGCCCTTATTCACTTCGGCGATCTGCTTAATCACTCGGTTGCATTCTTCGGTACTCAGCTCATCGTCCCCACCGGCTGCTTTGGTGGTCGCATCAAGATAACAGTGATCGCATTTGAGGTTGCAGCGTTTGGTCAGGTTCAGCGCAACGAGGTAGGGCTTGAAGTCGTCAACCGTCCGACCGTCGAAGGGCCGGTCCACTTTGGGAGTGGAGGGGAAGAACTGGGTCATTTGCTGCTGCAAGGAGCCCAGGATCCCGGAAGGGCCGTTGAAGATAGGAAGAGATTTACCCATGAGAGTTTTGAATGGTGAGGTTTTAACGCTTAATTCCGGTTCTAGGAGAGCGGCTGCAACTCACAACTCAAGATTCACAACTCAAAACTTACGTCGAAGACTTGCCGGTGAGGTCGGCGATCATGTCTTTGAGATTCCCGGTCTTCATAGCTTCCGCCATGTACCCCTTCGCCTGTTCGATGCCTTCATTCGCGACTTCGAGCGTGATCACGGTCGCTCCCATTTTCTCGGCATGCTTGAGAATGAGCGCTCTTGTGCAATCGCGCATGAAGCCTTCGGGAGCCCGATCCAATCTGGCCTGCGCGTCGCTAGTCCAGGTGTACGGTGAGGCCGGTTCGACATGACCATTCGAGCCATTCCCATTCGTAGCGGCAAGCCCGGTTTCCGCTGCCGGCGATGTGCCGGTGCCCTTGTTGGAAAAAATGGGAGTATAGTCTTCAGACGCGGCTTCCTTGATCATCGGCGCCGCATATTCAAGCGTGATGGTCGTCATTCCCAGCTTACGCGCGCTCTTTTCAATTCTAGCCTTTGCCCGCCTCCGCTGGAATCCGGCCGGCACGGCACGGATCGCCTCTTTCGCATCCTTGGTCCACTGTATCGGCACATCGTCGTACGCAACGTCCGTTTCCAGTTCACCTTCAGCTTTTGCCGCCACCTCAAAGACTTTCTTGTCGACCTGTTTGAATCTCGTCCCATCTGAACTGCAGACCGGACATTTGACAGGAGTATCCCCCTTCCCGATATAGCCACACCCGTCACAGACGAAATAACTTTGACTCATGCGGTCCAGATAGGCCTGTGTCGAAGCATCGACCGATTTCGGCTTCTCCTCGACGATCTGCGTCATGATTCCACTCAAGGTCTCGCCCATAAGATCTTTCGTTACGGCCTGGTCGGCCTGCATCTTGTCGCGGTCTATACCGGCAGCATCCAGACTTCCACCCAGTGCACGCATGGCGTCCATGGCGCCTTTGGGGAGGATGTGACCTACCGCTGCATCCACAACGGTGTTACTGATGATCGTATGGCCTTTTTCAATGGCGTACCGATGAATGGCGGTCTTCGCCACGCCTCGTGCAAAGACCGGAATCTTTTCCATCCGTCGCAAAGCCTCTTCCGTCCAAGCGATCGTGTACTCAGCCTGGGTATCGATCGGAGGAACATATTTGCGATTCGAAACCAGCACATTACAGGGGGCGCTCCGGAGCAGATTTTCCGTATTGCTGCCGACATCCATGTCGTCGTCGCTGTGAACGCCGATGCGTCCGACGATCAATAATGCCGGGACGTCTTTGCGGACATATTGAATGATTTTTTCGAAGGCCTTGCCGTCCAGCAACGTTGTTTTCACATCCGTTTGCTCGGCTTGTGCGATTTCCCGGGAAATGTCCAGATGGGACTGATAGATCTTCGCCAAGCCGCTGTCGATGATTTCCTCGTGCAGCTTTTCCTGTTCCTTGAAACGAAACACCTTGCCAGCTTCTTCGTTGAGGACCCCGGAAATGCTGTGGAATGCCGCGTAGTGGAAATAGGGATCGAACGCCGAAATCGCCTCCACCGGCATGTCAAACGCCTTGCCGAGGGCCAGGCCGGTCATCAGTCCGCCGAATGAGTAGGGGCTGCCGTCAACGGCGACGACAATCTTGCCGCTCTTCAACGGCTGGATGTTCTTAATAATCAGCATATCGGAGTTTCGGACTCGGCGGACCACGCGCTCGGTGTTGCTGCCGATCACGCTGTCTTTAACCGCTCCGACCCCCAATGCTCCCATGATGACGAGCTCATAGCCGTTGGTGTTAATATCCTCGGCCAGAACCTTCCAGTTTCTCCCTTCGAGCGATCGCCGCTCGATTGGAAGATTGGCTTCGTTACATTTCTTGTCGACGTAGTCGAGATAGGAGTCGGTGATGATTTGGAGACCACGGGTGATCAGCGAATCATGGATCTGTCGTTGCCGGTCGAGCTCCTTTTCATCGTGGTATTCCTCCGGCAATCCGGCTTCCATCTGTTTGAAGCGTTTGTCATGCATTTTTGCGGCATAGACATGGCTCCCCACAATTTTCGAGCCGAAAGTTTTGGCCAGCTCGACACCAACATCCACCGCAGTATTGGAATGGTCAGAGTTATCGACCGGAATATAGATAGTCTTATACATTGAGGCGCCTCCTTAAGGCGCGAGTGAACGAAAAGTATCTGAGAAGGACTGTAATTATCTGAAAAACCAGATGGTTGACGTACTATCCAACTTCTCTAACACGAATAAATGTTAGCATCGGCTTAAACCCGAATGCAAGGTGTTGCAGAAGCAAGAGTATGGGTTCATACGTGATTTGGATGTATACCGAAGAGAAATTAACCGGCCGAAGCTCTTGGCTCAGGCGTCTGAGAAGGGGATGGAACCGGTCGGCGCGAACGAAGGATTTCTTCGAGTGAAAGGAGCGCATCCCGCCCCGAATTGCCCTCAATACCACGGCTGAGGTTTTGGTCGGCATAGGTGGGGGATTCCGAAGTTTGGGACAGAGATCCGGTCCATCGACGAGGATCACGGCTCCCTTGCTTCCGTTCCCAGGCTCGGAGAGAAAATTGTAGTGGGCACGCGCTTCTTCCGGTGTCATGGGACGTTATTCCAGACTAAGCTCTCACGACGAGATCGACTATTGAGATCGTTCATGCGACCGGATATCGGGAAATAACCCCGCCGCAATTATCCGATCGATCCCGCTAAATGGCGACACGGTTCGTAACCCCGCCGTCGTCGATAGGACCTGATGACGTAGCCGTGCGTTTCGATCTAGTGTCTGAAACACACGATCACGGATGAAGGCCACCACCGGATTCCCCGTATCCCAATAGAACACTTGTTGATCGGCCAAGTGTTGGAGCATGTTCACTTGCGGTCGCCTGGCACGTTCAAATGCACTCAATCTGGCAGCCGAATAGTCCTTGTCGGCGAGACAACTTGGTATGAGATCGGATAGCGCGATGGCATCGACCATCGCCTGCATGCGCCCCTGCGATGCGTGGGGATTCATCGCATGGGCAGCGTCACCGATCAGGACAGCTCCATTTGCCACCCATCTCGGCGTGCGCACCCGACCCGTCGGCAGATATGCGACCTGACTCCAATCATGCAGATTCCGAAAGAGCCGGGTAAACGGCGGTGCGATCCAGCTCCATGTCTGCTGGAGCGCAGGGATTCCCTGCCGCTTCACGGCTTCCAGCGAATCTCTGGGAATCATGTAGAGAATGTAAACCTTCTTTCCCGTCACCGGAAACAGTCCCAAGATGGTCTTGTGTCCAACGTAGAAGAACGATTCCGCTATTTGCTCGTCCGACTCCAGTGCCGCAATCAGATATCCATCACGATAGAGATGCAGATCGACGGGAATCTTGAGGGCTTCACGCACTTTCGAAAATGCTCCGTCAGCACCGACGACAATCTTTGCACGGATCGTGAGTGGGCCATCTTGTCCTTTTGTCGATAATCCAACAACCCGATCGTCCTCGAGGATGAGTCCTGTGAAGGAGGTTCCGTAGTGAAGTGTCACGCTCTTCTGTTGCTGTATCGCCGCGATGATTGCATGGTGGGCCACGTTGGCGAGGGTCACGATGGCACGGTTGTACGGTGCCGGCAAGTCGCCATAATCGAAGGTGCAAAGACGCCTGCCCCCGGCCCGGCAAAAATGAAAATGCCGCACGGACAGCGTGGCATCGGCCGGCAATGAGGATAAGACGCCCAAGCGGTCAAGGACTGCTTGCCCGTTCGGTTGGATAATCTCACCCCGCAAACTTTTAGACGGACTGCCTGCCTGATCTACTACCAGTGTACGAATGTTTTGTTTGGCCAATGCCAGGGCTAAGACGGCACCGCCGCCGCCCGCGCCGACAATCGCTACGTCGGTTTCGATCATTCCCTTGTTCATTGGCTAGATGACGTTCACCGACCGGAACTCGACATCGTTCTCGTTTCTCATGGCAACAGGGTTTCGGGAACAGCTATCAAATAGCCCATTCCGAATACCCTGCGCAAGGTCTGGCCAATATTTGAGGCTGCCGGCCGAGACATACCGGTCGAACCGATCGGTCTCGTAGGGGATCTGCTCCGAATCCCCGAGGGCGAATGTGCAGGCCGTTCAAGTCGAGCTTGGCCTCGCATCCGCTCAGTCCAGAACAGTGATTGATGTAGGTGTCATAGACCATCAACAGGAACCGGTAGAACCCATAAGCGGCTCGTTTGCGGTGCACCAATGGCAGCGCTGCTACCTCCCTGCTCGAATACATTCGCGAATCTTCTTCAGGGGCCTCACTGGTTGGCGCAAGTCCGACAGGCACTCTCGGCACAGGCACGCCAGATCCGTCGTCTCAGGCGGTATCCGGTCGAGACAGTCCGACGGCGTGGGTGACTCAAAGCACCAGCAGTCTCCGGTACCGTCGGCCATGCCGCACCGTTCGGTTGCATACAGAGCGGGCAACGGGACGGATCAAACGCCGATCCGATCATGACGTTGCGCCGACGAACCGTTTGCGAGCCAGCCGAGCCGCGTCAACCATGTTGGCGAGCGCCGCCTCGACTTCCGGCCAGCCGCGCGTTTTGAGTCCGCAATCGGGGTTCACCCAGAGACGCGCGGCCGGCAAGACCATTCCGGCACGAAGAAGGAGCTCCGCCATTTCTTCGCCCATCGGCACACGCGGTGAGTGAATGTCGTACACGCCGGGGCCGATTTCGTTCGGATAACGGAAGCGAGCAAAATCGGCCAGCAGCTCCATCTTCGAACGAGACGTTTCGATGGACATGACGTCGGCATCCATTTCGGCGATGGCCTCCAGGATGTCCCCGAACTCCGAATAACACATGTGGGTATGGATCTGCGTCTCGTCCAGGACTCCGCTCGTGGCGAGTTTGAAGGCGTCGACCGCCCAGCGCAGATAGGCCTTCCAATCCCGACGCCGGAGCGGAAGCCCTTCGCGAATCGCCGGTTCGTCCACCTGGATCATTCCGATGCCCGCCCGTTCCAAGTCGGCAACCTCTCCGCGAAGCGCAAGGGCGATCTGGAGACAGGTATCCTTGCGCGGCTGATCGTCACGGACGAACGACCACTGGAGGATGGTGACCGGCCCCGTGAGCATGCCCTTCATCGGACGCCGTGTGAGCTGTTGGGCGTAGGTCGACCACTCCACGGTCATCGGGTGCCGCCGCGAAACATCGCCGAAAATGATAGGCGGCTTCACACAACGCGATCCATAGCTCTGGACCCAGCCCTTCTCGGTGAAGGCGAAGCCGTCGAGCTGTTCGCCGAAATACTCCACCATGTCAGTGCGCTCGAATTCACCGTGTACCAAGACATCGAGCCCAAGCGCTTCTTGCTTCTGGATACAGCGGCGTGTCTCGGCTTGCAGAAATTCCTTATAGCCCTGCGCCGTCATATGCCCCGCTCGCCAGGCGGCGCGTGCACCACGAACATCGCCGGTCTGAGGGAAGGAACCGATGGTCGTCGTCGGAAAAGCCGGCAGGTTGAACCGAGTACGCTGCTTCTTGATGCGTTCCTGGAATGGTGAGGTCCGGCGGAACATCGTGTCGGTCACCGCTTGTACGCAATCTCGCACGGCAGAGTTGCGAACTCTCGAGGACGCCTGTCTGGTTGATCGTGCGGCCCGCGCATCCATGAAGCGCCCGTCAGCCGGCGTATCCATCTCCGCCGTGTCGGCCAACACACGAAGCTCATGGAGCTTTTGTGCCGCGAAGGCCAACCAACTCTTGAGCTCTGTGTCGATCTTCTGTTCGCCGGCCAGGTCGACCGGCACGTGGAGGAGCGAGCATGAGGGCGCAACGAGGACATACTCTCGTCCTAAGGCCAGCACGGCCCGCCGCACGATCGCATGGGCCGCATCGAGGTCCGTGCGCCAGACGTTCCGACCGTCGACAACCCCGAGAGACAATCGCATTGGCGATCGAACCGCCTTGAGCACCGCGTCGAGTTGTTCGGAGGCGCGCACCAGATCGACATGCAAGGCATCACAACGGGATCCCACGGCAATCGGGAGGTTGTCCGCAAGTCGACCGAAGTAGGTCGTCAGCATGAGGCGAGGCCGATTCTCCAGGTTCGTCAGACGTGCCAGGGCAAGCCGATACGCCGCTTTCGCGCGGTCATCGAGATCGAGCGTGAGACAGGGCTCGTCGAGTTGAATCCACCCCACGCGCCGCTTCGCCAGTTCGATTACAAGCTGCTCATAGACGGGAAGGAGCTTGTCGAGCAGATCGAGCGTGGCAGTGCCCTTCGCGTCGCCTGCCATTTTCGAGAGGAGCAGAAACGTGACGGGGCCGGTGATGACTGGTCGAGGATCGATACCGAGGATCCGTCTTGCTTCATCGATTTCGGATAAAAGTTTCGATGCATTGAGCACGAACGGCTTGTTGGGATCAATCTCAGGAACGATATAGTGGTAGTTCGTATCGAACCACTTCGTCATCTCCAATGCAGGCACATCGATACCTGCCTCGAGGTCCTGTAGACCACGAGCCATGGCGAAATATCTGATAAGAGGATCTTGTATGCCTTGATATCGTTCCGGCACGGCGCCGACGGCCACGGCCATGTCCAGCATGTGATCATAGAGCGAAAAATCCCCCACCGGGATATGGTCGATGCCGGCCTGTTTCATGGCACACCAATTTCTACTCCGCAGTTCGGCGGCGGTGTACTGAAGATCGACCGCCGTGCTCTTGCCCGACCAAAACGATTCGAGCGCTTTCTTCAGCTTACGCGTGGCGCCGATACGCGGATACCCCAAACACGTTGCGACCACAGCCATGGTGACTCCTTTTTTGCTGAACGAGTGAGACCACCCTCGTTTTCATCGTGTGACACAAATCCGGATTTTCAGAATGCCGCATCAAAGGCCACGTCTCCTGTCACCCCCACTTGGTAGGCGGATACACGCCGTTCGAAGAAATTGGCGACTTCTTGGACGTCTTGGAGGTCCATGAATGCGAAAGGATTCTTCGCTCCGTATCGCTTCTGGAGACCAAGCGTCGTCAGCCGTTGGTCCGCTACAAACTCCAGGTATCGCCGCACATCGCGCAGCGAAAGCCCTGCCACGCCGCCGCCGAGCAAATCTTCCGCGAACGCGCTCTCGCAGGCGACCGCGTCGTCCATCATCCGACCGACATGGGCTTCGAATGTTTCGTCAAACAGATCCGGCTCTTCGCGCCGTACCTGGTTCACGACTTCGAATGCAAAGGCCATGTGGGCGCTCTCGTCGCGAAACACCCAATTGGTGCCGCTCGCGAGTCCGTGCAGAAGTCCGCGCGAGCGGAGAAAGTACACATAGGCAAATGCGGCGAAGAAAAAGAGTCCCTCGATACAGGCGGCGAAGCACACGAGGTTGTGCAAGAACCGGCTGCGATTTTCGCGAGAATCCAGCGCATCGAGCCGTTGAATGGAGTCCATCCAGGTGAAACAAAAGTCCGCTTTCCTGCGGATGGACGGAATGGTTTCCACGGCGGCAAACGCTGAGAACCGTTCGTCGGGATCGGGCACGTAGGTATCGAGCAGCGTCACGTAGAACTGGACGTGCAGAGCTTCTTCATAGAGTTGACGCGACAAGTACATCCGCGCTTCGGGTGCGTTGATGTGTTTGTAGAGATTGAGCACGAGGTTGTTCGACACGATGGAATCGCCGGTGGCAAAGAAGGCCACGAGCCGCTGTACCAGGTGACGCTCGGCGGTACTCATCTTCGTGCGCAGGTCGCCGACGTCCGTGGAGAAATCCACCTCTTCCACGGTCCAGGTGTTCTTGATGGCGGCGCGGTACATCTCGAAAAACACCGGATAGGCCATGGGACGCAGTGTCAGACACATACCGGGATCGAGGAGGCGAGCAGGCCGTTTGACATGGCTCATTGGCAGGCCTCGCAAATCCCAGGATTTTCAAGCGAGCACGTCACGTCGTCCACTCCTCCGTCGCGCGGCGTCGCAGGGGTCCATGTGGAGTCCCCGGCAGGCCGCCCGCCGCCTCGTGGCGAGGCCTGATCGGCGGAATCGACCGTCGCCTTCGCAATGCGGGTCGCCGGGCGGGAGCGCAGGTAATAGGTCGTCTTCAGTCCTTTCTTCCACGCATAGAAGTACATACTCGAGAGCTGCCCGATGTTGGGATTCTCGATAACCAGATTCAACGACTGGCTCTGATCGATGAACGCGCCACGGTCGGCCGCCATATCGATGAGGGAACGCATGGGAATCTCCCACACGGTCCGGTAGCCGGCGCGTAGATCGGCCGGCAACTCATTGAGCCCTTGCACGGACCCCTCAGCGATTTTGAGGCGCGTGCGGATCTCGTCGTTCCAAAGACCGAGCTTTTTGAGATCCGCCACCAGATAGCGATCGACCTGCAAAAAATCGCCGGAAAGGGTTTCGCGCTTGAACAGATTGGACACCTGGGGTTCGATGCATTCATAGCACCCCGCAATCGAGGCGATAGTCGCCGTCGGCGCAATGGCGACGAGCAATGAGTTTCGTAGTCCGTGCGTTTGGATCCTGGCTCTCAGGTCATCCCAACGTTTTGAGTCTTTCGGTTCGACCCCCCAGGCGTCAAACTGCAACTCCCCTCGTGCAGCCCTCGTTTCCTCGAATGCCGGATGGCGTCCCTTCGTGATGGCCAAGTCCACCGATGCGGACAGTGCGTGGAAGTAGATATCCTCGACGATCCGCGCCGACAGTGCGCGCGCATCCGGTGCGTCGAAGGGCAACCGCATCTGAAAGAAGACATCCTGTAAGCCCATGAGCCCGAGGCCCACCGGTCGCCACAGGCGATTCGATGATCCTGCTGCGGCGAGGGGATAGTAGTTGAGATCGATGACTCGATCGAGTTGATGGACGGCCGTCCGCACGGTTCGCGCGAGTTTGTCGAAGTCGAATGACAGGCTTCCGTCGGATTCAGTCATTGTATGACGGGCGAGATTGATCGAGCCAAGGTTGCAGACAGCCGTCTCGTCGCGCGACGTGACTTCGAGGATCTCGGTGCAGAGATTGGAAAGATGGACCGTCCGCCCCGGCATGGCAGTTTGGTTGCAGGCGCGGTTGGACTTGTCTTTGAAGGTCATCCATCCGTTGCCGGTCTGCGCCAGTGTGCGCATCATCCGCGCGTAAACATCACGGGCCTTGACGGTTTTCGATGCAAGCCCGGCCTGCTCCGCCTGTTCATACGCCCGCTCGAAATCTTCTCCATAGAGATCGGGCAAGTCCGGCGTGACCTTTGGATCGAAGAGGCTCCACTCGCCGTCGGCCTCCACACGTTTCATGAAGAGATCGGGAATCCAATTGGCGAGGTTCAGGTTATGGGCCCTGCAGGCCTCGTCGCCCGTGTTGTCACGCAGTTCGAGAAACTCTTCGACATCGGCATGCCACGGCTCCAGATAGACACAGCAGGCTCCCTTGCGTTTTCCACCCTGGTTGACGGCAGCAACGGACGCGTCGAGCGTCTTCAACCAGGGGATGATCCCATTCGAATGTCCATTCGTACTTTCGATCAGGGACCCACGCGACCGGACACGATGGTAGGCGAGGCCGATTCCTCCGGAAAACTTCGACAACATCGCAACGTCCGTGTACCGCTGATAGATGTGTTCCAGATGGTCATCCGGCGAATCGAGCAAAAAGCAGCTCGAGAGTTGCTCGTGTTTTGTTCCAGCGTTGAAGAGCGTCGGTGAGCTGGGCAAATACTCCAACGACGAAAGCAGTCGATATAGTTCGACCGCATCCGTGACCGTCTCGGCGAGGGCACAGGCAATGCGAAGAAAGAATTGCTGCGGCGTCTCGATGACCTGCCGGGTCACCGGGTGCTTGAGCAGATAGCGGTCATAGATGGTGCGAAGGCCGAAATACTCGAACTCCCTGTCGCGCTTCGAATCAAGTGCGTCGTTCAACTTACGGCCATTTTGCGAGACGAATTCGTGCACGCGCTCGTTGATCAATCCCAGTCGCCGTCCTGCCGCGATGGACTGAGAGAACGCGTGAATTTCCTGGTTCCGAACTTCCTTGTCGATATAGGTGGCGAGCAGGCGTGCCGCCAACCGGGCATACTGAGGCTCTTCCACGATGAGCGCGGCGGCTGTCTGGATCGAGAGCCGGTCGAGCTCGCGGGTCGTCGCCCCATTGTAAAGACCGCTGATGGTCTTGGTCGCGATGCGGAGCGGATCGATGTCGGAAAGTCCTCCACAACACCGCTCCACGGCGCGGACAATCTTCATGACGTCGACCGGCTCTGTCGAGCCATTGCGTTTATTCACCCGCATCGTGTGTTGGGAGGAATCGTCATAGGTTGTACTGTCTTCGGAGATAAGCGTTTCAGATGCGACGGCAGGGCTATCGATGCTCTCGACTGATTCACTGGCCATGAATGTCCTCCTCGCTCACTGGTTGCGCAAAGGATCATCCTTTGCGGAAAGATCGCGAGGAGTGAGTGTCAGCCGAGACGCGTGAGAGAGTTCAGCGCGATTCTTGGCCCGACCACCACCCCCGCGGGCGATAACAGCACACTGTTGGGAGAAGTTGGTCGTGAACCAGGAACGGAAGGAAGGAAGAAAATCCGAACCAGCTCAGACCTACGGTCCTCCCTCGAGGCTCCAGGTCGAACCGGTTTCGGTTGTCTCTCCGTCACCGGGTGCTGGCAGGTCTTCGGGCTCGCGAGCGTTTCGGCTGTCGCCGGCTTCCTCTCTCCACCGCTTCCCGGCCGGAATGGCCAGTGCTTTTTGTGGAGTCGTTCTCGCTTACCGCTGCGGGGCAGCCCCGGATTTCCACCGGGTTCCCTTTTGCTCACTGGAATTCAGTGAACCAGCACGGGCGGGAGTCTATAGTCGAATCGTATGAGTGTCAAGAGCGTCGGGTTGGTGGTTTAGAGTAAGTACATGCTTACCATCCAATAGTGATGGCCAGAACCGGGAAAAGGAGAAAGCTCATATCACTCTCCCCAAAAATGAAGGTTCGCCTGAGACTCCCATCCCCTTCGCATTGACTTAGCAGCATTTCCGAGGCTAATCTACGCCACTTTTCACCTCTGTAGGCGCATCAGAGCGTGGGGTGAGTGTTTTCTAGATTACTCGTCTCACGTTCTTTGTAGTGTCCATACATGTTAATGAAATCACGTTAATCCAGGCATTCGATATGATGAACATTTTCATAGTGGCGATTGTCCTTCTCCTGGTCTTACCGCTGATTGGATTAGTGCTGTACTTGCTCTTTCCCCGCAAATATCAGTCTGCCGATTCTGTCGCCAATTCCTATGATGACTGGACGAATGACGGCATTCTAGAGTTCTACTGGGGCGAACATATTCATCTGGGACACTACGGCTCTCCACCCCGTAAAAAGGATTTTCGCAAAGCCAAGTCAGACTTTGTGCATGAAATGGTGCGTTGGGGTGGGTTAGACAAGCTTCCTTCCGGTACGACGGTTTTAGATGTGGGCTGTGGCATCGGCGGCAGCAGTCGTATTCTGGCTCGGGATTATGGCTTTGCTGTCACAGGAATCACCCTCAGCCCTCAGCAAGTCAGACGTGCTCAAGAACTGACCTCCCCAGAGGTGAATGCTCACTTTCAGGTCGATGATGCGCTGGCACTGTCGTTCCCCGATGCCAGTTTTGATGTGGTCTGGTCGGTCGAGGCAGGACCGCACATGCCGGATAAGGCACAATTTGCCAGAGAGCTCATGCGCGTTCTGAAACCGGGTGGAATTCTGGTTGTTGCCGATTGGAATCAGCGGGACGATCGCCGGGTCCCACTCAATTTTTGGGAAAAGCCAGTGATGCGACAACTTCTGGATCAGTGGTCTCATCCAGCATTTGCCAGCATTGAAGAGTTTTCAGAATTACTGGAGGCAACCGGACTGGTGGCGGGTGAAGTGACCACAGCGGATTGGACTGCCGAAACTTTACCCTCGTGGTTCGATTCCATCTGGCAGGGAATGGTCCGTCCAGATGGGATTGTTCGGTTTGGCGTGATCGGGTTCATTAAATCATTGCGGGAAGTGCCCACGTTCCTGTTAATGCATCTGGCATTTGGGGCAGGGCTGTGTCGCTTTGGCATGTTTCGGGCCGTGCATGCCGATGTCCCTACGAGTGAGATGTTGTCTGCGCAGACGGATGACAGGCTTGTGCGATCCTGAGTGCCAGTGATGCTCTAGCTCCCCAGAATGCCGACTATGATGTCGTCATTGTCGGCGGTGGACTTGAGCACTGTTATTTGGTCGCTACATGAATAGCGACAATTCCACCGCTGAGGTTCTTGTACGACACCTGACGAAACCCTGCATCGCGTAGGATCTGGCACAACCGTTCTTGGTCGGGAAACGTCCGGATCGACGCTGGAAGGTACTCGTAGACGCCGGTGCGGTCGCGGGCGACCATGGTGCCGATCCAGGGCAGCAGTTTGAAGGAATACCAATCGTAGAGCGTTCGCAACCAACCGAACACCGGACGCGAAAATTCCAGACACACGAAGCGGCCGCCGGGTTTCATCACACGGCGGATCTCCTTCACGGCTCCCGGCAAATCTCCGACGTTCCGCATGCAGAAACCGGTGGTGACCGCGTCGAAGGTGTTGTCTCCAAATCCCAAATGTTCCGCGCTTGCCTGGAGGCAGGTGATCTTGTCGGTGAGGCCTTTACCCCCGATCTTCTTGAAACCCTCCACCAGCATGGCGTGGTTCAGATCTGATGCGATCACGCGCCCCTTGGGTCCCATGCGCGATTCGACAAGGAGGGCGAGGTCGGCTGTTCCGGATCCCACATCGAGCGCCGTTCCTCGTCCCACCGGAGTAATGAAGGAGGCGGTCATTTTCTTCCAATGGTAATGCAGACCGAAACTCAACAGCGTGTTATTCAGGTCGTAGACCCGCGCAATGGCGGTGAACATCCGCTGCACCGCATCCTCGCGAGCCTGGCCGGACCATGTCGAGACGACCTTGGCTGGCGTCTGGGACTCTTTGGCCAATGGAGGATGGTCGGTTTTCACCATGCGATCGTGGTAGCACCCGGTTTCAAGCTTTGTCAAGGTAAGACAGCCCTGGGCTTCCGTGGTATGCTCGACACCTCAGTTCGTCTCCCGAATCGAAGCGTAGCGGAATGGAGCAATTGCTCGCGACGATATTTCAGCAACCTCTCTCAGAGCGCCGGCTTCCTAAGTTCTTCCGGCCATGACCAATCCGTACACAACTTGAGAAAGTAGTCGCGCAATAATTCTGCCTCGCAACGGCAGTGCTGACGATGCACCCTTGACGTGATGCCCATTCCCTCCGATACTGCCCCTTCCGTCACTCCGCTCTTCTGAGAAAGGACCAGGGTTTGGGCGAAACACGCGTTGACCTCCAACATCTCCTCGAAGACCTGCGCGATGCCTATCCCGGCGCGCTCGAAGAAACCATCCTCACTGAAGTGGTGGCCAATTCACTCGACTCCGGCGCCACCTGCCTCCATTTGAAGACGGACCCGGCGTCATCAACTCTGACCATCGTGGATGACGGATCGGGGATGAGACGAAGAGACCTTGTACGTTACCACGATCTGGCCGCCAGCACGAAGACACGGGGGCATGGCATCGGCTTCGCCGGAGTCGGAATCAAGCTTGGTCTGTTGGTCTGTGAAGACGTCGTTACCGAAACCAGGCGCGGCAAGGAACATGTGGCGAGCCTCTGGCACTTGGCTGGACGGCACAAGGCGCCGTGGAAATGGATTCCTCCGCCGGGGTTGGTGCACGATCGCGGCACGGCGGTACAGCTGAAACTGCACAACGCGCTCTCGCCGCTTCTGGACGAAGGCTATCTCGAAGGGACGCTGCGGCGGCAGTACCAACCGTTGCTTGAGCCGGAGTTCGACGAGATTCTGAGCCAACATTATCCGAAAGGGTTTCACTTCGAGGTCAACGGTCGAGTGTTGGCGCGCCATCATGCCCGTGGCGTCGAGGTATCGCGAATTGCCGTGTGTTTGGCGCGCAAACGCAGGCCGACCGCAGTCGGCTACCTGACGCGGCACGAGACACCGGTCCCGGATGACCAGCGCGGCATGGCGATTAGTACGTTCGGCAAGGTCATTAAGCGCGGATGGGATTGGCTTGGCCTCACGCCGGCTGCGCCAGACAGAATGGCCGGGATGATCGAAGCGCCGGCCCTCGCCGCCGCCCTCACGCTTAACAAGGGAGACTTCGTCCGCGTCGGCTCGCGGGGCGCTCTGTACCTGGGGTATCGCAAGGCGATTCAGGAGGCGGTCTCGCAGCAACTGGCTCATTGGGGCGATATCAGGGAATCCGCTGATAAGGCGAACCGGCGAGCCGTACGGCCGATGGAACGAGACCTGGAAACCGTCTTGGTGGAGCTGGCGGAAGAATTTCCGCTGCTGGCGTCGCTGGTCGAGCGACGAGCCGGAGGTCAGAAGCGATTGCCTATCGAGCAATCGGACTCCGCCGAAGACGGGCAGGCACTGCTTGCACTATCGGTTATGACTCAGGCCGAAGTCCCAGTGGAGGCTATTTCCCCTGATGAGGCACTCCAGGAACCGACTGAAATCCAAGCGCCGGTCGAAGAGGTGAATGATGAACCGCTCCCTCAACAGGAACCTTCTCCGGGCGTCGCCGTCGTTCCGGGAGCCAAGGGACGCTCTCGGCCCGGCCGTTATGGACTCAGCATCCGATTCGAATCATTGGAGGGAGATCTGGACCTCGGGCGTCTTGTCGAATCGACCGTCGTCATCAACGATACCCATCCTGCCTATCGCCGAGCCGTCGCGTCCCGCTCCGAGGGGTACCACATCGCGCTGACCGTGTCGTTGGCCTTGGCGAGATTGGCTGTACCGCCGGCTGAAGAACATGAGTTCGTGACGGCATTTCTGACTCACTGGGGTGAAGCGCTCGATCGGACTCCTCGCAGATCGCGCAAGCGTCGGTAGCCGTCCGAAGTCGCATGCTATAATCCATTTCCCCATGGGCAACTCCATCATCATCAAGGGCGCGCGAGAACACAATCTCAAGAATATCGACGTGGAGATTCCGCGCGACAAGCTGGTGGTCATCACCGGTTTGAGTGGGTCGGGGAAATCCTCCCTCGCCTTCGACACCATCTATGCGGAGGGTCAGCGGCGGTACGTCGAGTCATTGTCAGCCTATGCTCGGCAATTCCTCGAACAGATGGGCAAGCCTGATGTCGATTCCATCGAAGGCCTGTCTCCCGCGATCTCCATCGAACAGAAAAGCACGAGCCATAATCCCCGTTCTACCGTCGGCACCGTCACGGAAATCTACGACTATCTTCGGCTGCTCTTTGCCCGCGTCGGGCACCCCTACTGTTTCCAATGCGGAGAAGAGATCACCGCGCAGACCGTCCAGCAAATGGTCGATGCGATTGCCTCGCTGCCGGAAGGGGAAAAGTTTCAGATTCTGGCGCCGATCGTGCGTGGGCGAAAGGGCGAATACAGGAAGGAACTGCTGGAGATGCGAAAGGCGGGCTATGTCCGCGCTCGCGTCGATGGCAAGATTGTCGATCTGGGCGAAGACATTGCCCTTGATAAACAGAAGAAACACACGATCGAAATCATCGTCGATCGGCTAGTGATGAAACCAGGCGATGCTCTCATGCGGCGACTGGCCGATTCCGTCGAAACGTCGGTCAAGCTGACCGGGGGCTTGGTCGGGGTCCTAACGGAAGACGCTCGAACGAGGCTCTACAGTGACAAGCTGGCCTGTATCAACTGCGGTGTGAGCTATCCGGAAGTCACCCCACGGATATTTTCCTTCAATAGCCCACACGGAGCTTGTCCGGCTTGCGATGGGATCGGCTCTGCCATGATGCCGGGTGATCAAGAGGAAGAGGATTTCACGCTATTGGAACCTTGTCAGGTCTGCCATGGGGCAAGACTGAGGCCGGAAAGTCTGTCGATTAAACTCGCCAAGCAGTCGATCGCTGAAGTGACCAGGCTTTCGGTTCGTGCTGCGGCGGAGTTTTTCCTGTCGCTGAAGTTTACCGATCGAGAACTGGTCATCGCGCATCGGATTCTGAAAGAGATACGCGAACGGCTCGGCTTTCTCGTCAATGTGGGGTTGGACTATCTGACGCTCGATCGAGCTGCGGCGACCTTATCCGGAGGCGAAGGGCAGCGGATCCGCTTAGCGACGCAGATTGGGTCCGGCTTGGTCGGCGTGTTGTACATCCTGGACGAGCCCTCGATCGGACTTCATCAGCGCGACAATCGCCGGTTGTTGCAGACGTTGCTGAGACTACGGGATCTCGGCAACACGGTGGTGGTTGTTGAGCATGATGCGGAGACGATGCAGGCCGCCGATCATCTTCTCGACATGGGACCCGGCGCCGGCTCGCATGGCGGCCATGTGATCGCGCAAGGGACGCCTCAACAGATCATGGGCGATCCCAATTCGCTGACGGGCCAGTACCTGCGTGGCGTTCAGACTGTGTCAGTGCCGCAACGACAACGGAAAGAGCGGGGGACGCTGTCGATAGTTGGAGCACAGAAGCATAATCTGAAAAATGTGACCGCGCGCATTCCGCTGGGACTCTTCACCTGTGTGACCGGGGTGTCCGGATCAGGGAAGAGCACACTCGTGCTCGAGGTCCTGTTCCACTCACTCTCGCAGCTGCTGTACCACAAGAAACCGAAGATCGATGGGTGCAAAGAATTGAAAGGCGTCGGCGCGCTCGACAAAGTGATCGATATCGATCAATCGCCGATCGGCCGGACGCCGAGGTCGAATCCCGCAACCTACACGGGCTTGTTCGGGTACATCCGTGATCTTTATTCGAATCTTCCGGAATCACGTGTTCGTGGCTATAAGCCGGGGCGCTACAGCTTCAACGTAAAAGGGGGGCGGTGCGAGGCTTGTCAGGGCGACGGACTCATCAAGATCGAGATGCATTTCCTGCCGGATGTCTATGTGACCTGCGAGGTCTGCAAGGGGCAACGATACAACCGCGAAACACTTGAAATCCTCCATAAGGGGAAAAGCATTGCCGATGTGCTGAATATGACGGTGGACGATGCGTTGGAGTTCTTCGAACATATCCCGTTGATCAAGGCGAAACTTCAGACTCTACACGATGTCGGTCTGCACTATGTGAAGCTCGGCCAGTCGGCGACAACACTTTCCGGCGGCGAAGCGCAGCGGGTTAAACTTTCGCGCGAACTCTCCAAGCGAGCAACAGGTCGCACGATGTATATCCTCGATGAGCCGACGACTGGTCTGCATTTCGCCGATGTGCAGCGGCTGCTGGATGTGCTGGATCGGCTCGTCGAAGCAGGAAATACCGTGCTGGTGATTGAGCACAATCTAGACGTGATCAAAAATGCCGACTGGATCATCGACCTGGGGCCGGAAGGTGGAGATCGCGGCGGTGAGATTGTGGTGGAGGGACCGCCGAGAGAAATTGCCAAGTCGAAGCGGTCGTATACGGGCCAAGTGTTGAAGGAAGCAGGCGTGTAGGGGGCTGGCTCCGCCACCAGGCGGTGCCTGTCCCCGTTATCGGACGAGCGGTGATTATAGAAGGGATAAGCGTTGTCAGTTTGCCGTAATGCGATGAATCCTGGCGCTAGCCGAATCGGTACCCCTGGCTGCGTGCGACCATAACGCGCGATATGAATCGCATGCCGCCACCCACGGCACCTTCTCCAGCTGTATCTCACTGCTTTCGCCATGACGACTTCCGAAAGCTCAATCCTATCCACCCCCACTGACACTTGGCTTTCCAGCACACCGAACAAATGATCTCGCAAGCTATTGCTTAAAAGCTCGCCCGCCTTGCGTACTATCTGCAATCAGCTATCAGTAGGCTTGAACAAAGCACTGGTAAAGTTTGAATGTTTTTTGCATCAAGCTTCGCAACGAGTAAGACAAATTTTACCAGTGTCTTGAATAAGCAGATGAGGTGCTTTTGAATTTTCTACAAGAGCTATGCGCGTTTGATTTTTCTGCAACAGCTATGGAGGCTGCCATGACAAACATTAAGACGATCTCGCTGGTAGCGCTATCCGCTCTACTAATGGGCGGAGGTCTCTGCAATGTACGGGCACAGATGCAACGGCCATTGAATCCTCAAGCCGCTCAGGACTATGCGTCGGACTCAGAGAAAGCCGAAGAGGGAGATGGCGAAGCTGCGTACCGCGTAGGGAAAGCTCTTGAATCTGGCCGTTTGGGAGGGCTAAAGGATCTGAAGAAGGCGCTCGCGTTTTACAGGCTCGCGGCGCAGGAGGGTCATCAGGAAGCAGCCGAGAGGGTGGCCAAAATTGAGGCCGAACTGAGCCAGAGCCAAGAGTAACAGGAAACATCGCTTCCCTCTCTCGGATACTAACCACTCAGAGACAGCGGTGACGTCTATCCATAAAGATGGACCATCCCTGAAAGATCGTCATAAGGACGATTTAGGAGCAACAGCGGGCGAATTGGCCACCCGTCTGCCTCAACTATAAATATCAAACGATACTTTTCTCGCCGACGGCGAACGCCACGCGCCAGAAGCATCATTCGAAGTGCGGTCGCATCAAGATCACTCCCGCCCACACGGTGATGGGATGATCGGCCAACGTCAAGCCGACCTTCGGGCCGAGCGGCGATCCGGGGTGACGATGGCCTCGCATGCCAATTCTCCTATGCCCCTACGATAATTGAGCCTTCTACTCGACCACTCTACCCATCTACCCATCAACTGTGGAATCCAGGATTATTGCCATCGATGATGTCCAATACCATCATGTCAGGGGAATGGATGACTTTCGCATTCAGAACCTACAGGGACATAGTGTTGTGATCACCTCAAGGAAGGCCAGATCTCCTGTGACAGTGCTTTGATTCCTGCCGGTGTCGAAATAATCGATCTTCTGAAACAAGTGAATGCGCGTCGGACCTTGCCGAAAGCACAGATGCAGAATCGAGCGGGCATCGGCTTTGATTTTACTTCGGCGGCCAGGAGAGAAATTGCGTCTGGTGCGTGCATCTAAGTATTCCCCGAGTACGAGCGATTACGCACACAACGCCCTTGCGAATTAGCTCGGGTCAAGACCAATACCAGGATCCCGCATGTCATTTGTGATCTTGTGATAGGGCATTCATGCACTGCGCGTGCGGCGATCGATGGGAGAGGCGAAGGTTGGTACTAAGAGTACGGCTGGCACTGAATGTGCTGTCAAGGAAAAGAAATGTGGATCAGGTGTTCTGAGCCATCGACGTGTACGATAGACCACTTATAAGAGTGTGCCATTACGATAATATATGAGAGGCACAATTTATGGGATTCAGGCTCAGTTCGAGAGGCGCTGTGCGAAGTGCTTCGAGATCGGCCATGGGGCCTTCGATTTCCTGCTCCATAATAACCTGCGTGCTCAGGAATGGAGCGAAGGTGCGGCCTCGGTTATTTCATGCATGGCACAGATGATCCGTAACGATTCCGAAAGTGAGCCTTCTTGTCTCAAGGCCCTCCGGGTGACCAACCGGCACGGAAATGACGAGGTTCAACGGAGTGGCGCACAGGATGTTGAGGAATCAATATGGGAGCGAATCAGTGGGCAGGTTATCAGTCGTTAGGCCGAGAATGAGCGCCGGCGAGTCGAACACCCAGGCCGTAGGATTCAAGGAAACCGCCGGTTCAAACCGGTCTTCGATAAATAAGTCGGAAGCCATCTCTCAGCTGCTCCCATGGCTCAATTGGGTGGACGAACGCATTCGGTGCGCGCTGTCGGCCGGACAGGGGGTCGACGGAACGGAATCAGCCAACGACTCCTTCCGGGGTCTTTACATCACGCCGCGTGACGTTGATCTACTCCTTGCCCAACCACCCAGCCAGCCGCTGTTCGGGCACAACAGGCCTCAGACGCTTCCAGAGCATTTGCCGCTGCCTTCCGGTTTCTCTCGATTAGCGAAAGCCTGTCGCCTCTCCCCCTTCGATATCGCCGTCCTGTTTATCGCGTTGGCGCCGGAGTTCGACCTGCGTTACGAGAAACTATACGCCTATCTGCAGGACGACATCAGTCGACGTCGGCCGACCGTTGATCTGGCGCTGAATCTCCTCTGTGTCACCGTCCAAGACAAGCTCGAGCGGCGGGAGCATTTCTCATCTACCGCTCCGCTGCTCCACCACAATCTACTCCGATTGATCCCTGATCCGAATCAACCTCAGCCGCCGTTGCTGAGCCACTACCTGACAGTCGACGAGCAGGTCACCAATTTCTTGCTGGGGCAAGAGCGCCTGGACTCACGGCTGGTCCCCTATTGTCGAATTCTCACAGAGAGAGCCTTTCGAGCCGGTTCACAGGCGGATATGCAGGAAGAGGCCGCATATCAACAGACGCTCTTGACGGTGATTCGCCGATCGCTCGATGTCCAGCGGTCCGTCACACTCTATTTCCATGGACCAGGCAGTGCCTGGACGCTTCACACGGTTGAAGTCTTGGTCGGTTGCATGGGGGCATCGTTGTTGGTGCTGGATGTGGCGCGGGCTCTGGGCTCTGGAGCGGATCTTGAACAACTGTTCAAACTGGCGTTGCGCGACGCGATGCTGCACGAGGCGATTCTCTGCATTCACGGTGTAGATGTACTCTGCGCGCCTGACCGGATCCTTCAGTACCAGCGATTTGTGGAGGTGCTTGCCCAAGCTGAAGGCCTGACAATCCTAACGGGAGGCGAACCCTGGATACCTTCCGGGAGCGGCCCAGCCGGTGTGATCGCTGTCCCCGTCGGAATGCCGGACTTTGCCCAACGCCGTGCCCATTGGAGCCACAATCTGGAGATCGCAGGCATCCCACTCGGTGTCTCTGATGTGGACGCGCTGGCGAGCCGGTTCCGGTTGATGCCGGATCAAATCTCGGACGCAGTGGTAGCGGCTTCCAATGCCGCCCAGTGGCGGACCGATGTCCGATCCGACGATGCCCCGCCTTCTTCCGCTAGGTCCCACGCTACGGTGGAGGAGGTCTTTGCCGCCGCCTGCGCGCAGTCCGGGCGGGATTTGTCGAAGTTGGTGCGGAAGGTCGATGTGAAACACACCTTGGACGACATTGTGTTGCCGCCGGATCAACTGGCGCAATTGAAAGAAATTTCCGAGCAGGGTCGGCACCGGCATATCGTCTTTGGCGAGTGGGGGTTCGATCGCAAGCTTTCGATGGGTAAGGGGCTGAATGTCATGTTCTCAGGCCCGCCGGGAACAGGGAAAACAATGGCGGCAGAAATCATCGCGAGGGAACTCCATTTCCCCTTATACAAGATCGATCTTTCACAAGTGGTCAGCAAATATATCGGAGAAACGGAAAAACACCTCGATCGGATTTTTGCCGCCGCCCAACGCACCAATGCGATCTTGTTTTTCGATGAAGCAGACGCGCTTTTCGGCAAACGAACGGAAGTCCGGGATGCTCACGATCGGTATGCCAATATTGAAGTCGGGTATCTCCTGCAAAAAATGGAAGAATACGAAGGTGTCGCCGTCCTTGCAACCAATGTGCGTCAACATATGGACGAGGCCTTTGTCCGACGAATGCAGGTGATCGTGGAATTTCCCTTTCCCGATGAGATGCATCGCCGACACATCTGGGAAATCATGTTCCCGCGCGAAGCGCCGTTGGCAAGTGACGTGGACTTGTTCTTGCTGGCGCGCGAGGTCAGGTTGGCGGGCGGGAATATTAAGAATATCTCGCTGGCCGCCGCCTTCTATGCCGCAGGCGACGGTGGGATGATCAGGATGTCTCACCTTATACAGGCGGCCCGGCGTGAGCATCAAAAGTTAGGTCGAACGTGGAATGATGCAGTGTGGAGTCAGGCAGGAGTCGCATCGCGGCATGATTCGTGATTTGAGTCTGACATTGAAAAAGATCTTGGAAGATTCGAAGCTTCCGGACCCCTTAAAGACGGCACGAATCGTCTTCGACCACCCAGCGGCGCCGTTTGCTCCCACGCAGCTGACGGTGGATGTCTTTCTCTACGATATTCGCGAGAACCTGGAGCTGCGGAGTAACGAACCGATCATTGAGCGGAACAAGGGACAAGCGACCATGGTCCGATCACCTAAGCGCGTGGCCTGTTCCTACCTCATCACGGCATGGCCCGTCGGGGGAGAAGAACCGGCGCTGCAGGAGCAGCGGATACTCAGCCAGGTATTGATGGCGCTTTCACAATATCCAACGATTCCAGCCTCTTTCTTGCAGGGAAGTCTTGTCGGGCAAGAGCCACCGCTACCGATGATCACTGCACAATCCGACGGGTTGAAGGACCCTCATGAATTTTGGGCAGCTATTGGGAACCATCTCCGGCCATCCATCACGGTGACGGTCACGATTGCAATGCAATCGTTCATGCCGGTAACCGCCCCCCTTGTGATGACCGAAGTGCTTCACGTGGGTGAGCGGACCTCACTCGAAGCAGAGGAAATGAAGCCGGCCACTCGGCTCGAACTCTTCAGTATCAGCGGGCGGGTCACAGATGCGACAGGAGGCCCTGCGACTGACGCGACGATCGTACTCGTCGAAAGTAATATGGCCGCGACCACAGATGTCGACGGACGCTATCACATCAGAATGATGCGGGCGGGTGCGTATACCTTGCGCGTTCAAAAAGATGCGGCAATAAAACAAGTCGGTATTACGGTTCCAGCATCGGCTCAAGACAATTACGACGTGCGGTTGCCCTAGTTACCAGCCCTACAAGGAGGACGACCTATGCCAAGCTATCTCTCACCAGGTGTGTATGTTGAAGAAGTGCCGTCGGCCATTAAGGCAATCGCCGGTGTGAGCACAAGTACGGCCGGTTTTATCGGGATCGTGCCGGACAAGATTCATCTCGTCGCCGAAGACGAAGCGCCCGCCACCAAGTTCGTTGACTTCTCTTTGCCGACGTTGAGCAAGATGCCGAGGCTGATTACCAACTGGACGCAGTTCACACAAGCGTTCGGCGGTCTGGTGGGTGATTCAGCTGGTCCCAAAACCGCCGATCCAAGTCCTGCGATTGACGAAGGACACCGCCGTTTGGCTCACGCGGTGTACGGGTTTTTCAACAACGGGGGGAGTCGCTGCTTTGTCGTGCGGATCAAGGATAGTGCGGAACTGGATGATGCGCTGCGGGCTTTTTCGGCGATTGATGAAATCGCACTTGTCGCTGCTCCCGGTGTAACCGACGATGCCTCACGCGACATGATCGTCTCACACTGTTTCCAAACAGCTGATCGGTTTGCCATTCTCGACGGTCCGTCGACCACCGATGATTTAACGAAGTTGACGAAGACAGCTGCTGATGCCGGCCTGATGCCCAAGAAGACCGATTTTGCGGCCTGGTATTTCCCTTGGATTCAGGCGTTCGATCCTGCCACCAAATTGCAGAAGCCTAATGAGGATGGAGCCTTGGCAGTTCCTCCCAGCGGGCATTTGGCGGGTATCTATGCGCGTGTGGATACGCAACGTGGTGTCCACAAGACACCGGCCAATGAGGCCATTCTCGGCGTGCTCAACGTCACACAACCATTGAGCAAAGCCGATCAAGACGGGCTGAATCCCAAGGGCGTCAATTGCATTCGCTCGCTCAACGACAACATTTTGGTATGGGGAGGGCGAACGGTCGGCGGAGACGCGAATGCGGACCTTAAGTATATCAGTGTGCGGCGAACCTTGTTGTTCCTGCGAAAGTCCATCGGTGAGGGGACGCAATGGGTTGTGTTTGAGCCGAACACCACTGCGGTGTGGCAGAAAATCATCCGGAATGTCTCAGCCTTTTTAACGAATGTTTGGCGTTCAGGGGCGCTGTTCGGAACGACACCGGAGCAAGCATTTTATGTCAAATGCGATGCGGAGACCAACCCCCCCGAGCTGCGTGAACTGGGTCAAGTGGTGACGGAAATCGGTGTGGCCATTGTCCGTCCGGCGGAGTTTGTGATTTTCCGTATCAGCCAGGCCGTGGCTCAAGGCAAGTAAGGCGGAATCCCGGATGGCATCGCTCTATCAAAGTCCTGGGGTCTATCGGGAAGAGGTCTTCCTTAAGCCGGAAGCGAAACTGCCGACCGGCGTCCCGGGGTTTGTCGGCTTTGCGGATGACCGGGTGAAGAAGGAAATCACCATCAATATTCCCTTCTCCATCCACCGCCAGGCTGAATTCGTCACGCGGCCTGACGGCCGAGCCGGCGGCTATTTAGCTGATGCCGTGTCGGGGTTCTTTCAAAACGGAGGCCTTCGTTGCTATGTGGTGCTCGCGGACCCCGATCTGAAAAAAGATCGGGAGGCATCGTTGAAGGATGCAATCAAGGCGTTGGGACCGTTGAACGATCTCGATCTCGTCGCAGTGCCCGATGCCATGCTCTTGCAACAGCCGAATGCCAGGCTGGACACGCAGGCCGTGATGCGGGTTCAATCCGACGCGTTGATTCACTGCGCGACGCACGGCAACCGACTGGCGCTGTTGGATGCGTTACAGGATGGGGCGACGGACGTCCCGGTACTCGCCCAACGACACACTCTTGGCCTGGGGCAGGCAGAACCGATCAACGGAGCTTTGTACTATCCCTGGCTCAAAACATCGGATGGACGGTTTGTGCCTCCTTGTGGTCACGTTGCGGGCATTGTGGCGCAGACTGATGCCAAAGTCGGAGTGTTCAAGGCGCCGGCGAACGAGGAACTATTGGGTGTGCTGGACGTGGAAGTTTCCGTGGACAACCGGATGCAAGGTGAACTCAATCCAGAAGGCATCAATGTCATGCGGGCATTTCCGGGACGGGGGATTCGTGTCTGGGGTGCGCGCACACTCAGCCGTGATCCCAATTGGCGGTATATCAACGTGCGCAGGCTGATTCTCACCGTGCGTCGCTGGATCGATCAGAATATGACATGGGCCACGTTTGAAACCAACGACCGGCGTTTGTGGGTGCGTATAGGGCGGGAGCTCGGAACCTATTTGGTCGGTTTATGGCGTGCCGGTGGACTTCGAGGACAAACGGTGGAAGAAGCCTTCTATATCAAATGTGATGAGGAAACCAACCCACCCGATGTTCGTGAAGCGGGAATGGTCGTCACAGAAATGGGCTTGGCTCCGAGGTCTCCCGCTGAGTTTGTCGTCCTGCGGATCATTCATCGTCTTGGGAGCAGAGAGCTGCCGAGAGATATCGAGCTTACGTAGCGGCGGTCGGCGACCGCAATCAACCGGATAAGGAGGGTGCTTATGGCGACAGGAGCAAGAACAGATCCCTATCGTGACTTTAATTTCATGGTCGAGATCGACGGGATTACCCAAGCGGGCTTTCAGGAGTGTAGCGGCTTGGATTCCAGCACGGACCCCGTCGATTATCGCGAAGGTACCGATCCTAATCATGTGCGAAAGTTGAGCGGACTGCATAAATATACCGCCCTCACGCTCAAACGTGGGATCACGGACTCCGATGAGTTGTGGAAATGGCGCAAGACCGTTGTCGACGGCAAGACGGAACGAAAGAACGGATCGATCATTCTGCTGAACGAAGCCGGTGTCGAGAAGGTTCGTTGGAATTTTTTGGGAGGATGGCCGTCAAAATGGACCGGTCCATCGTTGAATGCGACCGGGACAGCGGTGGCTGTTGAAACCTTGGAAATCACTCATGAGGAGCTGAAGAAAGCGTAGACCCCAATGGTACAGACCGAATTTCCATTCACGTTACCGGTCGGCTATGTGGATGCCGCCGGAGGAATGCATAAAGAAGGAGTGATGCGTCTGGCCACAGCCTACGACGAAATTATTCCATTGAAAGACCCGCGAGTGCATGCGAATCCGGGGTATCTGTTGATCATCCTGCTTTCCCGGGTGGTGACCAGGCTCGGGACGCTCGACCATATCAATCCAAAAATGATGGAAGGGTTGTTTGCCGCCGATTTGGCATATTTGCAGGATCTCTATCGGCGAATCAATGAAAGCGGTGGCAGCCACGTCCGCACTCAATGTCCGCACTGTGAAAAGCAGTTTTCCGTGGAGCTGAGCACCGTGGGGGAATTTGGCGCTACCCCTTAGAGCGGCTGTACGAGGAGGTGGCGTATATTTCGTATCATTTTCACTGGCCGCATGAGCAGATCGTCTGGTTCGATCATCTCGAACGCCGGCGATGGGTGGCGGAAATCGCCAAGATCAATCAACGGCTCAACGAACAAGGGGAAACGCTGAGGGGATAAGGAAATATCTCCAAGCTAAGCTGGAAGAGGAAAAAAAGACCCATGCCGTCCTTCGGACTCAATGGCGCCGCCGCTCTGACGAGCAATCTACTGGGGGTGCGTCTCGATCCGTACCAGTCGCACAATTTTCTTGTCGAAGTGGAAGGGATTCTGGTCGGCAGTTTTTCCGAATGCAGCGGGCTGCAAGTAGAGACTGAAACGACTCCTTATCGGGAAGGCGGCCTGAATGAATATGAGCACCATTTCGCCGGCCCGACCAAATATCCATCGTTGATTCTCAAACATGGACTGACGCAACTGTTCGGGCTTTGGAATTGGCATCAGGACGTGGCGAAGGGAAAGATCCAACGCAGAAACGGAACGATCTATCTTCTGGATAAGCAAGCGATTCCCGTGATCTGGTGGAATTTTACCGATGCCTTCCCCGTGAAATGGACCGGCCCCGATTTTCGCGCCGGTTCCGCGGAAGTGGCATTCGAAAGTGTTGAACTCGTTCATCGCGGTCTGAGTCGGCCGACCTTGGCTGCGCTGGCCGCAGGCATCGGCGCCGCAACGGCCAGACTGTTGTAAAGGAACTCTGCCGGCATGGATGAGTCGCAGGATGCAGTACCTATCGGAGCGAATGAGACGGATCGGAGGGGAGATCAGTCTTCTCCTCTCGCATCGCGTTTGATTCGGCGGATCACACAGCCGATCGGTGTGGTCGACGTGCGGCATCCGGAGGAAATCTATGAACGCACGACCACGTGGCTGAGCAAACGGTTCCCCCTTCTGGAGTCGATGATGGCCCGCTGCCGAAACAGCGACGATGTCGCTTTCGAATCCAGCGGGTCTGTGTTGAGGATGGCCGGGATGGATGGAGCTGGAAATGAGGAAGAACGTGTCGCACCACCTCCTGTGACCGTCTTGCCGCGTCTAACCGCATCCTCTTTTTCGTCGCCCTCGGGCTCTGTCACCGGTGAACCGCTCCCCTCCTCTTCTCCAACATTGTTCCGCGTCAGTCGGAGACCGCATCGTGGCGTCGCTCCCTCATCAGCAAGCGGGACTTCGAAACTGAGCGCTGAAACCGGCGAGAAGATGCCGCGAGCGAGCCACCCGGTTCATCGCGTCGAAGAAAAGGCGGACCTGTCGGTCGGATCAGCGATGGGAGGACGGAGCGGGGCGTCTCAACCGGTGACTCACCGACAGGGTCCCGTTCAGTTGCGCGAGTCATCCAACATACGAGCGGCGGAACTGCTTGCTTCTGATGGCGGATCAGCTGGTACGGAAGAGAGGTTGGTTCTTCAGAAAGCGGTGCCTGAGCAGGAACAGCCGCGAGGAGACGCCGGTCCGGCGCCTCCTTTCACTCATCATGAAAAGCGTTCCGGTCCGTTCGTCATGACGGAGCGAGTGGGAGGACAAGTTGAACGGATGCCGTGGCTGTCGAGCCGTATGCAAACGAGCGGGCAACATTCTCGTGTGTCTCCTTCTTCCGAAGAAGCGAACGTCAATCCGATGGTGTGGAAGACGCGGGCACGCTCGATAGAGAACGTAGAAGAGGCATTGCACAATCTCAATTGCCGGGTCATGCAGCGCCAGGAGCATGAAGCCGGACCGGCTGAAGCGGTACCGAGCCTCGTCACGCAAGCTCACACGACACCGCAGTCTGCGACGAGTCCGCAGGAGGCGAAGGTTGATATCGGCGCCCTCGCCGAAACAGTGAGTCGCGTGATTGCTCGTCAACTGATTGCCGAGCGTGAGCGACGAGGAGTGGATGGATGGCGTTAGAAAAAATCAAACTGACTCCGTTGGACGCAAAGGGGCATCCGGTTGAAAGCCGATCCTTCCATGTGCTGTTCAATCCCAACACCTATTCGATTTCTAAGTCCGTGACATGGAACGGGTCTCCGGATAGAGCGCTGAATGCGCCGCCGTTGACATTCGGCGGCGGCGACAGTCGTGTCCTCACGCTGAATCTTTTTTATGATGTCACCGATCCATCGGCTTTAGGGGGAAAACCGATCAAGGATGTCCGTCAAGAAACGAACAAAATGGTCGCTCTGACTCAAATCGAGCGCAAACGCGACCGTCCTCCAGCCGTCATGGTCTTGTGGGGAGGCGCTCCACCCCATAATTCTGATTTCCCGTTTATCGGAGTGGTCACTCAGTTGTCACAGACATTCAAGTTGTTTACGAACGAGGGAGTTCCGGTGCGGGCGGAATTGTCCGTGATTTTTAAGGAATACAAAGACCCGAAAAAAGATAAGCAGGAGACTGATCCCGACTTCACGACAAGGTTGGTCAAACGAGGCGATACCTTGAGCAGCATTGCGGCGGAACTGTACGGCGATCCTAGGACGTGGCGGAGAATTGCAGACGCCAATTCTCTGGACGACCCACGACGGCTTGAAATCGGTCGCCGGTTGTCCATTCCAGGCACGAATTGAAGGCGTTACTGAGCGGGGGGACATAAATGCCGGATTCAGGTCTGCTCGTTCCGGTGGTGGATGTTTTTACGAATGGGCGACCACTGGCTCCCGAAGTCGAACTGATGAGCGTCACCGTTGATGACACTGTGGATCTCCCCGGCATGTTTGTCATGGAAATCCTCAACTCAGACGCGGCGTCCGGGGAGTGGATCCTCGATCAACAACAATTTGCCGTCGGGAATGAGGTAGAAATCAAGCTTGGGTATGCAGATGGAGGGAATCTCGCCTCCGTCATGAAGGGTGAAATCACGGGAATGGAGGTGGAGTTCACCTGGTCTACTTTGCCGAAGGTGACGGTGCGGGGATACGATCGCCGGCATCGTCTCCAACGCGGTCGGAAGTCCCGCACGTTTGTTAAGCAGACGGACAGCGACATTGCCAAAACAATTGCGCAGGAAGCGGGACTTTCAGCGAACACGAAGGACAGCCGTGTGCAATATGATTATGTGCTCCAGGCGAATCAAACCGATATGGAATTTTTGCTCGAGCGAGCCGGACGGATCCAATACGACCTCACAATCGACGACGAGACGCTGAATTTCCTTCCGGTCGCCAATGCGGAGGGGAGTCTTCTCACCCTGACGCTGAAAGATGATTTGATGGAATTTTCCTCACGATTGTCTTCGATCGGACAGGTTGATCAAAGGATCATCCGGGGATGGGATCCTAAACAGAAAAAGTCGTTGGTCGGCGTGGGACGAGAAGCCAATGTCACGACCAAAATGGGGGGGGCAAGGAGCGGGGCTGCGGTGGCGACACGGGCATTCGGCGCCGCGACAGGGACGACGACGGATAGTCCTGTGATGACCCAGGCGGAGGCGGATGCAGTCGCCAAGGCCGCCATCAATGCATCGGTCTTGGGATTTATTACCGGAGAAGGCCTGTGCGCGGGGCGGACCGACCTGCGGGCCGGGAAGGTGATTACGCTCGGCGGTTTGGGGAAACAGTTCAGCGGGCAATATTATGTCACGGCAGTCAGTCATCGGTGTAGAGAAGGCGGGTATACCACCCGCTTTACGGTTCGGAGGAATGCGGTATGAATTTGTACGACCTTCTCAGTGATCCAGAAGGACCGAAAGCCGTGACGTCAAAAATAATCGGCGTCGTAGTGGGACTTGTGACCAACAATCAGGATCCCGACAAAATGGGCCGGGTGAAACTCACATTTCCATGGCTGAGCGATGAAGAGGAAGGCTATTGGGCGCGCATGGCGGTTCCGATGGCAGGGAATGAGCGGGGGATATATTTTCTCCCGGAAGTGAATGATGAAGTGCTCGTCGCCTTCGAGCAGGGCGATGCGCGGTTTCCCTATGTAGTCGGCGCGCTCTGGAACGGGAGAGACGCGCCGCCGGCTGAAAACGGCGACGGGAAAAACAATGTTCGCGTCATCAAGTCGCGCAGCGGCCACGTCATCCGACTGACCGACGAAGACGGCAAAGAAAAAATAGAACTTGTGGACAAGAGCGGGAACAATTCGGTGGTCTTCGATACAGCCGAGAATACGATTACGATCACGGCTGACAAAGATATCGTCCTGTCGGCGTCAAAGGGAAGTATCAAGCTGAACGCCCGGCAAATAGAGGTCACATCCTCGGCTGATGCCAAGATCGAAGCCAAAGCGGGAGTGGATGTGAAGGCCGGGGCGACGATGAACATCAAAGGACAAGTCGTGAACATTAATTGAACTATGGGACAACCTGCGGCCAAAAGAAACGACCGGATTATTGCGGTCGATACCCATATCGTCATGGTCCCGACGCCGACGGGTCCTCAGCCAACGCCGCTGCCTCATCCATTTATGGGTATCATCAACGGTAATCTCAGCAACAATGTCAACATCATGGGTCAGCCGGCCGCCACCGTCGACAGCACGGCGGATAATACACCGGCTCATATTCCGACACCGCCTGGCACCGCGTTTCAAAATCCGCCGGCGAACAAGGCGACCATCAAGCTTGGAAGCCCAACGGTGAGGATCAACGGCAAAATGGTCGCGCGGAACGGTGATATGGCGATGACATGCAACGATCCCGCGGATATGTTGGTCGGTCAGGTCATTGCCGTCGGCACGGTGTTGATCGGATAGAAGGAGGGACAAGCATGTCCAGGCCGCTGCTTGGTATCGGCATGGGGTATCCGGTTTCAGTGGATGAACAGGGATCGTTCGCCCTTGCGGCCTATGAGGAAAGCGTTCGTCAATCTGTGTGGATCATATTGGGAACAGCGAAAGGCGAGCGGGTCATGCGTCCGGACTTCGGATGCGGCATTTATGATTTGGTCTTCGACATCAATAGCGCCGCAACCGCAGGCACTGCGGCGCAAGCCGTACGTGACGCTTTGTTGGCGTTCGAGCCCCGCATCGATGTGGTGGAGGTGAATGTCGCGCCGGATGACGGGGGAGCGGCCTTGGTGATCAGTGTCGACTATCAGGTTCGCGCGACGAATAACGCGTTCAATTTGGTGTATCCATTCTATCTCGAAAGGAGCGCGGTGTGATGTCCGGCCAGGCCCCTCTCATCGATCAACGGACGGCCTCGCACATCGCGATGCAGGTGCGCAAGTTAGTGAAGACCTACACGGTGGGCTATCCGGAAGCGAATCCGGCCGAAGGTGTCGGCGCGGCGTTGGTCGGCATCGTCGGGCGATTTTCGGAAATTATCCTCCAGCGACTCAATAAGGTACCGGAGAAAAATCTCCTTGCCTTCCTGGATTTGCTCGGCGCGTCGCTGACTCCTCCGCAATCAGCGCGTGTGCCGCTTACGTTCTCATTAGCTCAAGGGAGCATCATAGACGGGGTGGTTCCTCAAGGGACTCAGGTCTCGGCTCCTCCGGCTGAAGGGAAACAAGAACCGGTCGTGTTTGAGACGGAGCGGGAACTGGTGGTCACGGCGGCGCAGTTAACCTCGATCCTCGTCCGCGAACCGGCGTACGACCGGTACGATGATTTCAGCGGACTCAGTTCCGCCCCTGTGGATGCCGGCGTGCCGGCGTTTCGAGGCAGTCGTCCGATCGAGCACCTCACATATTTAGGGCAGGATGAGGCGTTAGGGGTGTCCAATTTGAGGACTGTGACGTTGAGCATCGTGCTGGATCAGGCCATCGAAAACCCAGATCCACGAAAGATCATATGGGAGAGTTGGGACGGGGCGGCAGGAATTCCTCTCTCCCCTAACGATGGGACGGCCGATCTGACAAAAAGCGGCGAGATTGTGTTTACGACAGGGTTGTCTTCTTTCTCCAGGCAGGTCGTAGGGGAAAAGGCCGGCCGATGGATTCGGGGTCGATTGGTCACGCCGATTTCGCCGGCCGGGCAAGCCCAAAGTGGGATGGTGCGCGCCGATCAGTTGCCGCGAGTGACGTCGATGACGATGCAGACCACCGTCGGGAAAGACGGACTAGCCGTGGATCACGCCTTCGCCGGCTCGGCTCCGGTGGATACCACCAAGGATTTCTATCCATTCGGAGAAAAGCCGAGATTCAGCGATGCATGGTACATAGCCGGCAAAGATGCCTTCTCGCAGGCCGGCGCGAAGGTCACGCTGACCATCACCCTGACGGATCCGGCATCCGGGATTCCGGCTCCGAGGACCGATGGAAATCCGAAGTTGGTGTGGGAATGTTGGGACGGCACAACCTGGGTTGGGATAGGAACGGCTACCGCAGGCAGTGAAACGACAACGACCACATTTTCAGATACAACACGCGGCTTCACTCAATCCGGCATTGTCGCGCTGACGTTGCCGACGACGGTCAGGCCGACGACGGTCAATGGAGCCGAGAACTACTGGTTACGTGTGCGACTGGCATCGGGTAACTACGGGACCGAGGCTCGCTTCGAACTGATCGATCCGACTCACCCCGAGAAGGGGTATAAGCTTATCCCAGCAACGTTCGCTCCGCCATCGATCGGCCGATTGACCGTGGGATATAGCTTGACGACGGTGGCAACTCCGCTGAGCGCCGTGGTGACCTACAATGATTTCTCGTATGAGGATGTCACGGGTAAGGCGTTTGCGCCGTTTCGACCGGTACAAGACTCGCATCCGACATTGTACTTCGGATTGACTCGTCCTCCAGCCAGGGCGACGTTCCCTAATAATACGCTGAGCCTGTACGTCCGCATTCGTGAAACGATCTATGGCGCGACGCCGGATAACCCTTCTCCGGCGTCGTCACCGCGTCTGGTGTGGCAAATGAAGGACGGACAAGGTTGGCAAAAGATCGGCGTGAGCGATGACACACAAGATCTGACGAGACCGGGATTGGTGGAGTTCTTGCCTCCAGCGGGGCTTGTACCGGGATCGGCTTTTGGAGTCGAGCGGTACTGGCTTCGCGCGCAGTGGGAATCCGGTGACTATCGATTCCTGCCGAAAATACGGCAGGTCGCTCTCAATACCGTAATGGCGTCGCAACTGATATCTGTAACCAGTGAAATCCTTGGGTCTGGAAACGCGGCTGAGAATCAGCGGTTTTCGACGGCGCACGCTCCGGTGTTGGCCGGTCAGCGGCTGGAAGTACGTGAGCCGGAGATGGCGACCGCCGCAGAGCGAGCGACTCTTGAACGGGAAGAGGGAGCGGACGCCGTTTCTGTGTTGCTCGATCCGACCGGATGTCCGGAGGAGATTTGGGTGCGGTGGCATGAAGTGCCCGATTTCTACGGCTCGGGTCCGCGCGATCGGCATTATGTGATGAACCACTCGACGGGGGAAATTCGTTTCGGCAATGGAGTCAATGGCTTGGCTCCTCCGACCGGCATCGGGAATATCAGAATGGCGTGGTATCAAACCGGCGGCGGCGCAGCAGGCAATAGACCGGCCGGCACGATCGTTCAACTCAACCGGACGATTCCCTATGTCGATAAGGTGACGAATCTCGACGCCTCATCTGGAGGAGCTGAAGCTGAACTTCCGGCGGACCTCTTGAATCGCGCTCCACGTGCCATCCGTCATCGTGGGCGGGCCGTGACATTGGAAGATTATGAAGATTTGGCCGTTCTGGCGTCTCCCGATGTCGCCAGAGCCAAATGTGTGCCGTTGCGTGATCTAATCGATGATCCGCTCGATACGAAACCCAGAGCGCCGGGAGCCGTCAGTGTCGTGATCGTGCCGTGTTCGAGTGAAGCGAAGCCTCTACCGAGTCTGGAACTCACGACCCGCGTTCAAAGCTATCTGGAGCGGTACAGCGTGCCGACGGCGACCGTGGCAGTGGTCGGGCCACTCTATGTGAAGGTCAATATTACCGTGGAAATCGCTCTCGTTTCCTTGGACAGAGCAGGCCCTGTCGAGCAGGCTGCGCAAGATCGGCTTGCCGCATTTTTGCATCCTCTGGTCGGAGGCCAGGACGGGAATGGGTGGGCATTTGGCCGTGTACCAAGCAAATCGGATATCTATGCCACACTCGGAACGATCTCCGGCCTGGATCATGTTCGATCGTTGAGGCTGGAGCTCGTCGTCGATTTGCCGGATGTGGACCTGCAAGCGGTCACAGCCACCGGGCGATTCTTAGTTTATTCGGGCCTGCATCGGATTGCGTCTATTTCTGAAGAGACGTGATGAAGAACAAGTGGAGCCGCCATGCCGATACAACTCCCCAATCTCGATGACCGAACGTACAGCGAGCTGGTTGAAGAAGCGCGCAGGTTGATTCCGACATACGCGCCGGAATGGACCAATCATAATCCGTCTGATCCCGGCATCACGTTGATCGAGCTGTTCGCGTCCATTACCGAGATGCTGATGTATCGGGTGAACCGCGTGACAGATGCCAATAGGTTGGCCTTCTTGAAGTTGCTGAACGGTCCAAGCTGGGAGGCGCCGGACCAGACGGATCCGCTCTTCAAAACGAAGATGGCCGATGCAGTCCGAGAGACGGTGTCGGCCTTTCGTGAGTCCAATCGCGCCGTGACGCGCGAGGATTTTGAGCGATCGGCATTGAAGGCAGATGCCACGATTGCGCGAACGCGATGTCTGCCTCGGCGCAATCTGGAATCGGGCAATGCTCGTGCCGGTGAGATCGATGAGCCGGGTCATGTCAGCGTCGTGATCGTTCCGGCCGGTCAGGGAAACACCCCACAGCCGACGCGCGAGTTGATGCAGAAGGTGGCGGCCGACCTGGAGCCACGCCGATTATTGACGACCCGCGTTCATGTCGTTGGACCGACCTATGTGACGATTCGTGTGCGGCTGACCGCGGTGCTTACGCCGGATGCGATCGAAGATCGTTTTCGATTCAGCCTTCCATCCGCCGTTCAAGCGGATTTGGATGGCCGAACCCTGTCCGGTGAGTTGCGGAGCCGTTTCGAGGCGGTGGGGATGACGTTATCCCCACAGACAACCATCTCGGTCCAAACGGCGCAGAGCCGGTGGCTGATCACGGACGGCATGACCTTGCGATCCTACACAGTCAGAAAAGAGGTGGAGGCAAGTCGACAACAGCTCAATGTCTACGAAGATGTCGGACGGGACCAGGTCGTCAAGAGTCTCAGGCAGTTTATGCATCCTTTGTCCGGAGGTCGTGATGGACAGGGGTGGCCGTTCGGTCGAAACGTCTATGTTTCCGACATCTACGCGTTGCTCGACACGTTGCCGGGTATCGATGTCGTGACCAAAACCGTCGATCCCAATACAAAGAACGCGCTCGACGAATTCATCGTCGGTGTCGGTGATAGGGACAGGTTGCAATACAATGAAACCGGGGATTTGAGTGCCGTCGAAATTCGCTCTCACGAATTGGTCAATGCCGATGTGGTGCCGGACGATATTACGTTGGTTCTTCCGAAAGGAGCAGAGCCGGTAACGACGCATGAGTAAGGAGGGTCATGGCCACGCAGACCACACAGTCGGCAAGCAGCCTCGTGCAGTCTCTGCCGGCGATCTACCAGGAAGATCCCTATCTCGGCCAATGGTTGCTTGCCGTTGAGAAAATTCTGCTTGGTCGGCAAGACGGCGTAAAGTTTCCGGAAACGGGGGTTCCGTTTCCAGCTCAAGGGATAGAAGAAAACATTGCAGGAGTCGCGAAATATTTCGATCCCTATCAGACACCGGAAGAATTCTTATCATGGCTGGCAAGCTGGACGGCCTTTAGCCTACGTGCCGATGTCGGTGTGATCGAGCAACGCGAGTTTATCGCCAGGATTGCGCAGTTGTACCGGTGGCGAGGAACCAAGAAGAATTTACAGGATCTCCTGTCGATTTTTACCGTCAGTGTTCCGACCGTGGTTGAAGAGGAGGACGAAGGCGTACAAATCGGGGTTCGATCGACCATCGGTAAGGATATGTATTTGGGCGGCGAAAAGCCTCATTTTTTTCGGGTCAAGATTTCGTTGCCGCGGGTGTCGCCGACGGTACAAGAGCGGCAAATGGAGATTGCCCGCGCACTGATCGATCTGGAGAAGCCGGCGCACACGTTTTACGAACTCATCCCGATGTTCCCAAGCATGCAAATCGGACGGCACTCTACGGTCGGCGTTGATACTCTGTTAGGGACGGCTCAAGGGGAGGATTGACTATGGCGGATGTCAAGCGGCTGAATTATTTTACTTCGCAGTTTCTTGTCGAGAAGGATTTTACGGATGAGCAGGGGTATCTCATGAATATGCGGCGACGGCATAATCAGTTGCTGCACACCTGGGGGATCGCGGACGGAGGACTTCAGGTGACCAAGTCCGCCGACAAGATCATCGGCATCAGTTCAGGAATGGCGGTCGATAAAGACGGGCGGGAGCTTGTGCTCTTGGATGCCCGATCAGAAGACCTTACAAAGTTCGGATCGAATGCGGATGTGTATATTACGGCCAAATATGAAGAGGTCTTCGACCCGGGAGACCATTACACGGTAGGTGGAATCGATAACTATACGCGTACGACGGAACGCCCCCTGGTGGAAGCAGGAACAACAGTCCCGGTGAACGACGGCTCCGTCATTGTGCTCGCGAAGGTGAAGTTGGACGGCGGTGGAACCATCAGCACTGTCGACAGCACCGTTCGAAAAATTGCCGGCAGCGCTATCGATCCGACGGTCAACCTTGCGGCAAACAGTTTGAGCGTCACGGGAAATGCGACGGTGGGCGGCAACATCGGCATTGGAACGACAAGCCCGAGCCATAAGTTTCACGTGGTTGCAGCGGACGCGGTCGGTTTGTTCGAGTCATCGGGTGGGCAAGCCTACTTACGGCTTTCGACGAACGAAGGGTTGGGGAATAGAGTGGAGATTACCAATCGTCCAGGAGGACGATTGAGTTTGTGGACGGCCGGAGGAGGCGATGTCTTTAATATCACCAAAGACGGCAAGGTCGGCATCGGAACGGTCGCACCTCAGGGAAAGTTAGAGGTTGTTGGCGATATTCGAGCCGGCAATTCAGATCTGTATTTTACGAAAGTCGACCATCAGCATACGGGATTTGGGAATACTCTTGGCTATGCCGCAATCGAAAATGATGGCACTCAGTACGGTGCGTTGATGATCCTTGGAAGAACGGTTAAGACGACAAGTACAACCTTACGCGTGGTGAAGTTGTATGATTACTTGCAAATCAACGGTGACCTGGAAGTAACCGCAAACATCGGAACGCATGGGTTTTCTGCTAAACCCAAGACAGCGGGCTGGGCCGGTGGCGTTCACACATGGGATGTCGAGGCGGAGGGGACGATTTGGGCTCGAAATGGGTCCCAAAGTGGTCCACGAGACTTGGCCGAAAATTATTACTCCGATGTGACGCTTGATCCAGGGGACGTGGCCTGTCTCGATAGGAAAGAAGATCGAATCGTGAAGTCCGAACGCGCGAATGATGATTTGATCATCGGTGTGATTTCGACATTGCCTGGTTTCTTGTTGGGTGCCGAACATGGCGAGGATGAGAAACGGCACGACGGCAAACGCGCATATCCCGTTGCTCTGAGTGGTCGTGTGCCTTGTAACGTGACGGATGAAAATGGACCGATCAATCGGGGGGATTTATTAACCTCATCATCAACGATTGGACATGCCATGAAAGCGACGCCTCGTGTTGTGGGAGGAGTCGAAATCTTTGCTCCGGGTACGATTATTGGGAAAGCTCTTGAATCACTCCATTCAGGAACAGGCGTGATCGAGGTGTTTGTGACGTTGAGGTGATGCTCGGACTGGACAGCAAGCATCGGCCGAGGAGAAAGGAACGCGACAGATGAACGTCACGCAGTTTCTCAATAACATCGGAGACTCCCTTGAGCCCGGAGATGTTCTGGTGATTGCTGATGAGCAATCATCTAAGCCTTCCGGATCGCCCTCAATCCTTGTCCCGGAAGTTGATCTAACAGACCGCAGCTATGACACGCGTGTGTGCGGGGTCGTGTCGCATGTAAGCGTCCGGCTTACACCATCCGTCTCAGGTCAGGAAGGCCTTGATTCCAAGGGAAAACAGTCTGCAAAAGCCAAAGCAGGAAAGGATGCGGACAAGAATAGGGACACGCGTCACGTACAGTGTACAGCCGAGGAGTTGGCCGATCTCAATCAGCGTAGAATTGATCATGGGAAAATCGGGTTGATGGTGACTCTTGGCGTCTTCGCCGAGTGTAAAGTGGATGCGGATATTGCACCGATCAAAGTCGGCGATCTGCTCACGACCAGCCACACGAAAGGACACGCACAGAAAGTGATCGATCCCAGCAAGGCCGTGGGGGCTATCGTGGGGAAGGCATTGGGCAGCTTAAAAAAAGGGAAAGGTAAGGTTCCCGTGCTGGTGATGTTGCAGTAAGGACGACATCCTGGGGAACGACGGCACTGATGGTTGGAGAAAGGGTCAACACCATGCAACAAGCTGTACAAAGTCGCATCGCATCCTTAAAAAAAGAGCTGGAGGCGGGTCAAGGACGCCTTCAGGAGTTAGAACGACAGCAGATGTATCTGCGGGATACACTGCTGCGCATCAGCGGCGCTATTCAGGTATTGGAGGAAGTGCTGAAGGAGTCATCTGTGGAAGAGAGCAACGGCAACCGTCCACGAGAAGAACCCGTGGTCTCGTCCTAGAATAACGGTATCAGGCACCCTTCGTCACCATGCCTGACACCGATCCGAATCGTTGTCGAGGAGGAACAGATCCATGAAGCAGCACCTCGTAGATAAAGCCGCCACAGTGGAGCCCGGTCGAGCGCGACGGGGGTCAGGACCGGCGCTATCCGAGACACAACCCGGTGCAACGCGCCATCCAATCCTCCAGTTGCAAGGCACCATCGGAAATCAAGCCGTGAATCGGCTCCTGCAATCAGGCAAGCTCCAGACCAAACGCACGTTCAGACGGCCGGGTGACACACCGATGCAACGTCAGGAATCTGACGAAGAAGAACTTCTCCAAGGGAAGTTTCCCTCAGCGCAGCGCAACGATCCGCATGAAGCGCTCCAAAAGCAGCCGGGGGCTCCCTCTGCACCACTGGCTCACCATCCGAACCGAACCGGCCTGCCGGATCATTTGAAAGCCGGTATCGAATCCCTCTCCGACCTGTCGATGGACAATGTCAATGTTCACTACAACTCCTCCCAACCAGCACGGCTCAACGCCTTGGCCTATACGCAGGGCACCGAGATTCACGTCGCGCCAGGGCAGGAGCAACACCTGCCGCACGAAGCCTGGCATGTGGTGCAACAGGCACAGGGGAGAGTCCAGCCGACAATGCAGCTGAAGGACGGCGTACCGGTCAACGATGATCAGGGGCTGGAGCAGGAGGCGGATGTCATGGGGGGGAGAGCGCTGTCTGTTCCCGGTGAAACACAGAGGACGGCAACCAGACAGCCGATCCAGCGGAAGTTTGCAACCCTTGGATCAGCAAACAGCAATGGGCATGTCGTCCAACGACGATTCGGATTTGAGATTGAGGTTCCGATCTTTTTCACATCAGACTATGGTCATCATGATGGTACCCGGCGGGACCCCGGCAAGAAGAAATTTGACTACGGCGGCTTTGAGATCAAGGTGGATCACAACGATGAACTCATACCTCTTGTGAAGTATGCCAACGAGTATCAAAACGGTAACCGGCAGGGTTTCTCGAACGGCCCATCCATCATCGAGATGGTCACGAAGCCAATGGATGAATTCCAATTGAGCGAGGCCGAGGTAGGTGATCGGGCCAATGCCATGGCCCACTGGATTCAAGCTATTTACGGTCAGATAAGGAGGGGTGAGGTAGTTCTCCAGGGAGACTGTTTTGTCGGCAGTGACGCGCCGGCTCGCACCCTACAAAGTACCCGGGGGTATTTCCAGGCCACATATGGTATCAAACTGTCCAAGGTGCCGAAGGTGTTCAAACAAACAGCCGAACGAGGGAAGCAGAACTCCAGTGATGATGCTGGCGTGAAAGCGGCGAACCAGCTCATCAGGGCCGCAAAAGCAGGTGATGAAGTCGTAACTCCATTCAAGAAATTCCCGCTCTATCCAGGAATGACCGTCCAGAAGCTGGCTACCAAGAAAGAACTGGGAATTCTGAAAGGATACACGGTGCTCTTAGCCAACTACCTCTGCGCGGATACCGAGCTTCTTAAAGGCACTGGCCTGGCAAAAAACCAGCTAGGCGATTACTTCTATAAGACCGACCTAGGGGACCTGTCTGAAACCCTGCCGAACAATATCAAGGCGGCTCTCAGGGGTTTCCCTCTAGCCTTAACGTTCTTCACCCAAAAACTCGCCCAGGCTTGTGGCCGGAACGTGAACGACAAGCTGGCGGTCGACCTGACTGTGACGGATTGGGTGCACCGCGTGGTAAACGGTGGAACGGACCTCTTCTTGGAAGGCATGAAGAACCCCGACAGCGCCATCCTCGACTCGGAGGCCGTCGGCCCGACGGTGAGCAAGGAAATGGGCGTCATCATGGAGAACCGTGAGCCGCAGAAACTCGACAAAGGAAGCAAAGCCAAGAGTTCAGCGAGCAAGGCCGAATGGAAGGAGTACCTCAAAACTCCCCACACTACCAAGGACGAGTTGGAATCGTTCCTGAGCACCCAAACCGATCCAAAGAAATACGACCCGATGGAATGGGCCACGATGATGAAACTGGTCTACAACTTTCTGCGAAAGCTCAACGGCTAAGTGGGAGAGTGCTTCATCGAGGAGTGAGGTCACAGGGGAACGCTTACGATCACACTGGGACGAACTTTGATGGTCAACAAAGGGGGTCGGGAGTCTTTATTTGGAGCATGCACCGTGAATTTGCGGTACCTCCAGTCGCTCACACGAGGCCGCACGTGGGTAGCCGGACCTGTTCGCGCCCAAGTCAGGGACATCTGCCGGCAATAAGCGGAGTAACAAAGAAGCCCACAAACAGTTGACAGGTTGTTGTGGGGTGAGGGAATACAGCTATCGATACGCTTCCCTTCGGTGATCAGCCGTAATCATGTAGACGCGTTTCTCCCTCTCATTGATTTCGTAAAAGAATCGCCACGCACCAACGCGGTAACGCCAGGTCGGCGGTTCCCAGTTCTTCAGTCGCTTGATATTGAGGCCGTGATGTGGATCGGCTCTCAGCCGAGGATAGATATAGGTTTCTAGCTTTTCCTGAATCCGTCTCAAACCGGCTCGGTCGAGTTTGGCAAGATCTTCCTTGAACGCAGATGTTTCGAAGATCTGAAACTTACCCAATGACGACGCCTTTTCGGGCTCGCGCGTCTTTTGACCCTTGCCGGAGACGTTTCACCAGGTGTTCATTTGAGAGAATGTCGGCCATTTCCACATCGTCTAGAAATGCAGATTCCTGGATATGCGCCTTCACGGCTGTTTCGACAAAATTGGCGAGCGAGCGGTTTTCTGTCTTCGCCTGTTTGGCAATCGCTGAGTACGTTTTATCATCAATGCGAAGCGTCAACGTCTTGGCCATGCCTTGTTTCCCCAGAGAGATGTTGAGACATTCTCATTTATCCATGCCGAATAATCAAGACTGCATGGGGAAACGCACAAGTCGTGAATGGGGTCAAACCTTGTCCTGTACATTCCCTTGTCCTGTGCATTCCACTGTCCAATGATCTTCCGGGCATTGCCTTTCCCGTCACAATCGATACGTCATTCCACGCCCACTTGGCCCGCTTGCAGCGCATCTTTTAGACCACTACAATACCTCGACCTCACCTCCGACCCATGAGCGAAGGGAGCCGTTGTTATGCCGAAGGCGAGAAAGCCCGATTCTGCTGCAAAGACCCAGAGCGCCCCGAAGAAATCCAGCCCATCACCCTCGCCTACTCCCTCGACGGCTGAAGATTTTGAAAAGCTCGGCGTGTTTTATATGGGGCGACCGTATGATCTGGCCACCAAGCAGGCTAAGCCGGGATGGTTGCTGTATGACTCGAAAGATCTGGTGACGCACGCCGTCTGCGTCGGCATGACCGGTAGCGGCAAGACTGGTCTCTGTCTGGCGCTCCTCGAAGAAGCCGCCATCGACAACATTCCCGCCATCATCATCGATCCGAAGGGCGACCTCGGCAATTTGATGCTGACGTTCCCGTCTCTCAAGGGAGAAGACTTTCAGCCTTGGATCAATGAGGACGATGCGCGCAAGAAAGGCTTGTCCTCGGTTGATTATGCCCAGGCGCAGGCCGAACTGTGGACAAAAGGGTTGGCAAGTTGGCAACAGGACGGCGCGCGGATTCAACGACTACGGGATGCGGCGGATGTTGCGATCTACACGCCGGGAAGCAACGCCGGCATGCCGGTTTCCATCCTCAAATCGTTCGCCGCACCGGCTGCCGATGTGCGTGAAGATGAGGAGTTGCTGCGCGAGCGGATCAGTACGACCGTCACGAGTTTGCTTGTCCTGCTTGGCATCGAGGCCGATCCGATCCAGAGCCGTGAGCACATTCTCCTCTCGACGATCCTCGATCGGACGTGGAAGAAGGAAGAAGATCTCGACCTTGCATCACTGATTCAGGCCATACAATCGCCGCCGCTCTCGAAGGTCGGCGTGATGGATGTGGAGTCCTTCTTTCCGTCGAATGATCGCTTCGCTCTCGCGATGAAACTGAACAATCTGCTCGCTGCTCCAGGATTTCAGGCCTGGATGGAAGGAGAGGCACTCGACATTCAATCCTTGCTCTATACGTCGGCAGGAAAGCCACGTCTCGCGATCTTTTCCATCGCCCATCTCAATGATGCCGAGCGCATGTTCTTCGTGACGCTCTTGCTCAGTCAAATGGTCGGGTGGATGAGGGCACAATCTGGTACGACGAGCCTGCGAGCATTGCTCTACATGGACGAAATCTTCGGCTACTTTCCGCCGGTAGCGAATCCTCCCTCGAAGTTGCCGTTGATGACCTTGCTCAAGCAAGCTCGCGCGTTCGGATTGGGTGTCGTGCTTGCCACGCAAAACCCGGTGGATCTCGACTACAAGGGCTTGGCCAACACCGGCACCTGGTTCATTGGGCGACTGCAGACTGAACGAGATAAGGCCCGTGTTCTGGAAGGTCTGGAAGGAGCTGCGACGGGCGCCGGGCAAAAATTCGACCGAGGCCGTATGGAGCAAATATTGGCTGGGCTCGGCAATCGAATCTTCCTGATGAACAACGTGCATGAGAACGAACCGGTTGTCTTTGAGACGCGCTGGTGTCTTTCCTATCTGCGCGGACCTCTCACTAGGACACAGATCAAAACGTTGATGGAATCCCGCAGGATTGAGCACCGAGGACTGACGACTGAGACTTCTCGCTCAACCCCCAGCCCGCTTGGCCCGCCTCGCAGACCCATCGACGCGGGCCCACTCAGTGAGGCGAGTCCGTCCTCAGCATTGAAGTCCCGCCCCCTGCTCTCGCCGCATGTTGCAGAGCATTTTGTGCCGTTGCGCGGTAGTAAGCCGGAGGGAAGCGAATTGGTCTATGCCCCGATGCTGCTGGGCTGGTCGCACATCCGCTTCTCTGATTCAAAGAGTGGGATCGACAGCACGCAGGACGCGACGATATTGGCAACTATTGCGGATGGTCCCGTAGGAGTTGACTGGGACAAGGCGACAGCGGCGGATGTGGCGGTAGCCGATCTTGAACAGAATCCAGAAGGTGGAGCTCAGTTTCTGACGCTGCCGGCAATCGCCTGCAAGGCCAAGAGCTACGCCGATTGGAACAAGGATTTCGGCGGCTGGCTCTTCCGAACGCAGAAAGTGGAGTTGTTCAGGAGTCCCAGTACGAAGGAAGTATCGAAGCCGGGGGAATCCGAGCGCGATTTCCGCGTACGGTTACAGCAGACCGGACGGGAACAACGCGACAAGGGCGCTGAAGCGCTACGCCAGAAATATGCGTCGAAGATCGCGACGTTTCAGGAACGCATCAGACGGGCGGAACTGACGAAGGAAAGACAGCAGGCCGAATCCCGCTCAAGCCAAGTGCAGGCTGCGATTTCTGTCGGAGCCTCCATCCTCGGGGCGTTTCTCGGACGGAAGACGATCAGTGCCGCGAACATCGGTCGGGCCACGACGGCGATCCGGGGTGCCGGCCGGGTGATGAAAGAGTCTCAGGATGTCGGGGTCGCGGAAGAAAATGTGGCAGCGCTACAAAAACAGTTGGGCGATCTCGAAGCACAATTCAAGACTGAAAGCGATATCCTAACCGCTGCGACCGATCCCGTGAATGAGAAGCTCGAAACGGTTTCAATCAAGCCCACCAAAGCCAACATTGCCGTGAAGTTGGTGACCCTCGCCTGGACCCCGCACTGGCGGGATGCCGAGGGGGTCCTCTCATCAGCCTGGTCCTAGGCCTTAGGGCAATTTCTGCTAAGCACCACTCGTGTTTCCTGGGGCCTTGGGCGTAAAATGGCCCGGCTCGGTCACGTTCTGGTGGTTTTTTGCCATGCTGTTATGGAGCCGGCCATGACCCCACCCTCGAAGAGTGAAGACCCGACTTCCCATCATGTCGTGGCCGCTGTTCTGTCTGCGAGGCCGGAACAACTATTCAACAGCCTCCTCGAACAATCTGCTGTCGCGGTTGCTCTCATCGAGACTGCAACGGGCCGAATTGTCGCAGCCAACCGGCGGTGCGAAGACATTACAGGGTTGCCACAGGCGGATCTGATTGCGACACCTCTCCATGCCATCATCCACCCTCAAGATGTGCCGACGATTCTCCATCAGATGGAGACACTGAAAACCGGGCGGATTCGAACAGTGTCTTTGGAACACCGGTGCTTCAAGCCTGACGGCTCCATTGTATGGGTGGCGCTTTGGCTGTCGTCTCCATGTGACATCGGACAATCGCCGACCGTCTACCTCGCGATCATCGAAGACATCACTGAGCGCAAGCAGATCGAGGAGGCATTACGCTCCAGCGAGCTCAGGTTCCGCGCCTTGAGCGAGGCGACGACGACGGCCATCTTTGTGTATCAACACGACAGGTTTCTCTATGCCAATCCCGCCGCCCTGGCGATTTCCCGATTTACCCTTGAGGAATTGTTGACGATGTCGTTATGGCACATCATTCACCCGGAGTTTCGGGACTGGGCCAGAGCACGACTGGCGGCTGTCGAGCTGGGCGACCAGGATCCCTCACGTCTGGAACTCCCGATCCTTCGTAAAGACGGGGAAACTCGGTGGCTGGATTTCAGCGCGGCGACGATCCTGATCGACGGCCGGCCTGCAAGAATCGGTTCGGCCTACGATATTACGGAACAGAGGCTTGCGGAGGCGCGCGAGCGAGCCAGGCTTGAGCTGGTTATCCGGCTCCAAGAAGGACAGCTGAAGTTGGCTCGGCTTGCGCATGGCGATCTGACGCCGGATCTGCGCACCATCATTAGAATAGCGGCGGAGACCATCGGAGTCGAACGGGTCGGACTCTGGCTCTTCAACGAAGACCGTTCCGCGCTCGTCTGTCGCGAACTCTACCGACGCAGCCTCGGGACATACGAGACCGAACCGGCGTTGGAGGTCTCGCGTTATCCAGCCTATTTCGAGGCGCTTCAGCGAACGTTGAGCGTGGAAGCCACCAGTACGAGCAGCGATGCTGTGACGAAAGAACTCGCCGAACCCTATTTGCGACCGCTCGGCATCGCGTCGATGCTGGATGTGCCGATCAGACGTGCCGGAAAACTGGTCGGAGTGTTGTGCTGCGAGCATGTCGGTGAGCAGCGGGTCTGGTCCGCGGAGGAAACTTCGTTTGTGGCGGCTGTCGCCGACCATGTCGTGCTGAGTTTCGCTGTGGAAGAGCGCAGAAATGCGATGGAGGCACTGCGGGCGAGCGAGGCGCGGTTCGCATTGGCGGCTCAGGGGGCGAACGACGGGCTCTGGGATTGGAACATGGCGACCGGTGAAGTCTATCTCTCGCCGCGCTGGAAGCATCTTCTCGGGTTCGAAGACGAAGAGCTGCCAAACCGCCTCCCGTCTTTTTTTGACCGGCTGCATCCTGACGATCAATCACAGGCGAAGGATGCCCTCCTCGTTCATCTGGAACGGCGGGCTCCGTATGATCTCGAGTTTCGATTGCGATGCAAGGATGGATCGTACCGTTGGTTCCGATCTCGAGGGCAAGCACAGTGGGACGAAAACGGCCGTCCATACCGGATGGCCGGGTCGATTACCGACATCACGGACAGGCGACAGGCCTTCGACGCTCTGAATGACGCCTATCGCTCCCTTCAATCGATGAGCCGCGAGGTGCAGGTGGCCCAGGAGCGGGAACGCACCAGGCTGTCACGGGAGCTGCATGATGAGTTCGGTCAGTCACTCGGCGCGCTCCAGTTCGAGTTGGCCCGCCTGGCTGAGAGCGATTCCGAGAACTCTCCTCCTTCCGAGTCCGTGGGCCGGCTCGCCACGTCGGCCCTGGCAACGGTGAAGCAATTGTTCGTATCGCTACGGGAGATGATCGAAGGCCTGCGGCCCGCACTGTTGGAAGAGTTGGGGCTGGTCGCCGCGATTGAATCGATGGCGGTCAAACTGGGGCAACAGTCGATGCTCAGTTGTCGGGTCCTTGCGGATCCCGAAATGCGCTCGTCCCTTGGTAGCGCGGAACTCGAAGGTGCCCTCTATCGCATCATCCAGGAGTTGCTGACGAACATTGTCCGCCACGCCAAGGCTACATCTGCGACCGTCTCTCTCCGCTGTGTCGAGGGATGGGTGCAGCTCACGGTGCAGGACGACGGCCGAGGGTTTCAGATCGACAAGGCGTTGCGTAAAGGCCATCACGGGCTTCAGGGTATTCGAGAGCGGGCAGAATTGTTGGGAGGGACGGTCGAGGTCCAGTCCGTGCCGTCCAAGGGCTCCTGCGTGACAGTGTCCATTCCGATCGATCCCAAGAATCTGGACAACAGCCGTACACCACCGCCGGTGCCGGCACCGATCGGTAAGGAGGGCCGGCGCGATGAGGCATGAGTATAGGTGTTTGGTCGTCGACGACCATCCGCTCATGCGCCAAGGAGTCAAGGACTTGTTGCTTGGAAAGGGGCTTTGTCATGCCGTCGTAGAAGCAGGTTCTGCCGAAGAGGCGCTGACCGCAGTTCGCCGAGAATCTTGGGATCTGCTGATCCTTGATGTGGCGCTTCCCGACAAACATGGCCTCGAGGTCCTGAAAGAGGTCAAGCTCTTACAACCTTCCCTGCGGGTGATTATGTTGAGCCTGTATCCTGAACGAGAGTTTGCCTTGCGCGCGATCAAAGCCGGCGCGTCCGGCTATCTCACGAAGGATCGACCGCCCTCTGAACTCATGAAAGCGGTTGAGGAAGTCGTCGCTGGACGACGGTACATCACCCCCTCGCTGGCCGACCAGATGGCGGATTTGTTGGATCACAGGCAACCAGAGACGCTGCATGCACGATTGTCCGACCGAGAGATGCAAGTCCTTCGACTTCTGGGACAGGGCAAAGCCGTCTCGATCATTGCCGAGGAATTGGCCCTGAGCGTAAAGACGGTCAGCACCTATCGCGGTAGGTTGTTGGAAAAACTCAAGCTGGCCACTACAGCGGACCTCATAAAGTATGCGATCGAACAGCACCTGACAACTTGACCTGTCCATCAAACCCCTCCCTGATCTGTTGCCCATCGCTTGCGAAAGATCCACGGAGATCGATTCGTAGTCCGGCAATACGGTGGTCGTCCTGACTAGGATTGCCGTGCCTGTAGGACGGCCACGGACATCCAGGTCAGTTCCTGTCTGCTAGATCTCATTTGCTTGTACCAGTATGGTTTTGCGTAAGAGGCTCATGGTTGCCCATGCTTGTCCTACTCGTCGACGATCATCCTCTTTTTCGCCTGGCCGTCAGGGGAGTGGTAGAAAGCCACTTCCCTTCGGTGGTGGTGTGGGATGCGTCTACCGGGGAGGACACGATTCGGATCGTGCTGGCGGAGCCCGTGGAGCTGGTGATTCTGGAGCTCCGGCTACCGGATATCAGCGGCTTGACGGTGTTGAGGCGAATGAAACAATTGTGCCCCCCCCTCAGGTGTTTGGTGCTGACCATGTACGACAATGCGCAGTATGCACGCCTCGCGATGGCCTACGGGGCCTCCGGTTATCTCACCAAAGGGGCGACCGCGCGGGAACTGTCCGATGCCATTCGGACCATCCTTTCCGGACGCCAAGTGGTGATGGAACCGTTCCGTGAACTGATCGACAACCCCGCGACGGACGATGATGAGACATGGCCTAATGAAGCCCTTTCCGTTCGTGAGATGGAAGTCTTATCTCTGTTCGCTAAAGGCTTCACAGTCTCACAGATTGCGACGCGATTGAAGCTGACCGTCAAGACCGTGAGCACCTATCGGACCAAGTTACTCGAAAAGCTGCGCCTCGGAACGACCGCCGAGCTCATCCGTTACGCCGTCCTTCATCGGCTTGCGTGACAGAGAATCGGTGAATTCCATGATTCCATGTAGGACAAATCACGATATCCAATTCAGAGTCGAGCTGATATTGGTGCGCAGCATTTGTTGCTAGCCTTAACACAGAATCGAGTTCGTGCTGCGGGTTGTCAGAGAGGAGGGTGTTTCGATGCGACACAAAACTCAAAACTATCGACGAGCGCGACAGAACAAGAAGTGGATCGTCCCTGCCTCCTCAAGTATCATCTCTTCGCCCTCGCGCCGGATCCGTATTTTCCTCGCAGATGGCTGCGAAATCGTCAGGGCTGGGGTGCGGGCGCTGTTGGAAGGGCAACGGGACCTCAATGTTCTCGGTGCGGCCGACAATGCAGAGGACGTGCTTTCCCAATCGCGACGAACCAAGCCGGATGTGGTCTTACTCGAATCCGGCCTCTCAGGCCGTTCGGAGTCTGAGTTCTACAAGACCCTCCGTCAGGTCCTTCCATCAGTTCGGATCATCAGTTTGATGATGGACGGTGACGCCGAAGCATTCCGCAACGCAATCGAGGCTGGGGCACAAGGGTTTCTGCGGAAGAGTACCGGCCGTATCGAGCTGGTCGGAGCGATTCGTACAGTCGCTAGGGGTGGTTCCTACCTCGGTTCGGAAGAAGCCGACCAGACCTTCCACCTCTTGAGACGGCAGCAGGATACGATGTGCGCCCGGTCCTCGTTGCATATCCTGTCACCGCAAGAACGGCGCATTATCGCGCTCATTGCCGAGGGAAACACCAATAAAGAGATCGCCGCGAAACTGGTGCTGTCGGATAAGACAGTGAAAAACTACATCGGAAACATGTTTGCCAAACTTGAGATCGAACGCCGCACCCAAGCGGCTACGCTGTACATGAAGGCGCAGCAACATCAACACTCAATGTGCGAGGAGATCTCTGCGTAGAGTTTTTCAATGTTTTTTGTCCTTCTGCATGATCTTGTCGGTCCAGGCCAGTAAGATGGCAGAAGCCAAAAATGTCATGTGAATAAAGATCTTCCACTTGATATGCTCAGGGTTCTCGTTTGCCACGTCGACGAAAGCTTTAAGGAGATGGATGCTGGAGATCCCTATCAGCGAGGCCGCGAGTTTGATCTTGATCGTCCCGGGATCGACGTGGGTGAGCCAATCAGGTCGGTCCGGGTGTTGGTCCAAGTCCAGCTTGCTCACAAAGGTGGCGTACCCCCCTATCACGACCATGGTCAGCAGATTGGCGACCATCGTGACATCGATCAGTCCCAGAACTCCCAGCATGAACACCGTCTCCTCCACCTGGTGGACATGCGCCACCATGTGCCATAGCTCGATGAGAAATTTGTAGGCGTAGAGTAGCTCCGCCACGATGAGGCCTGCATAGAGCGGAGCCTGAATCCATCGACTGGCGAAGACGACCACCTCGAAAACCGCCTCGACTTGATTGCCGGCCGAGTGAGACGGTTTTGGTGATCTCTGGGCCTCTCGGGACTCGAGCGAATGCGAATCGGACATGAACACCTCCTCACAATGGAACGATGACCTGTCGTCAGTGACGAATCGACAGCGAGGCGTATCCTATTCAGTGAGTGCAACACTGTCAATGCAATGCGCCGCCACGTTCCTGTGTTTCGTGAGTGAGGTAGAGAGAGATTGATATTTGGACGGATGGAGATTTGATCTACAATCGGGCTGCGCCTTTCCTCACAGTACCCGGGGAGCATCAACAAGAGTTGAGATGGGGAGTCGTCCTTTCACGGTCAGATTTGATCGGTTCGGCGAGTCTCGATGGGTAAAGTGCCCCTGAGCCTTTAAAGCTCCCGGCATAGATGGCCGCAATCTGGGATCGACGCCCGATATTCAGTTTCGAATAGATATTCGCAAGATAGTTCTTCACGGTCTTTGTGCTTAACCTCAGCTGATGGGCGATCTCTTTGTTCGTCAGGCCCTTGGCCACCAACGGCAGAAGGCGTTGCTCCTGTGGCGTAAGAAGAGAGCGTTTTGAGTGCCCCGGCTCACTCGACATATGATTCAGCCAATCCACTGTCTGTTTCGTCAAGCGAGGGTCGATGAGCGCTTCACCGGAGACTACGGTCCGAATGGCACGGATCAGAGCCTCGGACGCAATGTCCTTCAGAATGTAGCCCTGTGCGCCGGAAAGCACAGCCTCGATCACGGTATGATCGTCGGCGAAGCTCGTCAAGAACAATACCCGAGTCTTGGGGCACTTCACGAGAATCTCGCGCGCGGCATCTACCCCACTGCCGTCCGGCAGTCGGATATCCAGTAATATGAGATCCGGTTTAAGGCGATAACAGAGTTGCTTCGCCTCTTCCATCCGCCCAGCTTGCCCCACAACCTTGAACCCGGGTGTCAAATTGAGGACCGCAGAGAGTCCGATACGCACGACCTCATGATCGTCTACCAGAACGAGCCGGATGGGTCTAGACTTCTTCATACACAGTTCCCTTCTTCAGCGGAACATCGACCAGGACCGTGGTTCCCTTCCCCGGCGCGCTCTCCAGCGTGAAGGCGGCGGAGATTTGCTTGGCTCGGGCTGCCATATTGCCTAATCCACTACCGCCTCGACGTTTGCGCTTGGAGGACAATCCGACCCCATTGTCGCCGACGATCAAGTGGATCGTGTTATCCGCCAGCCTAAGTCGAACCCACCGACGGGACGCGCGAGCATGACGAGTGCTGTTGCTGAGAGCTTCTCGTACGATATTGAGTAACTGCTCTCCCAGCTTGGGAGTGATGAAGGACAGGACCGGGTTGGTGATGTCCAGCTCAGGTGCGGATTGGCCGGCGCCCGTCATCGAAGCGATGAGCTGCCGGAGAACCTGCCCAAAATCCGGCTGCTTGGTGGTTCGGTGCGTCAGCAAGGCAATGAACCGCCGAACATCGACCATCAGATTATTCAACTGGTCAACGGCTTGCGTCATATGGATTTTGGATTGTCGGGATGAATTTCTCAATGCCAGCTTGCCGGCTTCCAACTGCATACCGACGGCGTAGAGGGCTTGTAAAATATTGTCGTGCAGGTCTCGGCTCAAGCGCTCGCGTTCCTCCATCGCCAGTTTGCGCTCGGTAACGTCCTGAACCGCGGCAAGAAGGAGAGGCTCGGCATGGCCTGCTAATTCAACGCGAGTCGCTTTGACTGAGACCCAAATAATTTCACCGGACTTACGAATGTATCGCTTTTCGTAGGTATATTCCGATCGAATCCCGCGAAAAAATTCGTCCGTCAGCACAATGTTGGCGGAAAGATCCTCCGGATGTGTAAACCGCGCATAGGAACTGCCGATCAGTTCATGTTCTTCATATCCTGTCAGTGCACACAAGGCTTTGTTGACGCTGACCAGTCGCCAGGTTCTATCGAGGATACCGAGGCCGACCGGGGCTTCGGCCAGGAAGCGCTGAAGCCTACCCTCGCTCGTGCGTAAGGCTTCCTCGGCACGTCTGTGCTCGGTGACATCTCGGAAACTCCAGACACGGCCGACGGTCTCACCATCGAGAATCTGCGGTCGAGAATAGCGCTCGAAGACCCGTCCGTCCTTGAACTCAAGGACATCGAAGCTCTCTTGTTTCGGATTCTGGTACAGCTCTCGAACCTTGCGCAGGAAAGCATCGGGATCTTGGAGTTGGTCCAAGACAAACGCCAGCAATGCCTCATCATCTCGGCAGTCGGCCAGGGACTGCGGAATATTCCACAGATGTAGGAAACGCTGGTTGGCGCTGGTCACCTTACCCTGCCGATCTATCACGAGCAGGCCGTCCGCGACCGAATTAATGGCGGCCTCAAGAAGTGAATAGGACCGTTTGCGATCGGAGATGTCGCGCACGATGCACCCGACCGTGGCGCGATCCGGTCCGCTTCCCGGAATAAGCGTCAGAATGCCTGAAAAATACCGTAACTCCCCACCCAACGACAGGGTATAGTCAACGGTCGCTGCTTCGCCTGTCGTAATGACGCGACGAATCGTTTCAAGATAGTAGGAACCTGTCTCGAGCCCAAAGATGTCGGTCAATCGCTTGCCGACCAAATCCTGCTTCGGCAGAAGCAGTTTGTCTGCATTGCGGGTCCACACATTGAGATATTGTCCGTTCTCATCGAACTCAAACGCGAGATCGTCCAGGGCGTCCAGAAATGAGCGGAGTCGGGCTTCGCTCTTAATCTTGGCTTCCTCGGCCCGCTTCAGGTCCGACCGATCCACATAGATACCGACGGCGACCGAGACCTGCTCGAACTCGTCGTAGATAAAAACGGGCCAGAGGAGGAGATCGAGCACAATCCCGTCTTTGCGCCGGCGTTTCAGCTCGATGGGGCCGGCCAACTTGCCTTGAGTGCCCGCTTGCCACAGGATATCAGCGACTGCCTCTTCGCCAGGTTGGATGTAGGGGAGTTCGCGCCCCAGCACTTCCTCTTCCGACCAACCAAACAGGCGTGTGGCGGCCTGATTCCAGCTGGTCACACGCGCGGCTCGATCGAGGCTGACGAGCGGGAGCGCTGATTCTCTGACGAGGGTACGGAGCAGGCCCGAGGTTTGTGTGAGCTGATTTTCCATCACCCTGGGCTCCGTGATGTCTTCGCAGACCACCAGAACGAGGATATGGCCTGTCTGGTCATGGATTGCCCGCGCTTGTTCTCTGACCCACAGCCTGGCTCCGTCCTTCCGAATCATTTGAACTTCCCATTGAAAGAGCTGGTAGGGACTGTCGGCACAGTCCCTCAGATGTGTCAGCACGGTTTGCTGGTCGCGTGAATCACACAGCTTCGCGATGGATTGGCCGATCAGGTCCTCCTTCAGGTATCCCAGACGATCAGCTCCCAAGCGGTTTACGGATAGCACGAGGCCGTCGGTGGTGAGGGCAAAACACATGCAGGGATTCTGTTCATAGAGTGCCTGGTATCGCTGCTCGCTCGCCTTGAGCGTTGATTCAGCCTGTTGACGCAGTTCGATTTCCTGCTTGAGTTCGCCGACGGTTCGTTCCAACGCTTTGCATGCCGAGCTGTGTTCTGGAACACGGTTGCGTTCGGCGTCGACCAACGCCTGTTGCAATTCGAAAACCTGGCGGCGGAGATCACCGAGTTCGGTTGATATTGAGCTGTCGGTACCCAGCGGCACAGTCATAGAGAAGGGCCTAGGTGTTACACATGGGGAAGCTATATGGCTAGTCCGCTTCCCGTCACAGGTGAGTCTATCTTGCGCGGGTAGTATAGAACCAGCGGGTCTACCGATGCCAGAGGGAGCGTCGCGGTCAGGAGGTCTTACGAAGGCGGACGCACCAGGGGCTCGAGCAGGTTACAGAGGCGCTAGAAGTTTTGACCTCGTGTGGCACCGGGCACATGGGCCTCTTTCATGAACCATGCGACGGCTTCCGTACGACGCTTGACATGAAGCTTATCGAAGATATTGGCCAGATAGTTTTTCACGGTTTTATCGCTCAATCGAAGCTGGACGGCGATCTCCTTATTTGTTTTTCCTTCAGCCAGAAGCGGCAGGATTAAGCGTTCTTGTGGAGACAGCCGGGAAGTCCCATTGGAGGCCTCCCCAAGATGTGAACTGGTCCGAATCCAATGCAGAGCCTGCTGGGTGACTCGCGGGTCGAGATAACCATGGCCACCAGCAACGGTGCGAATGGCACGAATCAGGTCATCCATACGGACATCCTTGAGGACGTATCCGTGGGCACCATTCTGGACTGCTGCCATCACCGTAGAATCTTCAGCGTAACTGGTGAGGACGAGAATCCGAAGTTTGGGTACAACGGCCAGAAGCCGCCGACAGGCCTCGGTCACCGAAGCGTCAGGAAGCTTCACGTCGAGTAGCACCATGTGGGGGGTCAGACGTTCAACGAGCGCCACGCCTGCCGCCACGTTTGCTGCCTCCCCGACGATCGCCAGATCCGGTTCGAGATGGAGCAGCGCACGTAGCCCTCTACGGACCATCTCATGGTCGTCGATAAGCACGATGCTGGTCTGTGACTGTTTCATATGGACACCTCATACGGACACTAGAAGTGGTTCCAAAGAAAACTCTGCGATGACTTGTGTGCCCTGTCCGGCCTTGGACTGAACCTTCAACGTCCCACCGAGTCGTTTCGCTCGAGCCTCCATATTGGCCAACCCATATCCTCGTGGCTGTCCGTCCGCCGTCGAAAATCCGATGCCATCGTCAAGGATACTCACCCGAATTCTGGCCCCTCGCATGCGAAGCGAGACGACGACCTCTGTCGCGTGGGCATGGCGGACGCTGTTGCTGAGGGCTTCCCGCACGATGTTCAGAATCTCTCGCTCTTCCTCATTCGTGAGAACATCAATGGCGCCGCGTTGGAGATCCAGCTGTACGTGTAGCCGTCCTGTTTGCTCATAGGTCGCGCACAACGCGACGAGCTCTGACGACAAGTCAAACGCCTGCACACTTCCCGATTCCAACTCTCGAATCATCCCACGGACCTCATGAATCAGTTGATTGAGCTGCAGGATTACCTGGTCGTCAGCCTCCGTTGCGTCCGCCGTTTGGTGGTTCCTCCGGGCCCGCTGATCCGTTCCAATGTTCAAGCCGATGGCATACAACGACTGCAGGACGCAGTCATGGAGATCGCGACCGATACGGGTGCGATCTTCCAGGAGGGTATTCAAGCGGCTTTCAGTCGCTTGAATCGCCGTCGTCAACTCACCCGCACAAGGCTTTAGCTGGTGCAGGTTGATCGAGGCTTCCGCCGGTCGGACCGACGTGGTAGCTGAGACTGCAGAGGTCGATCGACGTCTACCGTGCAATAATCGAAGCCGTGTCCTACCTTCTCTCATACTTACCTCCTTGGTTCCCGATCTTCTTGGTTCCCGATCCTCTTGCTTGAGCTTTGCGAAGCCAAACCACCCAGATGACGCTTGGATATTTAGTGCATCACGGACGGGAAATCACCTGGCGGATCCGCCAGGGGGTGGCTGGCGGCACTTCATGATTCATCGGCACCTGGCTCCAACTGGCGCAGGCCGAAGGATTCCTTGATACGTCCAACCCACCCCCAGCTAGACGGAGAGTGCTGTTGTGGGTCGAAGTTCGCCGTCCAACAATTCAATCGAAGACTGGTCTTGTCATCTGTCACGCCACTACCCCCCTTCACCTCCTCTGTGTTTTTTCAAAAGAGCCCACTCCTTCGAAATCGAATGGAAAATATTTGCGCTAAGGCGACAAGTAAAACGCCCACATATCAGCCAGGCAATTCCTAGGTGAATAAGCTGGAACAGCCTGCCTCGCTCTAGTACGTCAGCGTTTGCACTTCACGTAAGCCCTCAAAAAGCGGCCAGATCAGGTCCGAATGTCCAGTACTTGTAGGGTGTAATGACTAGTAAAACCCCTGGCTAATGCGCCAGGTGACCTATTGCTCCAGAAATGAAACCATCTGGACCCATTGAGGCAAACCATCCCGAACGACCCTATGTCCGCAAATAAATAGGGTTTATATCGGGCGCTTACCCCCCAAAGGAGGTCCACATGCAAGCCACAGCAGTCGGAGAGGAAAGAGGAATCGCATTCTACGAGGGAGAATTTCTTGTCAAGACACTCGAAACAAGGGAAGAGATGACCCAGGCCTATCGGTTACGACATCGCGTATTCGCTGAACGGCTGAAGTGGGTACCGGAACAGGCCAACCGACTCGAAGCCGATGTGTATGATGCGTGGAGTACTTCAATCGGGGTATTTGCAGATGAAACCAGATTGCTGGGATTGGTCCGCATGACCCATGCACCGGTCCCGTTCATGCTGGAGAGCGAATTCAGCGCCTGTCTCGTGGGTAGTCACCGGGTTCGAAAGGAAACCGATACGGCGGAAATTACTCGACTGGCCGTTGATCCAGCGATCGCGGATCGTGGTCTTTCGGCAAGGCTGATGAAAACAATCTTTAAGGGCATGTATCAATGGTGTCTGCTTCATGAAGTCCGCTACACCTATATGGTGGTGGAGCACAGGCTCTTGCGGGTGGTCCAGCGCATGGGATGGCCATGCCTGGCCATAGGTGAACCGGTAGCATTACCACCGGCCGAGGTTCTTTCTATCGGCGGATTACTCGATCTGGAAGAATTTCGCCTGCAAGCTTCAACGGATCGTCCCAGCATGCTCGATTGGCTCACAGCAACGAAGCCGGTCACCAGCCCGGCATACCTACCGTCTCTAAGAAATGGCCAGGAAAGCGACATACGGGAATATGCCGAATTGGCAGAAGATCGGCTTCTGGTACGCGCCGCCTAGCCGCTAGAAGCGGATTTGCAACAGCAATTGCGGGTGACCCGCAATTGCTCCAATTCATGCTTGGGTGGCGGCTGGCAACCCATGAATGGCTGGCAGCCCGTGTTCTATGGCAGTCGCAACGGCCTGAGAGCGGGAGGTCACCTCGAGTTTGGAAAAGATGCCCTCGATGTGGAATCGTACGGTTCGTTCACTGACTCCGAGAATCTTGCCGATCTCCCAATTGGTTTTTCCATTCTTCATCCAATTGAGTATCGTGACTTCTCGGGAAGAAAGCTCTTTGACGCATCGATTCGTTGCCGGCACCGATTTCGGCGCGGTTCTGAGCAGAGCCATATGTATGTAATATCCGATGTATTCGACAATGGGCATCACTCGCTTTGCATCAAGCGACTGCTCGCTGGCAAACGAACAGAACGTGGCGACTCCACAGGCCTGATCGACGGAGCCCGTGGTGATGCCGTCACGCAGACCGAATCGGCGCGCGGTGGCGATAAACTCCTGCTCCTTTTCGGAGGACATGTTCTGATAGATCTCTTGCCAATGTTGCGTGCCTGGTGATTTCAAGGCTGACTTGAACACCGGGTCGACCTCCGCAAACCCGTTTTTCCAGTACATGTAGAGCCAGTCATCAGGATAACTGGCGTTGACGACATTACCGAAGCCCGCAAAGGTTCGATTTGGTCCAAGGCGAACGAGTCCCCCAAGCGCCCTTGTAAAGGAGAAATAATTCTGGAATCGAAGAAGCACGTCCCGCACGTCATCAGGAGTCTCAACCTGCATCATGAAATGAAGAATCTCCATGAAGTTCCGGCAGTCGGTCTTGGAGAGCGTGTCGAACGTCTTGTGCGGGAAAGGCAGTCTTGTTGGTGTATGAGTCATCGGGGAACCTCCGGAGCTGACAGCACAAGTAGAACATACTATACAATCAAGTCAAGAATCACGACAAATTTTACTGGGATCGTCCCAGTTTTACTCTAGAGCTAATCGCCTCTATCCCTGTGACCCATTCCACCATTACGGTTAACATCGAATGAAATGCGTTGACGAGGATCACAGCCGGACATTGTAGCCGCTCCTCAGGCGGGAGGAACGTTTTGGAGAGGGTTCATGCCGTGACGCATGCATGGTATCTCGGCAGAGGTATCGTCATCGTCATCCTCTTGTCTTGTCTCATGGAACCCACGGGTGTCGAGGCTCAGGCGCTTCGTTTTCAGCCTCAAGGGGCACGCGCCGCAGGACAGGGGAATGCCTTTGCGGCCCAGGCCGATGATGCATCAGCTATCAACTACAACCCCGCCGGTTTGGCCCAAGTAGAAGGCATTCAAACCGTGTTCGGCTCCGCTGCGGTCGGCGGCTCTGTCGACTACCAGAGCCCTACCGGCGTTGACAGTCGCGGCGATTTCAACGGCAGCGTGAACTGGCCCCCTCCAAGCCACTTTTATCTCAGCACCAACCTCTCCTCGGTCAGATTTCCCATTCTTTCCTCCGTGACCGTCGGAATTGGGCTGACTTCGCCCTTCGGCCTAAATACGCGCTACCCGGTCGATGGTCCTTTCAACACGGCTGTAACCTCGGCTGCGCTGCCGTTAATTGATATCAAGCCAACCGTCGCTTACAGAGTGACCAAAAATCTGTCGATCGGGGTGGGCGTCGATATCTATACATTTGCGAGCTTTCTTGGCGAAGGCCAAGCGGAGCAAACAAGGATCAGCGCTGGAGCTCTCGGGATCCCACCGGGAGCATCAATCGAATTCAACGGAACCGGAACCGGCGCCGGTGTAAAGGCCAGCCTGCTCTATATACCTGTGAGAAACGGAGACGGTCGACCAATCGTCTCCCTCGGGTTCGTCTATCGCTCGCAGGCCGTCGTGCCCTTGAATGGGTCTCTGTTGGTCAACGGAGCCAAGATCGCCGACGCTTCCACCGATCTAGCGCTGCCGCAAGTCTTTACTGGAGCTGTGGCTGTTTGGCCGGTGCGCACAAGCAAACGGGAGTGGAAGGTGGAACTCGATGTCGAGTATGTGGGCTGGAGTTCAAATAAGAACCTTGATGTCAGCCTGTCGAACGGAGGAACGGTCCCACAACCTCAGGACTGGAAGGATGTCCCGGTCATCGCACTTGGAACCGAGTACCGATGGTTGAATCCTGCCTGGCTGCCTCACTGGGAGATAGCCGTTCGGTCCGGTTATACGTATACGGATGATCCCGTTCCCGATCGGACCTTTAGCCCTTCCACCATTTCCTTGCCGGCTCATACCCTGTCTCTTGGTACAGGTTTTCTTTGCAAGGGCACAGGGCGATTACTGGGGATAATTCCCTGCAGCGGACAGTCACCTCTTTGGCCGAAGGGCATCGGACTGGACCTCGCTTATCAGGAGTGGTTCTATGAATCACGCACCGTTGTGGACAATCTGAATCCGACCGTCAATGGAACGTACCACGCGTCCGTACACCTAGGAACGTTCAGCTTGCTCACTCTATTTTAGCGGCGAGTCGTGGCTGATGGATGCTATGTATCCAGCGCTCGACGGAGATTTGAGACGGTCGTTGCAGTGAGTCCGGCTTCCCGGAGAGCTTCGTCGCTGGCCGAAGCCAGGTTGTCGAGACTGCCGAATTTCTCTAACAGCTGATTGCGACGAATCTCACCGATTCCGATGACCTGATCCAATTTGGAGCCGACCAGTGATTTGCCGCGCAGCTTGCGATGGAATGTGATCGCGAAGCGATGGGCTTCGTCACGAATGCGTTGGAGCAAATGGGTGGAAGGAGATTGCGGCCTGAGCGCGATCGGGTTTTTTCTCCCCGCCAGGAAGACCCGCTCCTCCTTGTCGCCGCGTGCCTTGGCCAATCCAATCATGGGTAGCCCTTGTCGTCCGGCTTCTTTGAGCCCCTCCAGAGCGGCAGCCAATTGGCCTAATCCGCCGTCAATGAGAATCAGATCCGGCTGAGCCAACTGTTCACCGGTTCGACTCGGCTCGTCACAGGTCTCGCCATAGCGACGCATCACCACCTCTTTCATACTTGCGAAGTCATTGGCCCCCGTGACCGTTTGGATTTTGAACCGCCGATAGTCCGCCTTCTTCATCTGTCCGTCTTCCCAAACGACCATCGAAGCCACCGATTGGTCGCCCATCGTATTAGAGATGTCGAACCCTTCAATACGACGCGGAGCCTGTTCCAGACGCAGCAGCCGTTTCAGTTCTTCACCGGCCTGCCGGTCAAGCTCTTCATCACGGAGATGATCAGCGACGGCTGCAGCCGCATTTTCCTCGGCTAACAGGACGAGCTGATGCTTGGCGCCTCGCTCAGGCGAACGGACATGAACAGATTCGCCTCGCTTGTCGGAGAGCCATTGTTGAATCAGCGCAGCATCCTCGATGTCGGTTGGGATCAGAACCTCTCTCGGTGGCTGCCCGTCCTTGTTATAAAACTGCTCGATGGCGGAATGGACCAGCTCCTCATCGGGCACCTCGGCCGCCTGAGGCCAGAAGAAATCTTTCCGTCCGATCAGCAAGCCGCCGCGTACGAACAGGATCTGGAGGTCCACCGCCGAACCCTGTCTGGCCAAGCCGATCACGTCCTGATCGGTAGCCGAGGTCTGCGTGATCCGCTGCCTTTCCAGCATCCGTTCGATCTTGAAGAGGCGGTCCCGCAGTCGAGCTGCCTCTTCGAACTCTTCCCGCTCCGCCGCCGCTTCCATGCGGGCACGGAGATCGTCCAGCAACTCGCGATCCCGGCCCTCCAGGAATTGACGGACCTGTTTGACGATCTGATGGTACTCCTCCTTCGACTGATTGCCGGTGCAGGGTGCCATGCATCGCTTAATCTCAAATTCGATGCAGGCGCGGGCGGCGGTCCCGTCGATATCGATCGTGCACGTGGCGAGAGGAAAGACATGTTTGATGACTTTCAACGTCTCCCGAAGCGCGTTCGCCGGGGTATAGGGCCCGTAGTACAACGCCCCATCTTTTTGCACGCGGCGCACGATCGAGAGGCGAGGAAAATCGTCTTTGACCGGCAGCCGCACATAGGGATACTGCTTGTCGTCCCGCAACACGATGTTGAAGCGAGGTCTGTGCCGCTTGACCAGGTTGCTCTCAAGAATCAAGGCTTCGAGCTCGGAGCGAGTCACCATCGTTTCTACGTCGGCGATGTGGCTGACGAGAAGACTGGTCTTGGGGTTGTGGTCCGCCCCCTTCTGGAAATAGGATCGGACCCGGTCTGCGAGCACCGCGGCTTTTCCGATGTAGATGATATCTCCTTGCTCGTTCTTGAAGAGGTAGACGCCGGGGCTGCCGGGCAGGTGAGCGAGCTTGGACTGTAAGTCAACAGTCATTGGCCACGGTCAATGGTCATTAGTCATTGGCAGAGATGAATGAGAATATGACCTATTGTACAGCTCGACGATGGGCTAGCGTAATCCGCGCAAGAAGGATGGACTCAACGTGCCACGCGCGACTTCTGCTACCGGTCCTTTCATGGTCAGGCTGAAGTCCGGAGCCACATCGATTTTCAGAACCCCGCCCGGCATCTTGACGGTGACGGGACTCTTGACCAATCCTAACCGCACCGCTGCGCCGGCTGCGGCGCAGGATGAAGAGCCCGAGGCCTGCGTCTCCCCGGCTCCTCGCTCCCAAATCAGAATGGAGATTTCCTTAGGCCCGGTAGGAACAGCCAGTTGGACGTTCGTCCGTTTAGGAAACAGCTCGTGGTTTTCTATGGCCGGCCCAAGCACCAAGAGTTCTTCTCGTGACCAGGCTTCTTCGGCAGGCTTGAAGACGACACAATGTGGATTGCCGACGCTCACGCCGGTAAAAGTCAGGGCCCGTCCGGCAGCTTGGATCGACTGCTGAATCACCTCGGGTACGTCAAGTGAACAGGGGAGGGCACCTGGCTTGAACGTGGCGATCCCCATCTCAACGGTTGCCGCGCTCGCATCACCATGACGGTCTACATGCAGCTCAATGCTGACCAGCCCGCCCTTGGTCTCGACTGTGAAGTGCTTTTTCCTTGTTTTACCGGTCGCGTGAAGATAGCGCGCAAAGATTCTGAGGCCGTTCCCCGATTTTTCCGCCTCGCTGCCATCTGGGTTGAAAATGCGCAGCCCGAAATTGGCCCTTTGGGAAGGGATCAAGGCCAAAATCCCATCACTGCCTATGCCCCAATTGCGATCGCAAATAGCCTTGATGTTCTTGGGAGTCAATTGAAAGGTCATTTCCTTGGGATCCATTACCAGATAGTCATTGCCGAGCCCATGTCCGCGAAAGAAACCGTTCTTCATGCAGCGCTCCTTTGGTGTCGCAGTCTTCGTGAAGCGTGAAGCGGGTGCACAATACTGTGGGAACGCGGAATCGTCAATGGGCGAAGAAGTCCAGGATCGGAAACCGCCAGGTTGCTTTTGCAGCGACGAACGGCGCTCGCCTCGCACGCCTCGCGGCCTCGTCGACCCGGGCTGAGCTGACGAAGCGGGCTCTTCTCGGGTTACACGATCTTCATGCCCACCGGCCGTTCGATCAGCTCGATGTTATAGACATCGGGCGCGTCATTGAAGATCGACCGGCTGTCGGAAGAGTTTGAGATCTGACAGATATCAAAGTTGTTACTGTTGCTCGAGCGCCTTTCGTGCCAACATAGTTGGATCACCAAAGTGGAAATCTTTCAGCTCGTCCGGAGGAGGTGCTTCATGAGATAGTTCAAGTGGGTGAACTTGAAGGGCTGGCTTGCCTTTCTCTTCCAGAGCAGTGTGCCATTCCCAGGATACCCATGGAGAATCCTTGGCGTGGCGTGACCAAAACAACAAAAATAAGTCGCGCTGACAGATCTCTTGGTGTAACCGTGGTTTCCACTGCTCACCAGGATTCAGAGACAAACAATCCACCCATACATCAAGCCCCGCACTAATGCTTACGGCGGCGACGCGATCCAGAACCCTCGATCTATCTTGGGAAGCGTAGGAGGCAAATGCGGTTTGCGCGGTATAAATTGAAGCAGTTCTGACCATACGAGAATTCCGCAGGTGAGAAATTTCGATGTCCAGCCGTCCCTTGCAACGATAACGTCTTGCTTAATGACAACATCACGCTCAAGCCTAAGGTCGAAGGCTTTGTAAATCACCCCCATCCCGCCCTGGGCGATCTCCTCCCGAACCTCATATTTTCCGGCTAAGATGATTCGTCCCATAGACGTAAGAAACTCAGTTTCCGGACAAATGGCTGAGGTCGAACCTGCATAGAAGTCGGGACACAGTCGTCATATTACTTACCGAGTATTATCACTTAGATACCTATATGATTCGAACACCAGACTGACAGCTTTGCCCAACACCTTCGGCCATTTCTGTCCGCCATATATTTTGTCCTGATCACGCCATACAGAAACCTCCGGGTGGCTCTTGAGCTGTGTCTCAGGTTGCTCGATGAGTGGAAGGTCCTCGTGGGAATAGCTGAGAAAGACACTGGGCATGACAGGCTTGCGTCGGGTGAAAGCCAGTAACTTCGGATACGTACGCTACCCGAAACTTCTTACGCAGACAAGGGGAGGTGGAGGCGAATGACAGCTTGAGAGAAGCGGCTCGTTACGGTCTGGGAATCTGTTCGGTCTTCTGGTCCATTGAGGACGTTCCTCCCGAGGCACGAGCCAGCGCGGCCCGTAAGATTGCCGACTGAGGATTGGTCACGGTTTGTTTCACGAGGATATCGGTCGGCCTGACGTCCTTGCCATAATAGTCCCGATTCCATTCGTCTCTCGTAGCGATCACCGCTTCTTCCAAGGAGATCCCACCGAATAAACCCTTGGATCTGGCAAACGAGAGGAGGTCGACGCTGAGGTTCATGGCTGTCGAACCTTCGATGCCGCCGCCGACCGGCCCAACGGCGACGGACACGTCACCACCGAGCTTGAAGGTGCTGGAGAGCATCGATTCAACTCCCCGCTGCGACATGACGAGCAGGACCACTTCCGAAGCCTGGGCACCGAATTGAAACCCAAAACTGCCCGCCCCCATTGTGTAGAAGGCCGGCTCGCTCCAGTCCCCGGTCTTTTCATCCTTCACAAGGAAGACACCGCTTCCACCCGAAGCGCCGAAGAAGAAGGCTCCCTTGAGCAGTTGGGGTACGATAAAAATGCCCTTCGCGTCCTTGATGTGGTCACGAAACCACCCCATGTTGGAGTCTCCGAGGAAGCTGCGCAACGTCATCCTGGACTGATCCACGATGTTCTCTTGCTCGACGTCCGACGCAGACAGCAGCTGCGCCGGTATGACCGACAAGAGGAGGAACAACACAAAAGGCTTGACCAATCGAGCGATCGTCATGGCACATCCTCGGTTCAAGATGGAGTCTATTCCATGATTCTCTTCTCTCCGAGAGTCTGATGCAAGTGACCGTTGTTCGTCGGTGCCCTTGGTTGTGATAGACAAAGGTGTCTGGTATGGTGCGGGCTTACGATTATTTTGATGAAGGAGGGCGGCAGGGCTCATGGCAACGAACGACAAACAAGTTATTTTTTCTCTCGTCAATGTCGGGAAGGTCTATCCACCGAAGAAGCAGGTCTTACGGGAGATCTACCTGGGCTTCTACTACGGAGCGAAGATCGGGGTGCTGGGCTTGAATGGCTCAGGCAAGAGTTCGCTGCTCAAAATCATCGCAGGCGTCGATCTGAACTATACGGGCGAGATCACGCGATCCAAGGGCTACAGCGTCGGTCTGCTTGAGCAGGAACCCCAGCTCGATCCAAACAAGACAGTCAAAGCAGTCGTGGAAGAGGGAAAGCAGGAGCTGGTTGCCCTGCTCAAAGAATATGAGGATGTGAGCAACGAGATCGGGTCTGCCGACCCTGACACAATGGAAAAGCTGCTCGACAAGCAGGCTCAGCTGCAAGAGAAGATCGAAGCGGCCAACGGATGGGAGCTCGAAAACCAGCTCGACATCGCGATGGATGCGCTGCGCTGTCCCCCCGCCGATCAAAAAGTCGGGACCCTGTCGGGTGGTGAAAAACGCCGGGTCGCACTCTGTCGGTTGATGATCCAAGAACCGGATATTCTGTTGCTCGACGAACCGACGAATCATCTGGATGCCGAGTCGGTCCAATGGCTTGAGCAACATTTGCAACAGTACAAGGGAACGGTCATCGCCGTGACCCACGATCGGTACTTTCTCGACAATGTCGCCGGCTGGATTTTGGAATTGGACCGAGGCCACGGGATTCCATTCCAAGGCAATTACAGTTCTTGGTTGGAGCAGAAGAAGGACCGATTGGAAAAGGAGGAAAAGGCCGAGTCGAAGCGGAAGAAAACACTGGAACATGAATTGGAATGGATCAGGATGTCGCCCAAGGCTCGCCAATCGAAGGGCAAGGCGCGCTTGAACCGATACGAAGAACTGGTCAATCAGAAGCAGGACCAGGTGGCGGAGGATCTGGAAATTTACATTCCGCCGGGCCCACGGTTGGGCGACGTGGTTGTCGAAGCGAAAGGCATCAGCAAAGCCTTCGGTGACAACGTGCTCTATGAAAGCGTGAACTTCAGTCTGCCGAAGGGTGGCATCGTCGGTGTGATCGGTCCGAACGGCGCCGGCAAGACCACCATGTTCAAAATGATCATCGGCAAGGAAAGTCCGGACGCAGGATCAATCAAGCTGGGCGAGACCGTCAAGCTCGGCTATGTCGATCAGGATCGGAGCCTGGACGGCAACAAGAGCGTCTACGAAATCATTTCGGACGGCCAGGACAGCATCAAACTGGGCAAGACCGAAGTAAATGCCCGTGGCTACTGTGCCCGGTTCAACTTTGCCGGGACCGATCAACAGAAAAAGGTGAAGGATCTCTCTGGCGGCGAGCGAAATCGCGTGCACCTGGCCCGCATGTTGAAAGAGGGAGCAAACCTGATCATCCTCGACGAGCCGACGAACGATCTCGACGTGAATACCTTGCGGGCTCTCGAAGAGGGGCTTGAGAACTTCGCCGGCTGTGCCGTGATCAGCAGCCACGACCGTTGGTTTCTCGACCGGATCGCCACGCACATTCTCGCCTTTGAAGGCGACAGCAAGGTCGTCTGGTTCGAAGGGAACTACAGCGAGTACGAAGCGGATCGAAAGAAACGCTTGGGCAAAGAGGCCGATCAGCCGCATCGAATTCGGTACCGCAAATTGACGCGTCAGTAGGCCATCTGCCATGGCACCTCGGGTCATCGTCACCGGAGCGGCGGGATTGATCGGGCAATATGTTGTGAAGTCCGCCTCTCGATGGGCGCCTGGCCGGCAGGTTCACGGCCTCACTCGTGCTGATCTCGATCTGACTGATTCCGTCGCTGTCGAGCGAACCTGGCAATCGATCAAGCCCGATATTGTCGTTCATTGTGCGGCATTAAGCCGCACAAAGGATTGCGAGCAAGATCCTCAGCTGGCCCATCGTGTCAACGTGGAATCGACGGCCCATCTGGCTCGGTTGTGCAAAGACATCGCCTTCATCTTCTTGTCGAGCGGCGAAGTTTTCGATGGCAAGCGAGGCTGGTATCGGGAGGAGGACGCCCCCAACCCGATCAATTTCTACGGCAAGACGAAGCTTCAAGCGGAACAGCTTGTTCTGCAGAATCCTCGTCATACGGTGGTTCGGATCGTCCTCACGGCGGGAACCTCACAGAACGGCGATCGAAGTTTCGTTGAGGACATGTGCCGTGCGGCTCAGGGTGGTAAGCCCGTGACGCTCTACGGCGATGAATTTCGCTGTCCGTTGCCGGCAGGAGCCATTGCGCGTGCGCTCTGGGAGTTAACCGATAAGGACCTACCGGGCCTCTATCATCTCGGCGGTCAAGAACGGTTGTCGCGCTGGGAGATCGGCCAGACGTTGCTTCCATGGTATCCGGAGTTACAAGCCCGTCTGGCAGAAGGGTCCGCTCGCTCTCATACAGGTGCGTCGCGGCCTGCCGATCTCTCACTGAACTGTGAAAAAATCCAAACGCACCTGTCGTTTCCCATACCTGGTTTTCGGAGTTGGTTGAAGGATCGGGAACATCGAGATGTCGATTTGTGGGACTATGAGCCCGTCTGTCGTGAGGCGTAACAGATAATGGAATCAGAGAACGGGATCTTTGCATCAGATCCGTTGCCGCTTGTCCTGGCGGCGTATCTTTTCATGACAATAGTCATGGGGACTTTGTGGGCTGTGCAGCGGAAGACCAGGAACGCCTCGATCGGAGATGTCGGATGGTGCTTTGGACTTATTCTTGTCGTGCTGTGGTATGCCACACAGGCAAGCGGCGGTTTCGAGCGAGTCGCTTTGACCGTCATGCTGGTGGCCCTCTACGCCGGACGACTGGGTCTCCACATTCTCTTCAATCGCGTGATCGACAAGGAAGAGGATGCTCGGTATCGCCGCCTACGGGAGGAATGGGGCGAGTCGGAGTCGGCCAAAATGCTCGCGTACTTTCTCCTGCAAGCGCTGGCCGTTGCCGTCTTTTCGCTCCCGTTTCTGGTGCTGATGTGGAATCCCCGACCTCCCTCCGCATTGGTTGAGTTGATTGGTTTGATGATCTGGGGGGTGGCCGTGGCCGGGGAAGCAAGGGCGGACCGCCAACTCGCACATTTCCGCGCCGATCCAAGAAATCAAGGCCGCGTCTGTCGTGAGGGTCTCTGGAAATACTCCCGCCACCCGAATTATTTTTTCGAATGGCTGCACTGGTGCTCGTACGTTGTCATGACGTTGGGAGCACCAGGCTGGGTATTTACCTGGATCGGGCCGATCGGGATGGGGGTGGCGCTCCTCAAGCTGACGGGTATTCCACGGACAGAAGCGCAAGCCTTATCCAGCCGGGGAGAGGAGTATAAAGCCTACCAGGCGACGACCAATGCGTTTTTCCCGTGGTTCCCCCGGCGGACGCGGGATGCGCCCGCCGGTTCTTGAGACAAAATTGCCATTGCTACGGAGTCGCTATTGCCTGCTGTCTAGATCGGCAAGCCGTGCCCGAGCGATCTCGGCCACTTTGGTGGATGGGTAGACATTCACCAGTTCTTGGTAGAGCTGCTTGGCATGAGGGAAATTCCCTTGACTTTCTTCGAAGGCGGCCGTCTCAAACAGCTCCTTCGCCTTCTGATCGGAGCAGCCGAGCAGCATCAAACAGAGGGCACAGAGTACGAGTCGTGCAGTTATCATAATGATCCTTTCCTGGCAGCTTTCCGTCGTAATACCGTTGTCTTCGCGTGAGTAGAGCCTGATCCAAGAGAATCGATCCCGTAACGTGGGGCGGAAATCCCTTCGCTTCGACATTGTGGGCAGCGGCTTGGTCGCGTCAATCTCGTGCGGTCGCGGAACATAAATCCACAATCCAAGCAGATGGACGGTTCAAGGATAAACCGTCGTGAACGGTCCCGAGCCACCGTTTTTACCACATGAGCTAAGTGTTCCTCCACCTGCTGTTCCGGAATCCCGAGCATCGCAGCCAGTTGATGGGTCGTCATTCTGGCGTTTGTCAGAAGCTCGATGATGCGCTGACGCGGAGTCCGTTCGGGAGGCAACATCGCATTATGGTAAACATACGATCGAGCAAATGCCAGATGTCTTGCTCGGTTCGATCTTCGATGGCCTTGCGCTAAGCTAAATGGTTGCACCAGAGGCTCCATTCTGTCAGAATCCATTTCCGCGCCGATTGTCACCGGAATTAACCAGGTGGGCCGATCCAGTACTTCGTACTCCGAAAGGGTTCTCTTGCGGCCCAGCGTGCTATAGACGAGGAGGTTTGGGGCGATGAAGTTTCTCGCAGTCCATCCCGGTCCGCTCATGTACACCAAGATCTACCTGCGTCTGGAACCGCTCGGTCTCGAGATGGTGGCTCAGGCGTGCCGCCAAGCGGGACACGATGTCCGTTTGATCGACTTGCAGGCTGATACATGGAAGGACTACGAGGCGCTTATCCGGACCTGGAGGCCCGACGCAGTCGCATTCGGCTGTAATTACCTGGCGAATGTTCCAGAGATCGTGGATTTGGCGAAGCTGACGAAGCAGGAACTGCCGAACTCATTCGTGTTTGTCGGGGGCCATAGCGCCTCGTTTGTGGCCAAGGATTTTTTGGAACACGGCAACGGGGCCATCGATTGCGTGCTGAAGGGCGAAGGGGAGGTTGCCGCTCCCAAGTTGTTAGAGGCCGTGGAGCATGACCGCAACGCCATCACAAAAGTGCCCGGAGTCGTGACGCTCGACGGGGAAGGGCCGCCGGCGCAGTTCATCGAAAATCTGGACGATGTCCGTCCGGCGCGCGATCTGCTCCGAAACCGACACAAGTACTTCATCGGGGTGTTGGATCCCTGCGCCTCGGTCGAGTTTGCGCGCGGTTGCCCCTGGGACTGCTCCTTCTGCAGCGCCTGGACGTTTTATGGCCGCAGCTATCGAACGGTCAGCACGGAGAAAGCGGTCGAAGAGTTGGAACAGGTTCAAGAGCCGGGCATCTTCTTGGTCGACGACGTGGCCTTCATCCAAGCCAAGCAGGGAATGGAGATCGGCGAAGCCGTGGCGCAGCGAGGGATCAAGAAACAGTACTATATGGAGACACGCGGCGATGTCTTGTTGCGCAACAAGGAAGTCTTCCAATTCTGGAAAACCCTTGGGCTCCAGTACATGTTCTTGGGCGTGGAGGCGATCGATGCGGAAGGCCTCAAGATGCATCGCAAGCGCATCTCGTTGGGCAGAAACTTCGAGGCGCTCGAATTTGCTCGGTCCCTTGGGATCACGGTCGCCATCAACCTCATCGCCGATCCCGACTGGGATCGGGAGCGGTTCGAGGTTGTTCGACAGTGGTGTTTGGACATTCCGGAAATCGTGAACATCAGCGTGAATACCCCATATCCCGGCACCGAGAGTTGGGTCACAGAATCCCGCGAGCTCCACACGCGGGATTACCGTCTGTTTGATATTCAGCACGCGGTGATGCCGACCAAGATGCCGCTTCCGGAGTTTTACGCGGAACTGGTGAAGACCCAACAGGTCTTGAACAAGAAACATCTGGGCTGGGCCGCGCTCAAAGGGACGGCCAAGATCGCGGCTGGGCATTTGATGCGGGGACAGACTAACTTCATCAAGATGTTGTGGAAGTTCAACAGTGTCTACAATCCCGAGCTGCAAATGGCGGATCACCGCCGGTCGGTCGTCTACGAAATGACCCCGCCTCCGGAGAAGAAAGACAAGCTCGACGCGAAACAGCTCTACATCCTGCCCGCGAAAGGCCGCCATGGCCGGGCCATCGACGATGCCACCGAGACATTCGTCGATGAGTCTCGAATGGGAACCGCGGTCTAGGTCTGTAGCGGGTCTAAGCTCTGTAGTGGTGGATGGCCAATGGTGTGCCGGTTTTAACTTGAAGCGGCCTCCCGCCACCTAGATGCTCCCAAGGTTCAGCGCCTTTCGTTTTCCGGCTGCTCCGATAGGTCCCCTCGCCGGACGTCCATCTTCGATCGGCGCGAAGCTTTCAACAGCTGCGAATGGTCGGCCACGTGCGCCAAAAAAGTTTAGACATTCCCGAAGCCACCCCCATCGTACAAGAAAAAATCGCCACCGGCATCGCCGGACTGTTCTAGTCCGTTCGCATAGGAACTCGTACCAAACGTTCCCGCACCCAACACATTGAAACGGCAATGGCTCTGGCGTATCGTTCACCAACAGTTATGGCGTGTCACACAGACAGAAATGCGCAGATCCGGCTCTTACGCGGATCAGTCGAAACATTATTAGGCATCATCGTGATCGATTGGAGGTCCGAAATGAGCAATCGCGCAGTATGGAAATTACTACACTTACTCTATCTCTACGGCAGCCCGGCAGTCGCGCTGGATAAACTCAATAAAGCTGGCGCTGGATTTAACCCTAGGACATTCGATCTGCTTGAAAGTTCAGGTGGCATACAGACAGATCGTCACGGAGAAATTGTACTTGCACCTGCAGTCCGTCAGGTTCTTAAAGACTGCGTCGTCGCAAATCAGGCAACACATGGCATGAATCTCCGCGTGGATTATCCGCAAGTATTTGTCGTGATGCCGTTTAGAGAAGAATGGTCGGACACCGTATATGAGAACCTAATTAAGCCAGCAGCGAAGGCAGCGAAGCTAGATTGCGTTCGCGGGGATGAAACCGTTCGCATTGGAGCCTTATCCGATACAATTTGGAAAGGGATTTTAGAGTCTGGTCTTATTATTGCCGAGTGTTCTGTTCCAAATGTGAACGTATTCTATGAGTTAGGTCTTACGCATGCGCTTGGGAAAGATGCGCTTGTGCTCAAGCAACGGGGTTCAAGCCTGCCGGCTGACATAGGTGGAAAGCTGTACGTCGAATACGAGCTAGACAAGCTTTCCGCAAGCGTTGGCCGTCTTGAGGATTCCTTGAAAAATTGGGCACGTGATCGGAGTGCCCGTGGAGTCGGCGAGTTAGCCAAGAGCGCCGGCCTGCGAGATGCCTAACATATTGCACAACCCGGATGCGCTACCGTGCGCCGATTAGCTCTGTCGTTCACCCGATGCTTTGCATCGACTCAACGGCCCAGCGGAGCTCGCTCGTGGTTCCGAACGCGAAGCGCGTCCCGAGCCAGTGGATGCACCGGACGACCATTGCGCCACCTCCGAGTGCTCCACGTTTGTCGGTGAGTCACGGGGTCGTCCGGCGGCACGGCGCATAATCGCCATCTTGGTAGGAGTCAGCGAGGTCATGAGCGTTCAACGCATTGTCTTGAGACCGGACCATCATGAGCCTGCCTTGAATATGGTTGGTACACAGGTGACGGTGTTGGCGTCGAACGCGGAGACGCAAAGCTATGGGGTCACCTTGCAGCAGGGCGAGGAAGGAACAGGCCCTCCGCCGCATAGTCACCATTGGGACGAAGCATTCCGCAGGCTTCTTCAGCCGGCGTTGGACTTACTGGGCAAGGCGTACTGGCCTGTCGGCTCAATGAGCGATAAATGCGACAACATGCCATTGAATTGGATTCGAAGGCGGAGTATTCTGACACGATGACGACCAAACAGAAGGTCATACAGGCGGTCCAGGCACTTCCTGACGATGCCTCTTTCGAGGATGCTATGGAGCGTCTCCTGTTCCTGGCGAAGGTTGAGAAGGGTGTCCAGCAGGCCGACGCCGGGCAGACGATTCCGCACGAAAAGGTCAAGAAGATGATGAAGAAATGGTTGAAGTAAGGTGGACTCCTCAAGCAACGGAGGACCTTGATTCAATCGTCGAATTTATAGCCCGAGATTCTCCTCAGTACGCCCGTCTTTTCGTCCTAGATATCTTTTAGACTGTCGAGCGCATCTCCAAGTTCCCTCAATCTGGGCGGGTCGTCCCAGAGTTGAATAATCCAGTCGTGCGAGAGGTTATACTCGGTCAGTATCGTCTCGTGTATCGATTGATGGATGCCGGCCTCGACCTTCTGACGATTTACCATGGTGCGCGATTGCTGGATCCGTCGAAGCTCAAATGACCGGGATGGAGTGTGGGGCCTTCACTTGGCACTGGAGCTGACGGACCCTAGCCGAGCGGTCGTTAGACGGCACGGCACATAATCCCTATCTTTGCAGAAAGCAGGTACGTCATGAGCATTCAACCCAGTGTCTTGAGACCAGATCAGCATGAACCCGCGGTGAATGTGGTCGGAACGCAGGTGACGGTGTTGGCGTCGAACGCGGCGACGCAAAGCTACGGGATCACCTTGAAAAGTAGGATCACATCTTGTTCTGTGCACCGCTGTGCATCGCATTTCCTGGCGCGCCCTACCATGTGACGCCCCGTGGCAATGTCGGGGAAGACATCTTCAATGACGACGCGGATCACAGCGCCTGCTTGGAAGCACCAAGGCCAAGCTAGACAGCACAATCGTTCAGGCGGTCCAGTGTTAGGGGTACAGCCAGAGAGAGGTTGCGGATGTGCTGGGTTCTGCACTACGCTACAGTCAGCTGAATCGCTAACAGGCTGCGTACAAGTTACATAACTTGACCATATATAGGTCCGAAACGCTCATGAGGACTCGCGTGGCCCCAAATTCGTTATTGGCGACTTTGCTCATAGTGGTCTTCCTGTTTGCCGGATGTGCCTCCAAGCGGCCGCAGGAACCGATGGCCGATTGTCCTGATATCGCGACCACCGGACAACTGAACGTTCTTGTCCTCAATACCCTGTACGATGCTCCGGCCTCTCTGAGAGCGAAGACGTGGACTGATATCGCCGAATTTTCCGCAGCGAACAAGGTCCATGTGCTGTTGATCCAAGAAGCCGTCCTAAGCGATGTGGATCACATTCAAAAACTTTTGGGCACCTCTGACAGCGCGCGGGATTTGCAGCGAGTGCTCAATGCGCGAAGCTCCGAACCGTACGAACTCCGGGTCGCCTGGGAAACCGGCGTCCCGTTTGTGCTCACGACCGCCAATGCGATTCTAAGTCGTTGCGACATCACGCGCCATTTTTCGGCCTTCTTGCCGATCCAGTCGGAGGAGGTCTTCGAGGGGATCGAACTCAAGATCACGCGGAATGTGCAAGTCGCCCAGCTCAGCCTTCCGGGATATGGCACTCTTCACATCTATAACACACACCTCTGTTCCAATTGTTCCAGCGAAGGCCTTCAGCGGCAGGTCGAGGCCATCATAGCCTTCAGGCAACAAGTCGAGGGGAAGTCCCGAGGCGACCATGTCGTCTTTGGTGGGGATTTGAACCTAGACCTTGCCAAAGGACCGGCCGAACAGGCCGTGTATGCGACCATCACGCGAGCCGGCTTCCGGGACGTGTACGAGGAATATCGAAGAGTTCAATTTGGTGATGCGCTCGAAAGCCTGTGCTGGAATGGAAAACCCGACATCCATTGCACCGATGGAGTCAGTCCGATACAAGGTATCATCACGAGCCAGACAGGCGGAAATGTATCGACACCGCAACGGATTGACTACCTATTTCTTGGGGGCGCAGATTCGATCAGGAGCAGCAAAGTCGTCTTCAACCCCGGCAATGCCGCGACGGGCCCCATTAATCCTTCCGAACCGGCGGTCTCCGACCATAGCGGCGTCTTCGCTCAGATTACGTTGGGACGCAGGTGAAAGCACTTATCGTCGCGGCAGTTGCATCCGTCCTGCTCGTCTCCGCATGCTCGCGGTCGCTCCAAGAACAAGCGCCCGCTGAACCTGCGCCATCGGCCGTTGCATCACCGCACCAATCAGAATCGGCTATGGTCAGCTACCGCTGTGAGAGCGGTGAAACGATAAAAACGATCTACCCTTCCACTGATACAGCCATCATCCAATACAAAAGCCGGAGGCACGAAATGCGGATCGCGGTCTCAGGGAGTGGTGCACGTTATGTAAGCGATGGGTTGGAATGGTGGACAAAGGGAAGCGGAGCTGGTGCTGCAGGGACGCTGTTCCGTCACTTGGCGGACGGCACCTCGGGAGAGATCATAGAAAGCTGCGTAGAGTTCTGAGGGTGGTCTCACAACTCATTCAAGCCGATGTCGCAGTGCAAGGCCGGTTCGATCAATAAACCTGTGTGACCTATGGTATACAGATCAACACCGTAAGCAGCTTCGTGTGACAAAGTTTGTTGGTTCGGGAGTCGCCTGGCTACACAGTAGCGAGGCTCCGCTGGAGCAAAAGAAGGTTTTCTGCTATCGTGGCCATATTGTGGAGGTGTTTCCGATGAAGCATTACACTGCCGTTGTTGAGCGCGATTCCGAGACAGGCCTGTATGTGGGATATGTCCCCGGCTTTCCAGGAGCGCACAGTCAAGGAGAAACCCCTGGATGAATTGAACCATAGCCTTCGCGAGGTCGTTGGCATGCTGCTCGAGGATGGTGAACCGAGCCTAGAAGCTGAATTCGTCGGCATTCAAACCGTACAACTCCAATAGCGGACGGGCAAGCCACGTGTCCTCAAACCTCATGAAGGTGTGGCAATTCTAGAGCGACTTGGGTTCCAAGAAGTTCGCCAGCGTGGTTCGCATAAACAGTTCTGCCACGCTAACGGTCGTCTGACAACCGTGCCTTTCCATTCTGGCCGAGACATCTCGCCACCTTTACTCCGCCAAATAGCTCGTGATGTCGGGCTGTCAGTTGAAGAATTTCTCGCTGCGTTCTCTCATGTCACTGAGGTTAGCCTCATCGTTACGGCCTATTGGCAATAATGCTAGTTTGCCTTATACGATCCCGATGCACTCACCGCTTTGCTTGCCACCTGTCCTGCTGATCCAGTCTTCGTTCATGTTGCGGGTCGCTGCCTGAGGACTTCGACCAGGGGCGAACTCGCGGAACCTGTGCTGAAACGCATCGCGGTCGCGGGTACCGGAGAACAGCATATCGTCGGGGGCCCAAACTGTCCCGCCCGGCAATCCTAAACTCCTTCGCAGTGACCATTCCGCCTGCGGCTACAGCCTGCCAAAATCGGTCGAGTCGTGGGCATGCCCTGTCCGACGATCAGGCGCATTGTGAATGTACCGAAAACCGGCGATACCCGATATAGGAGGTGATCTCAAATTTCCTCAACAATATTCGTATATCGTCAAAGGAAGCCACGACTTCTTTGCCCTTCATTGGCTTGCCTGGTTCTCCTACCCTGGTCTTTATTTACGGTACGGGTCTGGATGGCGTAGGCCTTGTCCATCGGCTCGCTTGGTTCTCACGCTCTGGTCCTCAACGTTCGATAATCCCTGCTGGTCAGACGCGCTGATCATATCCGCTTGATTACCCTCGCCGCTGTGGACTATCTCATCTCCTTTCAGGTGCACGCGCTGACACGCAGTCAACAAGCATAACAACAAGACCGACCCCATCATGATATGTTGAACCTTCATTGCAGTGCCTCCTTACTACAGTGATTGTGATGCTTCGAACCTTTCTTGCAGCCCGCTTCCCCTCCATCATATCGATCACGGATTTCTTCGTTGATGCGAACATCGCCGACTCGTCGGGATTCGGCCCTTGGGCTTTGACAGCAAGCCAAAAGCCTTGTCGCCCGGTGTTTCTACCAATTAATAGCGATATCCGTAGTATCCTCGAAATTTACCTGCTATAGGGTGTCCGTAACCCTAGTATGGACCACTCTCGCCCTTGCCTCCCACCAGCATGAGTTTTCCCCGATAAGCCTCCGGGTTGTGCTTGATGTTGATGTATCGGAGATCTCGATCGACAATTCCATTGAGACGATCGGGAATCACATCCGGTGCGTGCTGACATGCGCCGGCAACAATGCATAGCAGCGCAATGTTCAAGGACAAACTCACGCACTTCGGAGCTACCTTCATTAGATCCCAATTAGGGTCTGGTCTTCGTATATGTATATCGCTAAGCTAGGGTGCCTGGCACGAGCGCTGCCCATCGAATCCTCTGGTGCGTTCTATCACGTCACTGAGGCTGAATTCATCACCAGTGTCCATCGACGGCAAGGCTAGTCTCGTTCGTTCGACCCGAAACGCTCTCCGTTTTGCTCGCCACCTGTTATACTGACCCATTATACTTATACCGACCCATTCTTCGTACACCTGAGAATCAAGCGGCATGAGCACTCCGGCTTGGGACGAATTTGCTGAGCTTGCGCTGAACCGCATTGCGGCTTCAGGCGCTGAGTATGGCGATATCCGTGTTCAGGACAGTAGCACGGAACACCTCCAAGGTGAGGATCGTCGAATCGCCTCGATTCGAGATACTCGAGATATCGGCTTCGGTGTGCGCGTACTCTATCACGGAGCCTGGGGGTTCGCGGCGAGTTCGGTTTTGTCACTTGAAGAGGTTCCCCGGGTGGCGGACCTCGCCATCGAAATTGCCAAGAGTTCCGCTTCGGTCGCCATTGAAAAAGTGCGCTTGGCGCCAGAGCCGGTCCATCATGACCGGATTGTCACCCCCTATCGCACCGATCCATTCAGCGTGCCGTTGGAGAAGAAAACCGACTTGTTGCTCAACACAATGGAAGTGTTGCAATCGCAGTCTGGTATCGCGAGGAGCAGCGCCAGCCTGTGGGCGCGCCGGGACAGAAAGTTGTTTGTTTCCAGTGAGGGAACACACGTCGAGTTCGATCTGTTGGCCGGGCAAGGCGACTGTATGGCGACCGCGTTGCATGAAGGCCGATTTGCGTCGCGCAGCTTCAATACGCCCCATCTCAGGAGGGGCTATGAATTGATCGAAGAGGCAGATTTCCTGCGGGAGGCCCCACGCGTCGCCGATCAAGCGATCGAAAAAGTGAAGGCATCGGCGGTCGACGCCGGCCAGTATGATCTGGTGCTCGATCCTGAACATCTGTCATTGACCATCCATGAATCCTGTGGCCATCCGAGCGAACTGGATCGAGCGCTCGGCTACGAGGCCAACTATGCCGGTACCAGTTTCTTGACGACGGAGAAGCGTGGCAACTTTCATTATGGTTCACGACATGTGAACTTAGTGGCCGATAACACCGAATCGGAAACTCTGGCTGCAACCGGTTACGATGATGATGGAGTGGCCTGTCAGAAGTGGGACATCATCCGTCACGGGATCTTCGTCGGATACTGTACGAACCGTGAAGTGGCGCCAAAGATCGGCGAATCCCGTTCATGTGGCTCGAATCGGGCCGACGGATGGGCGAATATTCCGATGGTGCGGATTGCCAATATCGGACTGGAGCCCGGCGAGGCGACGCGTGATCAGCTCATTGCAGACGTGAAACGCGGCATCTATATCGAAGGCCATGGATCCTACAGCATTGATCAACGCCGCTACAACTTTCAGTTCGGCGGTGACGCGTTCTGGCTGATTGAAAACGGCAGGCGAACCCATATGTTGCGGGACGTCATCTACCATGGGATCACGCCGGAATTCTGGACCAGCTGCGACGGAGTGGCTGACCGCTCTTTTCGGCAACGGTACGGATTCATCACCTGCGGGAAGGGCCAGCCTGGCCAATCCGGTTGGATGACCCATGCCGCCTCTCCTGCGAGATTTCGCCAGGTCCAGGTAATCCGAGGAGAAGGAAGCTCATGAACGTACTGAACGGCGCTTGGCCGAAGCTGACCACCTCGGACGAGTTTCGTTTTCTGAGCGAGCTGGTCATCACCCGCTCATCCGCTGACCATACGATCGTCCGTCTTCGCGATCACCATACGGGAACGACGAGATTCGCCAATAATCAAGTCATCCAAAATGTCGATGCGAGACGGGGCTCCCTGGCCGTGACGGTCGCCTTCGGGGGTCGGCATGGGACCGCCGCCACGACTGATTTTACCGCCGGTGCGATTCAGGACACCTTGGCTCGTGCCGAACGGATTGCTCGGATCTCACCGGTTGATCCCGAATACCTTGGACCTCCCGATCCATGCCTGATCCCTGTTCGAGAGACGGCGAAACCGGAAACCATGGCGGCGGGTCCGCCCAAACGTCTGGAGTATGCCAATGAAGCGATCGGGCACTGCCGGATGGAGAACATCATGGCGGCCGGCGTCGTCTCGTCGTCGGCGACGACAGTGGGGATTGCCGCCGACAACGGACTCTTCTGTTACGAACCTCGAGCAGATGCGAGGTTCAGCCTGACAGTCCAAGCCGGTGATGCCAGCGGCTGGAGCGCGGCTGCCCATCGGTCGATCGATCACTTGAGGATTCAAGAACGGACCTTGGCGGCCATCGCCAAATCCAAGCGAGGTCGTGATGCGTACGAGCTCCCGTCGGGACGTTATTCTGTCATCCTTGAACCGGCTGCCGTGGCCGGCCTGTGGGCGTGGCTGATTTGGTCACTGGATGCCAAGTCTTATATGAAAGGGACAAGCCCTTTCACCGGCAAGCTGGGACAAGCGATCGTGGATGAACGACTGACACTCCGGAACGTTCCGGACCATACCGATCTGCTTGGAGAGGGATTTACCCATGAGGGATTGCCCAGCTCGTCTTCAGAGTGGATCGACCATGGAACCCTCAAACAACTGGCTTACGACCGTTTTACGGCCAAGGCTCAAGGGGTGAAAACCATTCCGACACTGGAGGCTCCTGCCTTGGCGGTCGAAGGGCCTCCGTCCCATTCGATCCAGGATCTCATCAAAAGTACGGAACGCGCGATTCTGGTGACGAATTTCTGGTACATCCGCCCCGTGAATCCCCACGATCTCACGTTGACCGGTATGACACGAGATGGGACATTCCTTGTCGAGAAGGGGGAAATCGTCTCACCCATAAGAAATTTCCGGTTTCATGAAAGTCCGCTCCAGGCATTTCAACAGCTTACGTCTTGGACCGCGCCGATGGAGGCGGTCACGTCGGAAACCGGAAAGATGCTGGTTCCAGCCATGGCTCTCCCGCATTTTCATTTCTCGAGCGTGACGCGCTTCTAGGTTTATCTAAGGACTCCGAACATATTTCGACTTTTGCGGAACAAAAGGGTTGACTCCTCCATCCGTGAAGGAGTAGGTACATTGGTAACGTCACACTAGGTCCGAATGGAGAGGATCTGCCATATGGCCCCACGATTCAACAAAGAACCGATCAATCTCATTCATCGAATTCCATCGCAGAAACAGATCGACGAAGCTCGTCCGGTGCCCGCTCCCTATGGCCAACTACTGCTCGATGCGGGAGCTGTTTGCTGGCGCAAAGTAGTTGAGCTCTTCGCGTACGTGACGCGGTATGAGGACGAGGCTACTTCGCGGGTCCGTAAACCGCTCGCGCTACCAGACCGAACAATCGAACGCGCGGCGATCCGCCAAGCTGACGTCCAGCAGAACGGAAAGCTGGTTCAGGAAGCAAATCATCAACCGGAAGCAACGGTCACGATCCTACAAAAGCCGGCCCAGGCACCGACTCTTGTTCAGTCGGAAGAGGTCGCCGAACTCCGAGCCTGTCTGGTCGGGCAACAGGATGAGATTGCTCGGCTTACTTCACACATTCAGGAGCTCACCTCCCTGGTCAGCTCTCAGCAACAGGTCCTCGTTCATCTCGGTGAAGAGCTGGAAGCCGGTACATTTTCGACGACCACAACCGGCACCGCGGCCGCCACCGTCAAACGAAACCGCATCGGTCGGAAGAAACCGACTGAAATCGAGACGTCGAATCCTCCTGAGGAAGTTGAGCATCGGTTTTCTCCTCAGACAAGTGAACGCTCGTCGCTCAATTTGTAAGCTGTGCCCGATCCGGTCAGGGGCGACCGTCGGCTCCGAAAGCTTCTGAGCACTTCGCAGGCAAAAAACAGCGAATCCAACTGACCTGCGACAGGGATCCCCTCAACTCCAGCGCCCGTCCTCTAGCCAGACGTGGTTCACGTCTGCTAAAAACCGTCAATGAGCATCTTTTGCCTCTTTTTGTGGGGTCTACCCTGGCTCGGTCTGTTGGCGATTGATCTGGATGCCGCAGCTGAACGCCAGCCCACTCGGGTACCCCTCTTTGAGGATCTCGGCAACCTTCACCATCCCATCACAACAAGCTCCGCCGAAGCTCAACAATACTTTGATCAAGGCTTGCGGCTCCTGTACGCCTTCAACCACGAAGAGGCGATCAGGGCCTTCGAGGAAGCCGCTCGTCTCGATCCCTCCGCAGTGATGGCCTATTGGGGTGTAGCACTCGCATCGGGCCCGAACATCAACGCAGCGATGGATAAGGTAGCAGAACGGCGGGCATGGGAGGCTGTGCAAAAGGCACGGACTCATCGTGCCTATGCGAGCCCAGCCGAGCAGGCCTATATCGACGCGATCGGCAAGCGATACAATGTCAACGCACATGCACGACCGGCGCTCGATAAAGCCTATGCGGATGCTATGCGTGTGGTCTGGCGGCGGTTTCCGAGTGATCCCGATGCCGGCGTGTTGTTCGCCGAAGCTTTGATGGACCTACGACCGTGGGATCTCTGGACTGCGGCTGGTCGGCCAAAGCCAGGCACCGAGGAGCTGGTGTCTACATTGGAGTCGGTTCTGGCCCGGTTTCCGGATCACCCAGGAGCCTGCCACTACTACATTCATAGTGTGGAAGCTTCCCCGGACCCGGACCGAGCCCTGGCCTGTGCCGAACGATTGCCCAGGCTTATGCCTGGTGCCGGCCACTTGGTCCATATGCCGGCCCACATCTACATGAGACTCGGTCGATACCATGAGGCGGCTGAACGGAATAGGCATGCCGTCGATGTGGATCGCCACTATTTGGCCGGCCGAAAGTTAAGCGGCGACTATGCCGACGGTTACTACACCCACAATCTACATTTCCTTTGGGCTTCCCTCGCGATGGAGGGACAAAAAACTGAGGCCTTGAAGGTGGCACGTCAACTGGCGGGAACGATCACCGAAGACGAAGCGCGGAAAGACAAATGGAAGGAATGGTACCTTCCCACTCCTATGTGGTCCATGATCAGGTTCGGTCAGTGGGACGAACTGCTGCGCGAACCGCCCCCTCCCAAGTCGCTGCGTCTGCAACAAGGAATCTGGCGATTGGGGAGGGGAATGGCTCTCTCGGCCTCAGGTCGCTTACCCGGCGCTGAGGGTGAGCACGTGGTGCTGACAGGTATCGCCAAACGCTTCGGCCCGGATCGGACTCGGGAGGAGAAAACCGAACGGGCTCTGCTCAAGATCGCGGAGCGACTGCTGGCCGGTGAGATCGCGATGCACCGCCATAAGTACGACGAGGGCATCGCGTCGTTCACTGATGCCGTCAAGCTGGAGGAGGAACTCCCGTACAACGAACCTCCATTCTGGCCGATTCCGATTCGCCACTTTCTCGGCGCCGCCTTGCTGAAGGCCGGCAAACCCGGCAAGGCCGAAGCGGTCTACCGAGCGGACCTGGCGAAGAATCCACGCAACGGCTGGGCCCAGTTTGGACTCATGCAGAGCCTTCGTGCCCAGCGGAAAAGCCGTGAAGCGAACGACGTGGAGAAGCAATGGCAACAGGCATGGGAACATGCGGAGGTGACTCTCACGGCCTCCCGGTTTTAGAAGGAGAGGAAACGGACCGTAGGAGGAGTAATGCGATTTGTGGTTGGAGTAATGGGCCCGGCCAAGGCCTCAAAGAGGGATCTCGACAATGCCCGGGTCCTCGGAGAATTCATTGCACGGCGTGGCTGGGTCGTGTTGACCGGCGGTCGTGATGTGGGGGTCATGGACGCGGCTTGCGAAGGAGCCAAGCGGGTGGGGGGTAGTTTGACCATCGGCGTCTTGCCGACGGCCAAGGATAAGGTGTCTCGCCATGTGGATGTGCCGATCATCACGGAAATGGGCAGTGGCCGGAACAACATCAATGTCCTGACCAGCCATGTCGTGGTGGTGTGTGGATTGAGCGGATCTGGTACGGTGTCCGAGGTCGCCTTGGCGGTGAAGGCGGGGAAGCCGGTCATTCTCGTTGAAGCCTCTCCTGCCGACGTGACGTTCTTCCGCAAACTCGACCAGCGATTGGTCCATGCCGCTGCGTCACCGGAAGAAGCCATTGAGCTGATCATGAAGCTCATGGATGGGCCTCAACGACGAGGAAGCCGCACCGGGTGGGATGCCTACGACGACCTTCCTGTCTGAAAAGCGAACTCTTCAGAGACATCCTCGACCGAACCGTTTCTCTGGTGAGCTGAACCAACATCCTCTCTCCAGGGTCGCCGTAGTAGGATGTAAGAACTGCCGTACTACAACGACAATGGAGAGGGAGGAAACGCATATGACCATGCTTCAACGTTTGACGATCATGGCAGTCGGGTTGATGACTTGCACGCTTCTCACAGGCTGGCCTTCAAATAGTGTTGAGAGCGCACCGACTAGCGCCAAGGCCTACTTTGCCGGAGGTTGCTTCTGGTGCATGGAAGAGGCGTTTGAAAAAGTAGATGGCGTTATCGCGGTCGTATCCGGTTACATGGGAGGCACGGTCTCAAATCCCACCTATGAACAAGTCTCAGATGGGCACACGGGCCATGCCGAGTCCATCGAAGTGACGTATGATCCAGCGAAGGTCACCTATCAGAAATTGTTGGATGCCTTTTGGCGTAACATCGACCCTGTCATGCCAAACGCGCAATTCTGCGACCATGGCAATCAATATCGGTCGGTCGTGTTCTATACGACTGACGAGGAAAAGCAGCTCTCAGAAGAGTCCAAACGCCAGATCGAACAATCCAAGCGGCTTCCTGCACCGATCGTGACGCAGCTAGTCCGAGCGACCACCTTCTACTCAGCTGAAGACTATCACCAGGATTACTACAAGAAGAACCCGCTCCGGTATAAGTACTACAAGTACAGCTGCGGTCGCGCTCAACGGTTGGAAGCCTTGTGGGGAAAGCCGTAGCTGCGATATGCACTGCCGTGGAGGCAATTTGAAATGTCGCCGTGATCGAGGTCGGCATCGAGAGCACGTCCTACATGAGAAAGCCGGAGCCGATCGGTGCGCGATGCACAAGGCATGAGTCGGCTCCAATATCTGTAAGCACCAGGACTGTATCTGTAGGACACGGTCAGCTGCTCCTGTAACAAGGTCTGCGGAGGAGTGTTCGTCATTCCGGCATCAAGGAGTCTCTTGTGATTGTCAGAGGTTGCTTCTCTATTCAGATCGCAATGCATACCCTTCGACTTTGCCGTTGAAACCACGTCAGGCAATTTTTTATAGTGAGTGGCAATACTCTTTGTTCGGAACAGGGTGACTCTCATGACCCTGTGACCGCCTGATACTGGAGGAGCTTTCCATGCACGATCAGGAGGATGCACCAGCTGAGGAAGGCGGACGGCCCGCTGTCGAGGGCGAATCCCTTCTGGATCGACGGAGCCTTCTGGCCGGAACGGCCGGCTTAGTGGGCGCGATGCTCATCGGATCGATGAAGCCATCCGCCGAAGCGACCACTGAGGGTGCGTCGGGAGATCCCACGCGGGTACCAGGCACGGCGCCAACTGCCTATGGGCAACGATCAGCCTTTGAAAAATCCGTCCGTGTCCCACGTTCCTGGTGGTCGTCGCTGACACCTCTGCAAGACTCGCACGGGATCCTGACCCCTTCCTCCTTGCACTTCGAGCGGCATCACAACGGCGTGCCGACCATTCAAGCGGCACAGCACCGCCTCCTCATTCACGGCATGGTGGACCAGCCCTGGACCTTTACCATGGACGATTTGAAACGGTTTCCTTCCGTTTCGCGGTTGGCCTTCGTCGAATGTTCTGGCAATTCGGCGCCGGAATGGCACAAACCAGCCGGGCAGACCGCGCAGCAAACCCACGGTCTGACGAGCACGAACGAATGGACCGGCGTGGCCTTGAAGACCGTCCTGCAAGAAGTGGGAGTACATCCCGACGCATCCTGGATGTTGGCCGAAGGCAGCGATGCGGCTGCCATGACGCGCAGCCTTCCACTGGCGTCCATCCTGGAGGAGGCGATGCTCTGCTATGCCCAAAATGGCGAACCGCTTCGCCCGGAACAGGGCTATCCGCTCCGCCTGTTCATCCCCGGCTGGGAAGGCAACACCTGCATCAAGTGGTTGCGACGGCTGAAGTTCGGCAGGGCGCCCTTCATGACCCGCGAAGAAACGTCGCAATATACGGATCTGCTGCCGGACGGCACGGCCCGCCAATTCACCATGGTCATGGACGCCAAATCCGTCATTACGTCTCCGTCGGGCGGACAACGGATCCAGCCTGGATTTCAGGAGATCCGCGGGCTGGCATGGAGCGGGAGAGGCCGCATCGCGCTGGTTGAGGTGAGCACGGACGGAGGACGATCCTGGCAACAGGCGACCTTACAAGAGCCGATCCTGCCCAAGTGCCATACCAGGTTTCGCTTGCCATGGCGGTGGAACGGAGAGGATGTAATTTTGCAGAGCCGCTGCCTGGACGACACAGGATATCGACAACCGGACCGCGCGACCTTGGTGGCGATACGTGGGGTGAACTCGGTCTACCACTACAATGCGATCCAAAGCTGGCACATTGCAGCGGATGGGCAGGTGAGCAATGTCCATGCGTAACATTCTTACGACGGGACTCACCGTCATCCTGGGCGCAGGAATCTTATGGGCCGGCGGCCAGGCGGACAGACCGGAACGAACGCACGGCTATGGATTGGGACGGCCCGCCACAGATCAGGAAATCCAGGCATGGAACATCGATGTGGCGCCGACGGGCGAGGGATTGCCTGCCGGCCAAGGGACCGTCAAACAAGGGGCGGCCATCTTTGCCGCACGTTGCGCGACTTGTCATGGACCGACGGGGCAGGAAGGCCCGATGGACCGTCTGGTCGGCGGCGTCGGCACGTTGGCGAGTCAACACCCGATCAAAACCATCGGCAGTTACTGGCCCTATGCAACCACGCTGTATGATTACGTGCATCGCGCCATGCCGTTTCCCGCTCCGCAAAGCCTCTCGCCGGACGAAATCTACTCGGTCGTGGCTTGGTTGCTCTACCAGAACGGCATTATTGCAGAGGAGACCGTGCTCGATGCCCATTCACTGCCCGGCATCTCCATGCCGAACAGTCGAGGTTTTATTCCAGATCCCCGGCCGGACATACCCAAGCCCTGACGCGTGGGTCAGACGCCGCGCGCGGCTCACGATTATTCGCTTCCACAGCTAGCCTGGTACCGTTCTTCGGGAATCTCCTTCATCGCTTGATAGATCGCTGCGCGCTCGTCGTCACTGATCACTTGATCCATCGAGGGATAGAGAATCCGCTCTTCCTTCATGTTGTGTGATTTCAGCAGTTCCAACAACCGCTGCTCCTCTCGATCGCTCTCGGGACTCTGCTCCTGCACCTTGCGATGAATGGCCTCCAGACAGTCGCCGATCAATCGATGCTCTGTACGCATGACCTGCGTAGGGCCCCCTTCCGCCATGCCGGAGTTCTCCTCCCATTTTGGGAACAACAGATCTTCCTCCCACACGATATGACGCTGCAGCCCGAACTTGAACGCGACGAACGCCTCCTTGGCCTTGGCGAAATCCTTTCGCTTCTGTTCCTGGAAAGTCTGGAACAGCTTGTCCAGCCGATCGTGGTCCTGTTCAAACGTGACGCTGATCTTCGCTTCAGACATGCGTATCTCCCTTATTTTCCCTCTCCAGGCTTTCCTTCTTGAACGCTTCCATTCCCACGGTCACTGCCGCAGCGATGGTGACTTCCGCTTCCTTCACAAAGCGCCCGGCCTCTTCTTCATACCATGTTTGATCACTACTACGCGACAAACTCCTAGGCGACAGGACTCGACATCGTGGAACTGAGTTGCACACGTCGCCACATGGAATAGAGGACGGGAACGACGATCAATGTGAGCACCGTCGAGCTGACCATGCCGCCGATCATGGGGGCGGCAATCCGCTTCATCACGTCGGCGCCGGTACCGGTCGTCCACATGATCGGCAGCAAGCCGCCCATGATCGCCGCCACCGTCATCATCTTGGGTCGTACTCGTTGAACCGCACCCTCCATGATGGACTCACGGAGGTCCTGCGCCGTGGCCATGCGACCTTCGCGCACCCGCCGTTCATACGCTTCATCGAGATAGACCAGCATGACCACCCCTGTCTCCGCCGCCACGCCGGCCAGCGCGATGATCCCCACCCACACAGCCACGCTGAGGTTGTAGCCCAGGTAATGGAGATACCAGACGGCTCCGATCGCAGCAAAGGGGACGGACAAGAGCACGATCATCGATTTCGCGAGCGATCGGAAATTGAGATACAGGAGCAACAGAATCACGGCCAGGGTCGCAGGGACTACCAGCTTCAACCGTTCTTCCGCCCGCACCAGATGTTCGTATTGACCGGTCCATATCAGCCGGTAGCCGGAAGGTAATGTCACTCTGTCTCGCACCGCGCGTTGCGCGTCTAGGACATAACCACGTAAATCGCGGCCACCGACCGACACCGATACCAGACCGGCCAGTGCCCCCGCTTCATCCGCGATCGACGGCGGCCCCTGCGTAATCACCATCTCCGCGATTTGTCCGAGGGGGATCTGCGCGCCGGTCGCGGTGGGAATCAGCACTCGCTTGAGCCGGTCCGGATCGTCGCGCAGCTCGCGCTTGTAGCGAACGTTGACCGGATACCGTTCCCGCCCCTCGACCGTCGTCGTCACTGTTTCCCCCCCGATGGCCGAGGTGATCACCCTTTGCACATCACCCACCGTCAGGCCATAGCGGGCCGCCTCACGCCGATTGACGATCAGATCCAAGTAATAGCCTTCGTTGAGCCGTTCCGCGAATGCGCTTTTGGTGCCGGGGACGGTCGCCAAGGCCTGTTCGATCTCTAGGCCGATTCGCTCAATCGTCCTCAAATCTGGTCCCAGCACCTTGATCCCGACAGGGCTCCGGACACCGGTTGTAACCATCTCCGTGCGGGTCTGGATCGGCATCCACCAGATGTTCGGAAATCCAGGGATGCGCAGTTTGGCATCCATCTCATCAAGCAACCGGTCCCAGGTCATGCCAGGTCGCCATTGCGCCTCCGGTTTGGGCGTAACGGTGATCTCCGCCATGCCGACGAAGGCTGGATCAGTGGCGGTCGGAGCCTTTCCCATTTTTCCGAATACCCGTTCCACTTCCGGGAAGGTCGTGAGCAACTGATCCTGGACCTGCAAGACTTTCGTCGCTTCTGGAATCGAAAGGCCTGGAACAGTGGTCGGCATGTAGAGAATCGTCCCTTCATTCAGGGGCGGCATGAACTCCGCGCCGAGTCGCATGAATACCGGCAGCGTGATCGCCACTGCCGCGACGGCAACGCCCAGGGTCAGCCACCGGACTCGCAGGGCGCCTAAGAGGATGGGGCGATACAGGGCAATGAGCCACCGGTTCAGCGGATTCTTGGTTTCAGGACGAACTTTCCCACGAATCAACAACACCATCAGCACAGGCGCCAAAGTCACCGAGAGCGCGGCGGCAAAGAGCATCGAAAACGTTTTAGTATAGGCCAGAGGCGTGAACAGTCGCCCTTCTTGTGATTCGAGCGCAAAGATCGGCAGAAACGACACGGCGATGACGAGAAGGGAAAAGAACAGGGGCCGCCCGACTTCTTTCGCGGCAGCGATGATGATTTCAACCTGGTCGTGTGATGGAGATTGCTCCAACCGTTTGTGAGCATTCTCTACCATCACAATAGCAGCATCGACCATGGCTCCGATCGCGATGGCAATCCCGCCCAGCGACATGATGTTGGACGTGATCTTCAAGTAGGCCATCGGGATAAAAGCGAGCAATACCGCGATCGGGAGGATCAGGATGGCCACGCATGCGCTACGAACGTGAAACAGAAAGACCACCGCGATCAAGCTGACGATCACACTTTCTTCCACGAGTTTCTCGCGCAGAATCGTAATGGCCCGATGAATGAGATCGGACCGATCGTAGGTAGGAACTATGCTCACGCCGCCAGGCAAACCAGGGGCGATTTCTTGCAGCCGCTCCTTGATCCGCTCGATCACGGCGAGCGCGTTCTCTCCGGCCCGCATGATCACGATCCCGCCGACGGTCTGGCCCTTGCCGTCCAATTCGGCTATGCCTCGACGCTGATCCGGCCCCAGATGGACATGCCCGATGTCTCGCACGAGAATCGGCGTGCCTCGTCCATCCGTGCCGACGGGAATCAGCTCGATCTCGTCGACCGACCGCAGATAGCCTCTCCCTCGGATCACGTATTCTGTGCCGGCCATTTCCAACACCCGGCCACTCACCTCCGCGTTACTGTTGCGGACGGCTTCGATAACCCTCTGAATGGGCAGTCGATAAGCGGCTAACGTGTTGGGGTCCACTTCGATTTGGTATTGTTTGACGAAGCCGCCGATCGCCGACACCTCTGCAACGCCGGGCACACTCTCCAGTTGGTACCGCAGGTACCAGTCCTGAAGGCTCCGGAGCTGCGCCAGATCGTGCGTCCCGGACTCATCTATCAAGGCATATTGATAGACCCACCCGACTCCGGTTGCATCAGGCCCGAGAGTCGGTGTAACACCGACAGGCAACTTGCCGGTGAGCTTCTGGAGATATTCGAGAACGCGACTTCTTGCCCAGTAGAGATCGGTCCGGTCATCGAAAATCACATAGACATAGGAGACACCGTATTCCGACACACCTCGGACCCGTTTGACCTTAGGTCCAGCAAGCAGTGAGGTTACAACCGGGTAGGTAATCTGGTCTTCAATGAGCGTCGGGCTGCGCCCTTGCCATTCGGTGTAGACGATCACCTGAACATCCGAGAGGTCCGGAATGGCATCCAGTGGAACTTGAAACAAGGCCCACAGGCCCCAACCTGTCAACAGTAATACACAGAGAATGACGAGGACTGGATTACGGGCACTCCCTTCAATGAGTCGCGCGATCATTTCATCTTTGGCATGTCTTCCATGCTCTCCATATCTGTATCTGTACTGTTTTTCATTCTCTCTTCGCGTGCGCCGCGCATCTGCCAATCGCCCATGCCGATCCGACCCATCATGACTTGCATGCTGGAAGCCGACGTCAATTTGCTCTCCGCATCCAACAGGAAATTGGCCGAGGTGACGATCCGCTCTCCTTCTTTGAGTCCTTCTCTGACTTCCACTGAATCCTGACTCCGGCGCCCCAGCTTGACTGACACCGGCTCATACCGGCCTTGCCCCCGATCCAGGAATACGAGTTGGCGAAGCCCCGTGTCCAACACGGCTTCCTTTGGCACGACTAAGGTCCTGACCGCATTCGTCTGCAAGGTCACGTTCCCGTACAGGCCCGGCTTCAATTTCAACCCAGGATTCTGAAATTCCAGCCGCACCCGCACTGTACGAGTTTCGGTATTCACGGTTGGGTACACATGGGCCACCTTGCCCAGAAACGTTTCTCCTGGATAGGCAGCAAAGGTCACCGTTGCCGGCTGACCGACTTTCGTGGCCGCCATTTCTGATTCATAAATATCGGCGGAGATCCAGACCATGGAAAGATCCGCAATCTCGTACAGAATCGTGCCGGGCTCCACATATTTCCCCGGTACAGCCTCGCGTTTCATTACGATCCCTGAGGACGGCGCGTAGACCGTGAGCACCGGGTCGGCCTGGCCTCGATGATCAAGAGCCTCGATCTGCGCATCGGTCACATCCCAGAGTCGCAAGCGCTCTCGCGCGCTCGCCACAAGCGCATCGGCGTTGGTCTTCACTTCCTCGAGTGGGCTCTCGGCCAGTTGCGCACGCATTTTCAGAGCGAGGAGATACTCGTCTTGCGTGGCCAAGAGATCCGGCGAGTAGACAGTGAAGAGTGGGTCACTCTTGCGAACCGACCGCCCAATCGAATTGACGAAGACCTTTCGAACCCACCCGGAGATTTTCAGCGTGACTTGCGCGAAGCTCCGCTCGTCGTAACCGACCGTGCCGACCGTACGAATCTCTTCAGCCAGCGTTGCGAGGGCAACCGGAGCGCTACGGACGCCGATCAACTGGCTCATCACAGCCGGAACAACCACAGCCCCAGGTGCAGCGGCTGACGTGCCAGGTATTGGTTCCTTGTCTCTCACGGATTTCGCGCCTTCCATCGACATCCCCTTCATGTCGCCCATGCCCGCCATCCCTTTCATGCCATCCATACCTTCCATCTCATGGCCCTGCACTCCTTCACTGTTCTTTGTCTCCGACATGTCACTCATCACTCGATGAGCGCCGAAGAACCCGGCGATGGCCCCGACGAACAGGCCGGCTGCCGCGACACCGACAACAAGACCTTTTCTGCGCAGGTCCTGATTCATGGCCATTCCTCCCTTCTTAGCTGCCATTCAGGTCAGTTCCAATCACCTGTTCAAGTTCCGCGAGACGACGCTGCCGCTCGACCAGCGCTCGATAGTACTCCTCTTGATATCCTCGCCAGGCCCGCTGGGTATCGATAAGATCCAGGAACCCTCCCGTTCCCGTGCGATACCCCGCTCGCGCCGATTCAAGGTTCTGTACGGCCTGAGGCAGAATCGTGGTGTGATACAACCTGGCCACCTGCTCACTCGCCCGGACCTTGGCCAAGAGGTCGTTGACCTGAAAACGAGTCAGATTTTCCAGCTGGTGTTGTTGTGCCCGCGCGGCTGCGACCGATGCCGCGGCTTCTTGGACGCCGGCGTCATACTTCGGTTTGGTCCAAAACGCGAAGGGGACGGTCATCGCCACGTAGGCTCCGAATCCGTCGTTGGCCTGAAAGTTTTGGAAACGCTGAAACATCACGTTGAAGTCAGGGTAGTACTGACGTTGAGCGAGCGCGCGCGACTGTTCACCCTGTCGGACCGCCAGTTCTGCGGCTTTCAACTCCGGTCTGGCATTCAGGGCAAGGCGATGCAGATCGGTGATGGTGGTGTCGAGCGGGATCAGAGACGGCTCCTGAGGAATGCCGAATGGTGATCGAGGGTCTCGGTCCAGAATCGTATTCAGCAGCGCTGCGGCAGTCTCCCGACTCTGTTCCAGAACGGGAAGTTGCTGGTGCAACACAGACAGCTCGACCTGGGCCTTGAGCACATCAGCCTGTGATCCTTTTCCAGTCCGGAACTTCGCGTTCGCAATCTCGATGAACTGCCTGAGCAATTCGGCCTGTTCATGATGAATCTGGATCGTCTTGTGCGCGAGAAACAGTTCATAGTAGGTCTGCTTGAGACGGGCGATCAATTCTCGTTCCTTCGCACGCACCACCTGCTCGGTCATCTCGGCCGACCGGCTCGCGATTTCGCTTTTCAGAGCCAGCTTGCCCGGGAAGGGGAGATTCTGCGAGAGACCAAAGATACTGTTCTGCGTCTGCATGACATTGAAGTTCTGCGGAAAATTCCACAAGTGGACGGACAGAGTGGGGTCATCCAGAGACCGAGCCTGGGCGATTCGATTCGTGGCGGCCTCCCATTGCTTGCGTCCGGCCACAAGTTCAGGATTTCTGGCCAAAGCTTCCTGGATCAGATCTGGTAACGCCAAAGACGATTGTGCAGTCTGATCGGCGGCATGAACAGCCTGGCGTCCATCCATCGCGAAGGTCATGATCAAGACCGTTATCGCCGGCAGCAAAAATCGACTTGAATGAGTCATGGGATGGTCCTCCTCAAGAGCTTTCCTGCCCACAACTGTCACGGATCTCGGACCGCGTCCTGCTACAGGAGAAGCGGCGGGATGAACCGAGATCCAGCGCCGGGCAGATCACACGATGCTGAAACGGTGTAAGGAAGAACCGGAGAGATCAGATACGAAGCACTGTGCTGGAAAGAGACTGATGCGGAGGAGAACTCGATTCGAGAGAGTGATAGGGACTGGAAATTCGTACGAGCCTGCAACTCGAGGATAAAATTGCAGCCGGCGCCTGGCCAGCCGCTGACCAGTGATGGTCCGTGTGCAACGAAGACGCCTGAGGGGAAGACTCAACGCCGAGAGTTTTGAAAGCATCGCACAACTGCCGAACGGGCTGCTCCACGGGGGTGGTACAGCCGTTTGCCATTGAGTCATCACTGGTCCCCGAGAGCGGCAGGAGACAGGCGTATGCATTGAAACTGAACGCCAGCAGGAGCACCACGATGGTCACAGCAAGAACGGATCGGGAACAATACGACCTTAATCGCATAGGGGTAAGTCTATGCTCCCGTCAACTTAACCGTCAACGGCATTTCTCTCATACATAGGAACTCGGCAGATGCCGTTCCTGAACTACCTCATGAAACGTTACAGAGCTATCTTCCGCAACCGAAGTGCGTTCGCGATGACCGACACAGAACTGAACGTCATCGCTGCGCTCGCGATCATGGGGCTCAAAAGGACCCCGACGAACGGATAGAGGACTCCGGCCGCGATCGGCACGCCCAGCGTATTGTAAATGAAGGCGAAGAACAGATTCTGGCGAATATTGCGCATCGTGGCGTGACTCAGTCGCCGCGCACGTGCGATGGCTCGAAGATCGCCCTTCACGAGCGTGACGCCAGCGCTTTCCATCGCCACATCGGTCCCCGTCCCCATCGCAATCCCCACCTGCGCCTGCGCCAAGGCCGGTGCATCGTTGATGCCGTCTCCGGCCATGGCCACGACGTGCCCTTCGGCCTGGAACCGCTTGATGACCGCCGCCTTTTGCTCGGGTAGGACGTCGGCCTGCACTTCGTCGATTTGGAGCCGGTGCGCCACGGCCTCGGCGGTCGTCCGGTTGTCTCCGGTCAACATCACAAGACGCAGACCTTCACGGTGCAACAAATCGATGGCTTCCGGCGTGGTGGCCTTCACTGGATCCGCCACCCCCAGCAGCCCCGCCGGCTTGCCGTCGATCGCCGCGAACATGACTGTCTGGCCCTCTTGCCTGAGTGGTTCGGCCTGGGCCAGGAGCGGTTTCGTCTCGATACCCAGTTCATTAAGAAGCCGCACAGTACCGACAGCCACTGCACGACCTTCGATCATCCCGGTGATTCCCTTTCCCGTGAGAGAACGAAAGTCCTCTACCTTCGATAGCAGAATCCCCTTGTCTCGGGCGCCGGATACAATGGCCGACGCCAACGGATGCTCGCTGTTCTGTTCCAGGCCGGCGGTAAGCCGGAGCAGCTCCGCCTCACTAAAGTCCGGCAGAGGGCCCACCGTGATTAAACGCGGCTTGCCCTCCGTCAATGTCCCTGTCTTATCGACCACCAGAACATCAACCTTGGCCAAGGTCTCGAGCGCTTCGGCATTGCGGATCAGCACCCCTGCTGTCGCGCCACGACCAGTTCCGACCATGATCGACATTGGTGTCGCGAGCCCCAAAGCACAGGGGCAGGCGATGATCAACACCGCCACGGCATTCAAGAGAGCATAGGCCATCCGAGGTTCCGGGCCGTACAGAGCCCACACCGCAAAAGTGATGGCGGCGACCAAGATGACAATCGGCACGAAATAGGCGGCCACGACATCGACCAGCCGTTGAATCGGCGCGCGCGTGCGCTGCGCCTCGCTGACCATGCGCACGATTTGCGCCAGCAGTGTCTCGCGGCCGACTCGCTCAGCCCGCATGACAAAGCTCCCCGTTCCATTGACGGTGGCCCCTACCACTTTCTGGCCCGGCTGCTTCTCCACCGGGATCGACTCGCCGGTTACCATCGATTCGTCGACAGCGCTCGCGCCTTCCAACAACACTCCATCGACAGGAATCTTCTCGCCCGGTCGTACGCGCAACTGATCGCCTACCTGAACCCGTTCCAAGGGAATATCTTCTTCTCGCCCGCCGTCGCGGACAACGCGGGCTGTTTTCGGTGCCAGCCCCAACAGCGCTCTCAACGCACTACTCGTTCTGCTCCGTGCCCGAAGCTCCAGCACCTGTCCCAATAGGACAAGGGCGATGATGGCCACTGCCGGTTCAAAGTAAACGCCCAGCTCGCCACCGTGGACACGGAATGAATCGGGGAACATACCAGGTGCGAGCGTGGCGGCAACGCTGTAGAGGTAGGCAGCGCCGGTGCCCAGACCGATTAAGGTAAACATATTCAGATGACGGTTGACGATGGAAGACCAGGCCCGTTCAAACAGCGGCCAACCGGCCCAGAATACAACCGGTGTCGCAAGGACAAACTGGAACCACACCAAGACTCGACCAGAAAAAAGATGCTGTAACGGCTGGTTTGGCAACATCTCGGAAATCATCAGGGCAAAAATCGGAGCGCCAAGAATGACGCTCTGCCAAAACCGGCGGGTCATATCGACCAGCTCCGGATTGGCTTCCTCCACCGTCACCGTGCGCGGCTCCAATGCCATGCCGCAAATCGGGCAATTTCCAGGCTGGGTTTGCACAATCTCCGGGTGCATCGGACAGGTATACTCGGTGCGGGTATCAGGAGCGGTTACATCGGCCGGCTCCAATGCCATGCCACAGACAGGACAAGCCCCGGGTTCGTTCTCGAGCACCTCAGGGTCCATCGGGCAGACATACTTGACGGTTCCGCTGCCTGAGATAGGTGCTGGTTGAGGAGGACGCCGTTCCGGCGGAGTGAGGTAGTACTCGGGATCGACTCGGAACTTATCGAGACACCTGGCGGCACAGAAATAGTATTTCTTCCCGCGATACTCATACGAACCTGCCGCCGCGTCTGGTTGTATCGTCATCCCGCACACAGGGTCGATTTCATCGATTATCGGCTCCGGCTGAGCCGGCATCATCGGCAATGGCCTCTTCTTGCTCAGTGAAATGAGATCGGCCGGCGTCGGCTTCACGAACCGTTCTGGATCGGCTTTGAATCTGGCGAGACAGGACACCGAACAGAAATGGTACGTCTTGCCTCGGTAGTCGAAATGCCCTGCCGCAGTGGTTGGGTCCACCGTCATTCCGCATACCGGGTCGATGTCCGATCCCGCGCGCGATGGGGTGTGGATCATCGGTCTCTGTTCGCTCATATCGTTCACTCCTAGATGGTGACTCCCGCAACAACCGCCTATCGATCGATCGGCCATGGTCCGCCTCCTTTCATCTTATCCGGTCTGCTTACTCAATGTCGCCTTCACCCTTAAGGACGGACCGGGCCGCCAAATATTACAGCGAGCTGTTGGACACAATGAAATAGATCAGGAATAGGGCAGAAACAGGCGGGACAGTCAGCCGCAGGTACAGTTCAAACAACCATGTGTGCTGCAAATACCGCAAGCCTCTTCCAAAGAAGCGCGTAAGGACTGACGAGCTCTATGCAAGCGAACCGTCAGATTGTTCCGCGAGATCTTGAGCTCCTTCGCGACCTGTGTCGGTGATTCGCCATTGAGATCGATGCGTTTGATGAGTTCGGCATAGTTTCGATGGAGGTTCGGCAGAAGCCCGTGAAGGCAGGTGCAAGCGGTGGCTTGTAGCTCATTCAGTGACGGCTCCAGATGACTGCTCGAAATGGTCAATTCACGTTGGAAAGCCTCATTCCGACGAGCCTCGGCTCCGTGAGAGCGATAGTAATCGGCCACCGCGTGCCGGAGGATTCGATAAAACCAGGCAAGAACGCTCTGCTCATTATTCAACGAGTGGGAACGCTCGACCGCTCTGGTGAGGCTTTGTTGCAGGATATCGTCCACGATAGCTTCATCACCGACTCGACGGCGGACAAATTGCCTGAAAGCGGACTCGTGTTCAAGAAGTCGTTGTATGACCCCATTCGTTCTCGCCTCCTGCATCCTAACTCCTCACCCGTCACCTCTTTGCATCGGCCTCAAGGATGCTCCGAATGATGGTGACGACATTTTCTTGGTTCATATTGACGCCGTCGACTTTGATATTCCCATCCAGCAAGAGCGAGGGCGTCGACGACACCTTGATCCGCTCTCCCCAACGACGCCCTTCTTCAAACAGCCTGGCAGGCTTTCCACTCTCCAGACCTGCTTCGAACGCCGCGACGTCCAAGCCGGCCTCTTTGATCAACAAGGCACGTATGGAGCGATCCAACACACCATCGACTTTGTCCTTGTGGATCGTGCGGAACAAGATCGCCCTCATTTGATCGCCCTTCCCCATCAGCTTCGCTTGCTCATACATATCGAATACGGTCGGAAGTTTTCCGGGGATGACGGGGAATCCGACCATCGTGATGTCAACCCTATTCCCGAATTCTTTCAGAAGGAGCGGCACCCCGGTTTCCTCGAAATGATGGCAATGAGGGCAGTAGAAGTCTGCGAACTCGACGACTTTCACCTTCCCCGGCTGATGGGTCGACGTCTCGTCCTTCAGTATTTCGAATTGTCCCTTGAATTCGAGTTTAGCGGCCATCGCGTTCAACGGTACGGTCAGTAACCATACGACCCCGACTAGGACTACAAGGCTCCTCATCCACTTCTGCGAACGATTCATCTGATTCTCCTTTCCCTGTAACTGCCGCTGCCATTATAGCGGATGATGAGCTTCATTGCCCTTTGTTATAATCGCGCCATGCTGAAACTCTGGTATGCCTTGATGACTTCGATGCTCTTGATCGCGCTTGGCTGTGCCTCAAAGGGCAGGCAGGTTGACCAACAGTCGGCCGGTACTCCGCAAATCACCTATACGGAGGTGACAGCGGCGCCCAGAACATTCAACGGGCAGCCAGTAACTTTCGGGGGGAAGGTACTGAGTGCGAGACGTTTGAAGGAGGGAACGAGGATCGAAATTCTGAACTACCCCTCACGCCTTCATCCCAACCAACGATGGACCTTAGCAAGTCTGACGGTCGTTTCCTTGCCCTGCAGAGAGAATTTCTTGACCCGACGACGGTTCCGCCAGGCACATTTCCTACCGTGACAGGAGAGATGGATGGCTCGATAACCTTGCCGCTCGATGAGACGGAGTACAGCTACCCGCTCGTGCGCATCAACGATCTGCGCGTGTGGACCGACAGCGAGCAAGAAGCCCCCCTCGTGCGACCCTGCATGGGGCCTGGTCCTTATTGGGGTCCCTACTGGTCCCCCTTCTGGGGGGCATGGCCTTATTGTTGGTAACGCGCCACAGGGCGGAGGCCAAGGGAGGCGCGCCTCCACCCCGCGCTTGGTCCGAGCCGGAGGCAGCCTGCTCGGACAAAATATATACCCAAATCAACCAACGCTTCGTGTTGTTGCTGGATGATCCATCGATGAAGCCTCAATAGATCGACCGATCCACCTCGGACTAATTGCTCGCCTGGTTGCCGGCGGCGGCAGCACCGGGGTAATACACCAACACTGCTCCAGGACTTATCCCAACAGTTACGTTCTCTTTGATCGCATTATCCACCGCATTGATGATGGACACCGAACCAAGAGCACCAAAATTAGACACCACCACGTACTTGGCTTCACCGGCTCCCTGCACCAAGACATCCATGCTATGTCGCCCTGTTGGCAATAAGGTGATTTCTCCGTTCGGAAGAAGCGTCAGCGTCGACGGCGTCGCGGTGAGGGTCGACGAATCATACGCAAAGAGGCGATCTTTCTTCGTCACTGTCGCCGCTGTGGAATTTCCGACTAAGAGGTAGAAGCGATGTCCGTCGGCGGAAAATTTGAATGACGAACCTCCGGTCAGAAACGTCCCGGTCGTTGCCCCATCCAGTTCCGGAGTGTTCAAGTCTGCTACAACCGGATTCGTGGCGCTGAGATCGATGACGCCTAGTTTCATCGCCTGTGGAGCAATTGTCTCTCCGCGCAGCATGAGAAACCTTCCATCAGGGCTGATTCCATACGACGTGTACGGTGTGCCGGCGAGATCGAAGGTCCTCGTGATGGCAAACGTTGTGGGATCGATTTCTGCGATCTGTCCATATCCTTCTTGAATGCTGTAGATTTTCTTCGTGAGTTTCGACCAGCGAATTCCATGGGGTCCAGAGCTATTAGGTGTGAACGGAGTCGTCAAAGGAGTGAGCGACTCATCATTGCAAGGGGTCGTTTCCTTGGTCGAATCGCATAGATCAATGCGCGCGACCATCTTGAGGTAATCCGCCGATGACTCCTCGTCGTCGATCACGGCGATTTCACCGCTGGTTTCGCTGGAAACGAAGGCTCGTTTGGGAACGCCAGCTCCGGATGAGAAAGCAGTCACGCGGTGTCCGGCGGCCAGCACACAGATCGTTTTCTCGACCGTGGGTGCTGTTCCTCCCGGTCCAAGATGAGAGTTGTGAATAATTGTGACCGAGCCGCCCGGGACTGCACCGCCGGGGCGAGCTGGATTGTTGCAGTTGACCAGATCTTCACCCGGAGTAGTTGCGCCAGGGGTGCTGTCGCCATCGTTCATGATCCAGATCACTTCTCCATCGTTTGTATCGCGGTAGATATGGACCGGTCTGGTGCCGGCAGGCAGATTCACCTCGTGTACGGGAGTTGCCGCCGTCAAGGGATCGATCGTCGCAACTTTGTTGGCAGCTGTCAGATTGACGAAGACCCATTCTCCGATTGAAAACTGCATATCTCCCAAGGCCACATTCTCGAATTGCGCCGCGGGGATTGTGTTAACCACGACATTCCCTGAGTCGCCTTTCAACGCGACGCTGGTCAGGCTCTTGTCGCCCGTATTATTCACGAATGCCAAGGGGCTGCTCGCTCCGGCGCTGCCGCCGGGCGCCGGTGTTCCCGTGGTCGGAGTGGATTCCCCTGAACCGCACGCAGCAAGGCCGATCAACGCGAGTCCTAACGCGCCAGTTGTGATACTGGGTAGATAACTTCCTCTCTTCGTAGCTTCCATGGACCGGTCCTTTCTGGTTAGTGTCGTTTTCTAAATATTGACGGGAGCGCATCCGGCTCCCTGAGTGAACATGGTTTTATGCGGTCTGACGAACAACCTGCGGCGGGCCACGAGGCGGGAATCCGCCGGCAAAGACAGTATCCAATAGGGAAATACCGCCTAGGCTCCAGGCGCGGTTTACGTGAAGGTCGGCGAAGACTTCGCATCGTCCAACGCCGCCCTGGATATCGAGCCCGCCACAGTGCCAGGCACAATGACTGGCAGCGGACGCCGCATCATGGGGACAATGAGATGCCATCGCCCCCTCTTCATGGGCATGGGCAAGCGGAGCCAAGCACAAGGTCAACGCAGCAACAAGCGCACCGCATCGGGAGCGATAACCCCATGCAAGCAAAGTCCTCAGCCTGCCGTTCGTCTCACGGTTCATACGCGGCACGCGGCTTACGACCCTCCCAGGACTTGAAAACTCCTCGTCACCCCTGCCACAAAGCTCGTGTCCTGTTGCAGGTTGCCGTTGAAATCTCGGTAGATCGGAATCTGCGCGATGAAATAGGCCTGGGCATAGTCCCACAGATTGACCAGCAGGCCGGTCGAAAACCCGACAAACGTGAAGTTCGTCGTCGGGACAGAACGGCTGGTTACGGTCAAATCAACCGGTAACGCCCGATCGATCGGTGGTCCGACGAACTGGTACAGCGCCGCGTCCATACTGTCCTGAGTCTTGTACCGGAAGTTGATCTGTTCGGTCAGAACCAGCCAGGGAACCGTCACAATATTGAACCCCGCATTGAACGAGAATTCCTGTCCGAACTGATAGCCGTCAGAATTGCGGAGGCTATAGCGCCAGGTCCCCTGTGAAAACTGATTCAGCCGATGGGGGAGAATTTCGTAGGTCTGGTAGAAGCCCGGCTGGAAACCGAACGCGCCCCGGCCGAGCTGGAGCGTGGATTCCGCATATTGACCGTTCGGTCCCGTCTGCTGATATGTGCCCGTCGGAAAATAGACGGCCATATCCAGCACGAACATGCTCCGTAGGGTTGGGAGCATGTTGTATTTCAGCCTCGCCATCACATCGCCCAGTCCGTTGTTGTCATAGTTCGAGACCGTGCCCGGTCCAAACTGGCCGATGGACTGCACCCACTTATACGGCAGCATCACTTCGAGTCCAAATCGTTCCGTAAGGCCATAGTTCAGATTCAGCGCCGCCGTTTGTACGAGCGTTTCCAGTTTGTCGACCTGGGTATTGCCTAAAATGAGTTGTTTGGTTTGCTGGTTCGCAAAGGGGATCGTGTTCGCCCCCTCCGGTCCGGGAGAGGAAGGCGTGTAGTTGTACATGAGGTTCGTGGTGAGTATCCCCGCAGGCGAGACCTGCTGTTGCGAGCCGATGACGACAAAGCAAGTGACCGCGCCGCAAGAAGCGTGGGCAGTGGATGGCCAAAGCGTGGAGCCCCACATTCCCACTGCACCCACAAGCGCAATGACAGAGAACAAGAGCTTACGTAGCATAGATCCATGGTCTTTCTGTTAGTCCCGCCATAAACGGGGTCCAAACGGTTCCCCTCGCCGCACTACAGAATTGATAACGGAGCAAGTGCGGACTTGGCGCCAGAAGCCGGATGGCCGCCGGCCCGGACAACCCACCCCGCTTGTCGTTGTTGCCTGAATGCGCCGAGGCTCAATAAGCAGAGGCGTGTAGAGTGAACCTATCGGCTACTGCTTATCCGATCCTGACGAGGGAGAACGATGGAGGCGCGCGAGTCTGAACGGTTGAAGACGGTTGCAAGAGACAAAATCGACCGGAGGCGAGAGCGGCGGGCCTCATCGCCAGCTGAGTGACAGTCGACGGAGACCCGCTTGTTTCGGCGGCATCTACTGTTGCCTGGCAAACCCAGGCGCAGAGTAGATTCTGATCGGATGACCCTTTGTCGCTATGATGGTGCTGATGACTCCGAAACCGGTCCGCATGAGTCAGGGCACACCCCGCAGTCATCACGAGCAGTGTGCTGTAGATCAACACCACAAACCCGATGAGCCACACGGTATAGCGGGAGAGCCGGGGTCGCATCATGAATCTCACCACAATAGCCGTCTCTATACGGCAGACCCGACAACTTGTCTACCGACGATTGCTCATCGTTGCAACAAGTAGCGATTCTCAATTAACATTTGTCACTGATCTATTCGACGCTATCACTGCCTGACGCTCGAGGCATACGGAATGTGTCGCTCTCATTGCTTTCAATATGGAGTTTTGCGGTGCCGGCGGCCAAAATGTGGGGGTCTTCGTGGAGTGGCACGACCAGCACCTCGCAGCGATTCTGTGCGGGCAAGAGGACCGGATGGTGGGTAAGGACAACGTCGTGAGGTATCAGGAGCTGAGGCTGCAAAGTCCACCGGATCAACACCGGTTCTACTATACATGCAGCAGGACTGCACATCCGGCGATTGAGAGCTGATGAAAAGATCGGCGGGAACTTTTCACGGGCATCCCTTGGTCCGCCGGATGACGATGGTGGGTCAAGGCGTGCGGGCACGGATGGAGCCAGACAACGTGCCGTCGCTGAGAACCGCAGACTTCTGAATCAAGCATTGAACCGACTCATTAAAAATGCGCAAACTGCCCTTCCCGATCTTGGCGCCCCGCAACTTGCCCTCTTCCACCCATCGGTAGATCGTCCATCGGCTTACACTCAAATATTCTGCCGCCTCGTCCACACGCAACAGCAATTTGTCCATATGACACCTCCGTCAAATTCGTCGTCCAGCCCATGCAAACCTTGTCTCTACCCCGTGATGCATCCATAGCTTCCTAAAAGAGTCCTAACGTCACCCCTCCATAAATAGCTCGCCCGTAGCCGGCATAGAACGCCTGTCGCCCCGCAGCTTGGGCATGTGTTTCGCCGGTGATCACTTGTCCGGAGGCGGCATATGTCGTGTCTGCGATGTTGTCGACTTGAACGAACAGCTTGGCGAATCGGAACCAGGAGGATTTCGACAGTTCGATATTCTTGTGCACATTGATGTTCCCGGTCACATAGGAAGGAAATCCGAACGTATTACTGTTGTTCAAGAAATAGCTATTGGAGTAATTCCCTTCGACCCAGGCACCCCATCCGGTCGGCGCATGATAGTACTCCAGCTTCCCGTTTAGAGTGTCGGTCGGCACATTCGGCACTTGGTTGCCGTCACGCACAATGAATCCGGAAGCTGTCCGATCGGAAAAATTGATGTACTCCGTATTGATGTGGGTGTAGGCGCCGGATACCCGCAGACCTGAGACAGGCCGCCATTCGGCGAAGAGTTCGACACCGCGATACCTGGAGGAGGGTGCATTGACCGATGCGGTGTTATTCCCTGAAATCACCTGTGTGATGATTTCGTCTCGAAAGAACGTATAAAATCCGACGAGGTGGACGAGCAAGGTCGGATGCAGCCTCATCTCCGTCCCGAGTTCAAGGTTGAGATTCTTTTGGGGTCTCAGGTCGAAATTGCTCCCGGGAAGTCCCGTGACAGGATCTCGCAAGAGATTGTTGAACTGCGGAATCCCATACCCAGTCGAGGCCCGGATCCAATTGCGATAGTCTACCGATGGTTTCCAAATCAGCGCTCCTTCCGGCGCCCAGTTTAGATAGGACCGATTGATGCTGGCGCGCGTGTCTACCAAAGCAGTGGTTGGATTATAGTTCGTGGCATCCACGCTGATAGTCGATTGTTCAAAGCCGAGGCCGACCGCGAAAGTCCAGTTCTGATAGAATTCCAATTCCTCACGAAACCGACCGCCGATGTTGAAAATAGATCCACGGGTGTTCTGCAGCAACGTCCCTTTCGTTCCAAAGCCATCCGCAAGATTCTGGAAGGTGTTGCCCTTCTGATCCATGTAATTGACAAAGAAACCGACATAGCTCTTCAAGGGCATGGCTCCCAGTCGGCCGTCGTGTCGCAAGTCGGCATAGCTCTTGTAGTTGGGATTCGTGTTCTCGATAATCTGCGAAAATGATTGCTGGATGTCTTTGAGGTCGTAGTCTGCTTCCACCGTCAAGACAGTGTTTGCATCGATCTGACGTTCGTAGATCCCTCCGATAATCGTTCTGGTATCGACGCGGCTTTGATCGAGCAGAATCGCATTGGCGCAACCGGGGTTGTAGGTGCCGGGCGTACAAGGCGTCTGCGCGCCACCGGCCTGCCGTTCATCAGCAAAGAACTGTCCCTGTGTGAGTCTGGTGGGCACTTTGGTATTGAGCCAGTTGGTGATCGCTTTGAAGTAGAAATTCTGCCGGTCATCCAGTTTGTACCGAATATTGAAATTAAGGGTTTGCGTGTTGTAGTTGCTGTGTTGGATAAATCCATCTGCCGCCATCTGACTGCCGAACATCGCGATATCGAACCGGTCCGTTGCCTGGCCGAAGGCGAGGCCGTACTTCTGGAAGCCAAAGGATCCTCCCGATAAGAATGTTTCCAGCCCGTGAATGTCGCTCCCTCGTCTCGTTCGGAAGTGAACCATTCCACCCAATGCGTAGTTGTCGTACAAGGAAGAGGATGCCCCGCGAATGACTTCAACGCTGCGCATGAACCAGGGATCTTGCATATCCAGGCGTGAAAGGCCGTCGGACTGGGTCTGAGAGATTCCGTCTTCGTACACCTTGATATCCCGAATCGCAAAGGTGGTCTTGGCGCCTTGTCCTCGGATCATCATGCTGAAATCTCGAGGCCCATTGGCCTGTCGCAAGACGATACCGGGAAGCGATTCCATGGATTCTTTCATGGTTCTGGTCGGCTGGGATTCCGTTTCGGAAGGGACCGTTGCCGAAAGCGACAACCCTTCAGGCCGATTCTGTTGACGCTTGCTGACGATGCTCATGTCAGCGAGATCGAAATCCGGTTTCGCAGATGCGGCTTCGGTCGCAGCCTCCTCTGAGGCAGGCTCCGTGTCCTCCTTAATAATCGTTGGACGTTCTCCTTCAGGCTTGCCGCTCTCCTTCTTCTGCTGCAATTCCTCAAGTTCCTGAAGAATATCCTTAAGTTGATCGCGCAGCTCTTTCTCGCGCGCCGACGCAGATGGATCTGAAGAAGACGTTCCTTGCGCGAAAACGTCGTTGCCGGTGGCCGCACAGATCACGAAGATACCTACAGCAATCCCATAACCCCATCGAGAAATACGTGCCAATTCGGACATGATCGCCGACTCCTCGCTCGATCAGATTGGTGAAGAGCATAGTCCGACGTATAGCCTGATCTGGCCAGCGACGCCGGTAACCAGCTTACGACTGATACGGATCTAGAAAGGGATCACTGAGGAGGTGCGCGAGAACGAGAAACCGTGGAAATGAAATGAAGTTGTGGTGCTGCATCAACCAACCGCTGCAGTGCTACGACGGCGAAGAACCCGAGGAGAGGTGCGGCTGCGTGGATGCTGGCCGTCGGGTGAACCTGACAAACCCAGGCACAGAGCGTGGAGTGAGCAGCATGAGACGGAGTGTGGTGAGCATGGCCCGACTCTTCTGTGTGCATGACGAGACAGCCTGCCGCGCTCACCGCAAGAGCGGCATAGAGCAGGACCATCCCAACGGCGAAGGGTGCAAACCAACGTTTCATTTCATCCCATCAAGAACATGCCGTATCAGCGCGACCGACTCCTCGCTGTCCCAGGCCCTCGGCCCGACTGCGCGACCGACGGCTCGCCCCTCTTGCGTAATGAGCACGGTCGTCGGCAGCCCTCTGACCATAAAGGACCGCGACACATCTTCATTCTCGTCGAACAGCACGGGGAGCCGGATGCCTAGGTGATCGAGAAACTGCTTGATCCCCTGTGGATGCATGTCCGTCGTAACGGTCACCACCTGGAACTGTGTGGAATCGAACTGTGATTGGAGTCTGGCGAGCGACGGCATTTCTTCTTTGCACGGCCCACACCAGGTTGCCCAAAAATTCAGAAGGATGGTTTTTCCAGCCAATTCCTTCGAGTGGACGGTCCTGCCGTCAAGCTCCTTCAGGTTGAACGATGCGATCGGAGAACCACCCACTACTCGACTGACACGGAGCGCGGCAAAGGGATCGATGACTGCGGCGGCTGAACGCAGCGGAACATCAACGGAGCCGAACAGGATCACGCACCCGACGAGCAAGAGACCGTTCAGAATCTTACCGTTCATGGCCCCCGGTCCTCTCAGCCATCACGTTCTGCATCGGGAATTGCAAGGTTTGGATCACGAGCCGATGCGCCGGCATGGCATGTTCCTTCCAACCCATCACGACTGTCCCATGCTGATTGACCGCCACGGTCGGCGTCTGGCCGTTCTTTTCGTTCAGTTTGATCGGAACGTTGAACGACCGGCCGCGATCGAGCGAATAGCTGACCACGACTTCTCGACGGACGGGTGATTGTTCTTCCCAGATGACGGCAATCCTCCCCGCCGGATCGACCGCCATCTGCGGATGGTCTGGGAAGGTCCCTTTGGACCGGTTCAATTGCTTCTTGGCCGAAAACGTCTGCCCTTGGTCATCGGAGTAGGCCAAATAGATTGCGGGCGTTTCGTCGGCGCCCTCCGTGTACCACACCACATACAGTCGCCCTTGCCGATCGACACCGAGCGACGCCGGACGATGCGGGCAGGCAGGATAGACCCACCGATCGTCGCCGACGATCACTGACGGCGAAAATGTCTCGCCGCCGTCCATCGATCGAGAGACCACGGTCTCCCGAAGATTGCCGTCAAAAATCTTTCGCCACGCGACATAGACAGTTCCCTCCGCGGACGTCGCCACGGCTGTTCTGCAACAGACACAAGTATCATCGTCGATCTTGAGATTCTTTGAGATCGTGTGTCCATGATCCGTCGATCTCGCGACGAACGTTCCGGGCTCTTTCTTGCCTTCGCGGCCATCGATCCAGGCCATGTGCAGGGCTCCGTTCGGAGCTGTCTGGATCGAATCGAAGGTGTGCTGGACGACTTGGTCGTCATCATTCACCAAGATGGACGGGATAAATGAGCGTCCACCGTCCATGGACCTGCTGAGCCTCAGTTCGCCGGAAAACGGCTTATCAGGTGTGATGTTCGGGTGGGTCTGCGACCACGAGACAAAAACCTCATCTCCACGAACTGCTACGGCCGGGGATTCCTGGCGATAATAGACATGCTCAGTCGGTTGGTTCACAGAGACGGGCCTTCCAATCGGCCCACCTGGTTGTTCAGATCTCGCAAAGAGAATGGTACGGGTTTCCCTGTCTTCCTCCACCCAGGCGGCCGAAATGACACCCTGTTCATCGATCTGTACCGATGGCCCGACGACACCCTTCACCTGGTGAACCGTCATATGCTTAGGACCAAAAATGACGGCCGGTTCGGAAGTCTCGGCCCAGACTTGCATCGACATCAAAAATGACAGGATCACGATGAATGTAGCAGTGAAGGTTCGCATCACTTATTATCCTTCCGGATCTTGGATGATATCCCTCATAAGCTTGGACGAGTCGCGTTCATGAAGGTGCCTCACCTTCATTCGACTCACTAATTGGCCAAGCTATACACGATCGGAAGACTCACGACGATCTGCGGCTTCCCGATGGCATGTTTCATGTGGAGTGGACAGGCCAGTTTCACCGCCTCGATCGCCGCGTCGTCAAGTGCGCTATGTCCGGAACTCTTCTGGACGGATACGTCGGCCAAATGGCCGTCCGATCGGATGATGGCTTTCAAGACCACTTTCCCTTCTTGACCGTTCATGCGGGCCTGATTCGGATAGCGCTTGAGCTCGGCCACCCGCCGCCACAGCGACTCGGCCAACCACCGATGATCCACTTTCGTTTCCGGACCGGGCGCCGGAGCCTTGGCCATCTCCATTGGCGTGGTATCCACGCGAGCTTCCTGGGACGGGGATTCTGCCGACATCTCTTGTTGGGCGACGGCCTCATGCGATGAGGTAGGAGCTGCTGCAACAGCTACCGACTCCTGTTGAGCCGGTGAAGCCTCAATCGGCTCCGGTTGCTTTTCTTCTACGACCGGCTCGACCTTTGATTCAGTCCTCTCGACAACACGTTGTTCAACCGGCTCCTCCCGTGGCTGAGGCTCGATTTTCCGCTCCAACGGCGTTACCGCCTGGGTTACTTCCGTCATTCGTCTAGGACGTGGCTGAGACACGACTTTCGCCGGTGGCTGTACAGGAGCCACGACTGACGGCGCTTGTTCCGATATGGATTCCGTCTTCGTCGCCTCCACCAACGCCACATCCCACTCGAATAAGTCCTTCTGCACGAGGGGCTTGATCTGCCCGGCCAGAAGAAACGCGACACCAACCACCACGCCATGGAGAGTTACCGAAATTCCCCAGGCTGGGAAAAAGAATCGGTTTTCATCTGTTGAGATCATGTCGATTTCTGCCCTTCCCCTTTCCGCTAATCAGGTCGCCAACCCCCGTTCTTCGTCTACATATGGCTACCGCAGAGCGGCAGCCTTCATGGGTTCCGACTGTTGGATACGAGCCACGGTGTCGAGGATCACTTGTTCGGTCAGAAGACCGCCCTTGATGTATTCCTGAACGACACCCTTCTCATCGATGAACACGCTCACAGGCAAGCCGAAGACTCCGAACTGGTTCGCGACCTTGTTGTCTCGATCCATGAGCACCGGAAACGTGTGGCCATATTGCTTGATGTGCTCACGCACTTTGGCATCGTCTTCCAATTCATTGATAGCCAACACCACAAACCCCTTATCACGGAGCTGGTCGTACGTTGCCTGCATGGCAGGCATTTCCGTCGTGCAGGGCTTGCACCATGTCGCCCAGAAATTCACCAGCACGACTTTCCCGCGATATTGACTCAAGCTCTGTGACTTGCCCTCCAGATCGACCAAGCGAAAATCCTCTGCGGTTGTCCCCACCGCCGGGACCCGCGAACCCATTCCCCACACCAAGCTGCCGGTGAGCACGCCTGTTAAACTCAGGGCCAACAGCCCCAACATGGTCTTGCTGTACATCCTCTTCATGATTATCTCCTCATCACCACTGTGGCTCCTTTGAGAACTAACTCTTCATCAACTGCAACGATCGAGTCACACCGAAGATAAAACTTGTTCCCTGAGCGAGATTGTTGTTGGAATCCCGCATGATCGGAATCTCTGAGTAGAAGTACAGCGATGTCATCTTCGTCAACGGTGAATCAATCACTCCTTCCAGATTGACCTGGAATCCCGGTGAGAACGCGAAGTAGGTGGAGCCGGTGTTCGGCACATCGCGGTTCAGGATCGTGGGATCGATCACAATCGGTTCACCTGGGAAGTCGGGAGCATCAGCAGGCGTGGCCGATCGCTGCAACGATGCACTGATATTGTCGTGGACTAAATACCTCCAATGGAACTGGCCCATCAGCGCCAACCACGGCGCTTTTTCTAGCGGGATTCCGCTCGCGCCCAGGCTGAGATTGTACTCATCACCGAACTGATAACCGTAATTATTGCGGAACGTATGGCGATAGCTCCCGAAAAAAAACTGGTTGAGCCGATGGGGAATCAGTTCGTAGGTCTGATAGAGCGACCCAATGAGTCCCACATTGCCTCGTCCCAATTGTGTCGGCGACTCCATGAGGTCCCCGTTCGCATCGTTGGCGCTCGTGTTGCCGGTCGGCACTTGTACCCCGAATGCGGGGACGATCATGCTTCTCAGCGTCGGCAGCAGGTTGTACTTGGCCGTAATGATCATGTCGCCGATTCCGTTGTCTTTGAAAGGCACCAATTCACCCTCGCCGTTGGGGCCGTCTTCCCCGAGTCCATCGATATGCTTGTGCGTCCTCCACAGATACGGAATGGTGACCTGCACACCTAGGCGTTCCGTGATACCGTAATTAAAGTCAAAGGCGACCATCTGCGTGATTGTCCGAATTTCTTGGTGATGGTCCAGGATTAGAACGCGATCCCCTTGATCGATCCCCGGAATCACACCGTTGGTCCCGTCGAGCAAGCGCATCGGTGTATAACTGTAAATGGTGTTGAACGTTAAGAGACCGGCTTGCGGCACCTGTTGCTGAGAGCCGATGACGACGAAACAGGTCACAGCCCCACAAGCTGCTTCGGCATCCCGAATGGTGGGCCAGCCAAGGATCAGGGCAGATCCGAGCACACAAGCGAAGAGAGAATGTTTGACCGCCATAATGCTCCGGACGCCTTATTGTGACGTTTACCTCGAACCACGTGTAGCCTAGCTCATCACGTAGTCACGTGCGGCTAGACGGCTCTGAACGAACGCAACGAAGATTACAAGGAGAATGGAGGAGCACGGCTGGAGGAAATGGGAGACGGCTCAGAGATTGAACCGTTCGAATGAGCGATTGGAACAAGGGCAATGGGGCTGCGCTCGATCTGAATCAGCACGACATCACTGTCAAGAACCGTGCCGGCAGCACACATCCACGAGCAGAGCAGCGTCCCATGCGTGGCCGCTTGATGCTGAGCGTGATGTCCCGCATGTTCGGCAGATTGCGCCTGCGCCAATCCGCCAACCGCAAGGACACAGAGCACAAGTGCGGTGGAAAGAACCTTATAGAACGATTGCTTCATCGGCGGCTTCTTTTTCAAGCGGCGACACCCATCCTTCAATGAGGAGCTGACCCGTCAGTCCAACAATTGCCGGATGCCCACTGATGCTACAGATGCACCAGCGCGTGAATACTAGGCGGCCGGAAGAACGCCTGTCAAGCGTCCGTCACGCCGTCCGAAGTTCGGGTAGGATTCAATGGGGAAATTCTGTATACTACACAGATTATTTCGACATCAAACCCATTTACAGCACGACGAATGCCTTTCTGAATGCCTTTCTCTTTCTGGATACCTTTCTATGGTCACCCAAGTACTCAATCTGATCTTTGGCAGCAAGAACGAGCGCGAAATCAAGACCCTCCGTCCGATCGTGGAGCAAATCAACGGCTTGGAGGTCGGACTCACGCCACTCTCGGATCAAGCACTTGCCGACAAGACGCAGGATTTCAAGAAGCGCCTTGAAGCAGGTCAGACGCTGGACGACATCTTGCCCGAAGCGTTTGCTGTATGCCGAGAAATGTCTCGCCGCAAGCTCAACATGCGGCATTTCGACGTGCAACTGATCGGCGGGATGATTCTCAACCGTGGCCGCATCGCCGAAATGAAAACCGGCGAAGGCAAGACCTTGGTGGCAACACTTCCGATCTATTTGAATGCCTTAGAAGGTAGGGGCGCCCATCTCGTCACCGTCAACGATTATCTCGCCAAACGTGACGCCCAGTGGATGGGGCAGCTCTACCATGCCCTAGGCCTATCCACTGGAATTATTCAGCATGATGCTTCCTTCTTGTTCGATCCGACCTACGAAGCCGCGGACAAACGGCTACAACACCTTCGTCCCTGTACAAGACCCGAGGCGTATCGCGCCGACATTACCTACGGTACCAACAACGAATATGGGTTCGACTACCTCCGTGACAACCTCGTGGTCACCGATTTGAATCAATGCGTGCAGCGGGAGTTGAACTTCGCCATCGTCGACGAAGTCGACAGCATTTTGATCGATGAAGCGCGGACGCCGTTGATCATCTCGGGCCCGACCGACCAGACCACCGACCTTTATTACCGAATCAACGCGATCATTCCGCAACTCAAAGCCGAGACGGACTACACCATCGAAGAAAAGACCAAGACCGCTGCGCTCACCGAAGACGGCAATGCGCGCGTCGAAAAACTGCTCGGTGTCGATAATCTGTACGATCCGGCCCACATGGACATGGTCCATCACGTGGTGAAAGCCTTGCAAGCCTACACGCTCTATAAACGAGACGTGGACTACGTCGTGAAGGACGGCGAAGTCATCATCGTGGATGAATTTACCGGCCGCTTAATGCCGGGTCGGCGGTGGAGTGACGGGCTGCATCAAGCCGTCGAGGCCAAAGAGGGCGTGAAGATCGCCAACGAGAATCAGACGCTCGCGTCGGTGACCTTTCAAAATTACTTCCGCATGTACAAGAAACTGAGCGGCATGACCGGTACCGCGGACACAGAAGCCGCCGAATTCGCCAAGATCTATAACCTCGACGTCAACGTCGTGCCGACCAACCGCCAAATGATTCGGCAAGATTATGCCGACGTCGTCTATCGAACCGAGAAGGAAAAGTTCGCAGCGATCGTCGAGGAGATCAAAGAATGCCATGAGCGCGGACAGCCGGTATTGGTCGGGACCATTTCGATCGAAAAGTCGGAAAAGCTCGCCGGGCTGTTGAATCGAAACGGCGTGAAGCATAACGTCCTCAACGCCAAGCAACACGAACGCGAAGCAGAAATCGTCGCGCAAGCCGGGCGCAAAGGCGCGGTCACGATTGCCACGAACATGGCGGGACGAGGTACCGACATCTTGTTGGGCGGCAACCCCGATTTCATGTACAAACAGGTTTTGTATCGGGAAGAGAACCTCCCGGAGAGCCGCAAGCTTGAAATCTATGAAGGCATTCGATCCGATTGCGACAAGGACAAACAGGAAGTCCTCGCATCCGGCGGGCTTCATATCCTCGGCACGGAGCGGCACGAGAGCCGCCGCATCGACAACCAGCTTCGAGGACGGGCCGGCCGCCAAGGCGATCCAGGGACGTCGAGATTTTACCTGTCGCTGGAAGACGACCTCATGCGGATCTTCGCTTCGGAACGGGTGTCACAGCTGATGCTCAAGCTCGGCATGGAGGAGGGCGTCCCCATCGAGCACGGGATGGTGACTCGCGCGATCGCGAACGCGCAGAAGAAGGTCGAAGCGCATAACTTCGAAATCCGCAAACAACTGCTCGAATACGACGACGTCATGAACAAACAGCGCGAAGTGATCTATCGGCATCGCCGGGCCGTGCTGAACGGAGACAACCTTACCAACGACCTTCATGACATGATGGCCGGTTCCGTGGAATCTTCCCTCAATGTGTATTGTCCCCCCGATCAATATCCGGAAGAATGGGACGTCAAAGGCTTGACCGAGGTCATGCAGAGTCAGTTCGGGTTGGATATCACCCAGGGGAAGCATGATGGGGGAGACTCGCTGCGCGACGTCGGACGCAACGCATTACAGGAAGATCTTCGAGCCCACGTTACAGACGCCTACACGAGAAAAGAGCAAGAGCTGAGCTCGGACCTGATGCGTTTTCTCGAGAAGACATTCATGCTCCAGGTCATCGACCATCACTGGAAAGATCATCTGCTTGGGATGGACCATCTGCGAGACGGCATCGGCCTTCGCGGCTACGGACAGAAGGATCCGCTGATCGAGTATAAACGTGAAGGCTTCGACCTCTTCGCCGGCATGATGGAACGAATCAAATCCGATACGCTCGATCGACTGTTTCATGTGCAGGCGGTCCGCCACGAAGGAGAACAACCGGCGCACCCATTGCAGCCGATCATCTCGCGTCCGCAGCCCAAACTCACCTTGAACCGTGGCGACGAGCCGGCTGTTGCGCTGGCTCCCGTCCACCGGTCCGAAAACAAGGTCGGGCGCAATGATCCTTGCCCTTGCGGCAGCGGAAAAAAATACAAAAAGTGCCACGGGGCGTGAAGGGAACGTTGAAGATAGCCACTACTCTGCTATTCTTCAGCAGAAATAGAATTGCTGCATCCGCTGCAACTCCAGGATGAGATCCTCGAACCGTGCCGGCTCCTGTGGAACCTCTCTCAGTCGCCGCAGGTTACAGACGATCGTAGTAAAAGCTTGCTAACCCTCATCAGTGATTCATTTCACAGCAACGGATGATTCGCGGTTGCCAGGGACTGATTTGCGATTCGACGGATACTGATCTGCGGGTTAGCCCATGACCGGAACCCCATGTACCCGTTCCCCTACGGCAGGCCTGGCTGAATGGGACTGATCGTGAAGTTGCGTGACAGCGCCTTTCTGCTTACCGCAACAGCATCCCTTATTGTTACCTCATGCCTCTACCTCAGCGTACTTCATTCTCATACCAAGCTGGTAGAAGACCGTGGTGTTCATGATGATATTTGCTATCTGCGACAAGCCTACCTCTTCCGCACAAAAGGCGTCATAGGAGGTCTCAATACAGACAATCCATCGGTGCGGTACGCTATGTCTCTCATTCACAAAGCGGGTCTCACGGGACAGCTTGCTTCATCTGTCCCTTGTCACAACTTTCTTCAGGCCACCAATAAATTTTCCATTCAATATCCGCCAGGGACAGGCTTTCTTCTCAGTGCATTTCCAGAAGGCTCACAAGCAAGCGGCCTTTATATAGCTTCGTCCACCACCATTTTCCTGATGCTCATGTGGTTGATCGCGACTGCGCGCTCACAGCTAGCGGCATGTGCGTTAGGAGTGATTGGCTCCCTTACCCTCTATCTCATGGTCAACCCAGCCAAGGCGAGTTATTCAATCGCACCCACAATGCCGCTGTGCATTGCAGCAGCATACTTGACCATCAGGATGTTTTCTGGGGCATCATCCACCACAAAAATCCTTGCGGCGGCATTGGCAGGCTTATTACTCGGTTTCGCGACAGACATCCGACTTTCATCGGCACTACTCGCATTTGGATATGCAGCCGTCTTCGCACTTGAGTTCGTCCGAAATCGAACTTGGGTTACGTTCTTACAGCCGATCGCATTCGGTATTTCTATGATTGCAGGTGCCATTCCCACTTTAGCGGCTAATTTCATTAATGCGGGAAGCCCATTCTCTACGGCTTATGGCGGGATTGATACTGCCCCTCCTCTAACATCATTAGATCCTCTCACGACCCAGATAAAATGGTACCTGTTTTCAGGGACACATGGCGTGCTCACATGGCTGGCTTTAGTGCTTCTGATAACTCTCGCTACGGTCACTATACGGAGAAGCCATACATCCTTGCGGCTGCCTTTACTGGTCGCAATCATTACTCTTGCTTCCAATGATGCGTACTTCATCACGCATCCTGTACGCTCTCAGTACTACTCCGTGCCCCCGGCGATGTTGGGATTATGGGTCGGCATATTTGTTTTAGTCTTCTGGACCAACCGCAAAGAAACATCCCGATCCATATCCTCCATTGCAATATCCAGAATATCCGCCGCAGTCGTCACTCTAACCCTGACGGCTGCTCTCACCCTATTGGCTTATTGGGGCATGTTTTCTCGCCCTCAATTTACTCCAGGCCTAACAATCGAACCCAATGCCGTAATCTGGATCGGTGGGAGCAGTTGGATGGATGGATGGAAGAGTGACGGGCTTGCACTAGCATTTCAATATCGTTTCCAGCGTCATGCTATATCCGGTCTCAGCACCCTATCCATCCTGGATCAGGATAAAATCATTGCAACGGTTGCTACTGATTCGCGACCCCAGTTTATCGTGGCGGATGATCAAGAGATGCAGGAGATTGTGGCCCGCTTGACTAAGACAGGCAAGATCTCCTCTCTCGGGCGAGTCTTTGGGGCCAACATGTACCGAGTTGGCGATGACCTTATCCATTGATATCATGCTTGCGCCCTAACAAGCCAAGGATGGTCGCGATCAAATAAGGTGGGAGTCATAGAGACACAAATCGGCGCGTACAGATGGCGATCATAGCGGTTTATGGAGACAAAGTTTCCAGGAAATAATGAAGAGCCACAGAGGTCTGACATCATTCCATCCAATGATGTCAGACCTACTGTTGCGATCTTGCTTCCCTGTTTCAACGAAGAAGCAACCATAGGCGAAGTCATACTGGGATTTCACCGCTCTTTGCCAGGAGCAATCATCTACGTCTACGATAACAATTCATCTGACCGAACAGCAGCCATCGCACATGAATCGGGCGCAGTAGTGCGGCAAGAACGTTATCAGGGGAAAGGCAATGTGCTGCGACGGATGTTTGCCGATATCGAGGCAGACATCTATCTTCTTTCGGATGGCGATCTGACATACGACATGAGAGCGGCGGGTACCCTTGTCCAAACGCTGATCAGCAATAACGTGGATATGGTTGTGGGCATCCGCGTGGAGTCTGGTGAAGGCGCCTATCGTCCCGGCCACCGTTTTGGAAATCGCCTCTTCAATAAAACCGTAGCATTGCTGTTCGGCGAGGGGTTCACCGATATCTTGTCTGGCTATCGGGCGATGTCCCGACGGTTTGTGAAGTCGTTTCCCGCCTCCTCTTCAGGCTTTGAGACAGAAACAGAGTTGTCGATTCACGCTCTGGATCTCAAACTTGCCACGATCGAGGTACCGCTATCATACGGCGAACGCCCAAAAGGCTCAGCAAGCAAACTTAGGACATATCGTGACGGCATGCGAATCTTCATGACGATATCGATGATGTATCGTGCACTTCACCCGTTACAATTCTATGGTGGTATCGCGATCATTTTATTTGCTGTCGCGCTTGTCCTTGGGGTACCGCTACTCATAACTTTCCTGGAAACAGGCCTAGTCCCAAGGTTCCCGACCGCGATATTGGCCGCAGGGATTGTTCAGATCGGTTTTTTAAGCCTGGTATGCGGCCTCATCATTGAAGCAATTAGTTCTGCCCAACGAGAACTCAAGCGGATGCGTTACCTTGAATTGCCTGCCCCGGACAATCGCTGATTTAAGGAATCTCGGATTTATTCCTCCTGATCTCACCTTGACTTAACGTACTTCAGAAGGCTACTCTAGCCCCCCTTCAGCACCCAGTGATGGGCAGGCGCTGCCCATAAGCTAGGGGTGTTGCTTTTTCCGACTTGGAAGGTGAATTGGAGCTTTCCGTGAGCATAGGGCATCCGGAACTCGTTGCTGCCATTGTCTCTGAGATCGCCGCTTCCGGTCCGATGCCGTTTGCCCGGTTCATGGAGTCGGCTCTCTATCACCCGCAATTCGGTTATTACATGCGTAGCCCTGAGTCACCGCAAGAACGGATCGGGCGGCGGGGTGATTTTTACACGAGTTCAGATGTCCATCCTATCCTTGGACAGGCTCTGGCCAAACAAGCCGAACAGATGTACCGATTACTTGGCCAACCCCATCCCTTTACCATCGTTGAAATGGGGCCCGGAAAAGGCTTGCTGGCGAAACACATCCTCGCAACATGCGCGCATCACTACCCTTCGTTTTTTCAGCACCTTCGGTATGTCCTGATAGACCGAAGCCCAGCCATGCGTGAGTTGCAACGCAGGAGCCTGGCTCCTTGGCTGGATCGACCGGACTTGCTGACATGGGTGGACGACCTAGCGACTATGGCCCCTCAAGGCCTGACTGGTCTGTTCTTCAGCAATGAACTCGTGGACTCGTTCCCGGTCCACCGCGTTCAGGCCACGGCAAAGGGAATCCAGGAACTCTGGGTGGACTATCGAGACGAGAGATTCATCGAATGCCTGATGCCGCTGTCGTCGAACAGACTGGCTCATCGCCTTCGCTCGGTGAGCGCCGATTGGCCGGAAGGCTATCGAGCCGAGATCAACCTCCACGCATCGGATTGGATGCAGCAGGTCGCTCAACATCTGGATCGTGGCTTCGCGCTCACCATCGATTACGGCCACACGGCAGAGGATCTCTATCGGTCCGACCGAAAACAAGGCACGTTCCTTTGCTATTTCCAACAATCCATCAACGAAGATCCGTTTCTACGCGTGGGCGAGCAGGACATGACAGCCCACGTGGATTTTTCAAGCCTGGCGGCGACCGGTGACGAGCAAGAACTCCACACGACCGGATTCACGAACCAGATGAGTTTCCTCATGGGACTCGGCGTCGAACAGATGATAGCGGAATTGGAACAGGACAGCCCTGCGTTCAAAGCGGCGATTCATCTCCTGAGACCAAACGGGATGGGCACGACGTTCAAGGTTCTCATCCAACACAAAGGCATCCGACAGCCTGAACTCGACGGCTTGCAGTACAAACCGTTCTTTGGCTCGGCGCTCACAACGCAATCAGCCGCCTGAGGAATTTGCGATGGCGGCGGCGCCGATGTTCGGCAACCTGTTTTGAGGTTTGCATGGGTGATTCACCCGTACCGCAAAACTATATCCCGATCCTCATTTTTATCGGTGTGGGCATCGTACTCGGGACGCTGATTCTCTTGCTCGGGAAGTTTGTTCGTCCGAACCAACCATACCGCGCAAAGTTAGCCCCGTATGAAAGCGGAAGCCCGCTCTTTCAGGACGCCCGTGTGCAGTTTCCGATGCGGTACTACATCATCGCGATGTTGTTCGTCATCTTCGACGTCGAGGTGGTCTTTCTCTACCCGTGGGCAGTTGCATTCAACAGTCTTGGGCTGGTTGGATTAGTGGAGATGGTTCTGTTCATCGCCATCCTCGTGGTCGGCTTCTGGTACGCATGGAAGAAAGGAGCGCTCGAATGGGACTGAGCGGGTCCTGTCGTCGGCCGACCCATTCGTCCTCGCTCCACCCATCCCCCGGTGGGTCCCTTTCGCTGCGGGCGAATGGGGCCTGGTGCCGACGCCACCCGCTCACCATTCTCGCTGTGAGAAAGGCAAGAAGAGAATGAGTTTGTTGGAGCGACAGTTTGACGCGAATATCGTGACGACGAATCTGGACGCGGTCGTCAACTGGGCGAGGAAGTCGGCCTTATGGCCCATGACTTTCGGGCTGGCCTGCTGTGCCATCGAGATGATCGCCAGCGTCTCCTCACGATATGACCTGGACCGCTTCGGCGCCGGTGTCTTTCGCGCATCCCCCAGACAGTCTGATCTCATGATTGTCGCGGGAACGGTTTCGCGCAAGATGGCGCCGGTCATTCGACGAATTTACGACCAAATGCCTGAGCCTCGATATGTCATGTGCATGGGCTCGTGCGCAACCTCGGGGAATCATTACAACAGCTATGCGGTCGTCCAGGGTGTGGACCAGATTGTGCCGGTCGATGTCTATGTGCCTGGATGCCCGCCGAGACCGGAGGCCTTGCTGGATGGACTGTTGAAGTTACAGGAAAAGATCCAGCGCGAGCGAGTGTTTGTGAAATGACGAGCAAGACACGCGAGAGTGGCGTGACTTGCGCGATGACAATTCGCGCCTTTCCCGCAAGTCGCGCGCTTCTCGCAGTGTGAACACTATGCAATCCCTCACTGAAACGTTGCTCAGAAAGTTCCCGGCGGCTGTGCTTTCTATTGATATCGACACGGCGCGATCGGAAGTGACCATTCATGTCGCTGCCCCGAGGATCTTGGAGGTCGCTCGTTTTTTGCACGACGACCCGGAGGCTTGTTTCGACCATATCACCGATATCTGCTCCGCCGACTATCCGGCCGATCCGCAACGGTTTGAGGTCATCTATCTCTTGTTGTCGCTCCCGCACGGCAGACGGATTCGCCTGAAGACGCGGGTCGCTGAAGACAACCCGTCGCTGGATTCAGTCACAAGCATCTGGCGCGGCGCGACATTCTTAGAACGCGAAGTCTACGACATGATGGGAATCCGGTTTTCAGGGCATCCGGACCTGCGCCGCATCCTCCTTCCGGAAGACTATGCGGAAGGATACCCGCTCAGGAAGGATTTCCCGGCGGAGGGCCGAGGGTGGCGGAGTCAGTTCGACTTTATCCCGCGCCTCGATGAACCGCCGGTCGACCACTTCGAAGGCGAGGTTCCCGAGGCTGAGAAGAAGTTGTTCCTTTCCGAGCCGACCGGGTCCTCCTCGAACCGACGGGAAGAACTGTTGCTGAATATGGGCCCACAACATCCGAGCACGCACGGCGTGGTCCGGGTTGTTCTCGAGCTGGATGGAGAGAGGATCGTCAAGGCGACGCCCGATCTGGGATACCTCCATCGAGGCGTCGAGAAACTGGCTGAGGGTCTCGCCTACATGCAGATCATTCCCCATACCGACCGGCTCGACTATGTCTGCGCGATGGCCAACAATTATGCCTATGTGCGGGCCGTCGAGAAACTTCTCGGTATTACCGTGCCTGAACGAGCCGAGTATATTCGCACCATCGTCGCTGAGATGCAGCGCATTCTGGGACATCTGTTCTGGTTGGGCGCTCAGGCGCTGGATATCGGGGCCATGACGATCTTCTTCTGGACCTTTCGCGAGCGGGAAACCTTGCTCGATATGTTCGAACGGCTCTGTGGGGCCAGGCTGACCTTGAATTATTATCGGATCGGCGGCGTGGACAGCGACTTCACTCCCGAATTGATCGCCCACCTCAAGACATTCTTGGAAACGTTTCCGGAGAAGGTCAACGAGTATGATTCGCTGCTCGCAGGCAACCGGATTTGGTTGGGTCGGACGAAACATGTCGCCGTCATCTCGGGGGAAGATGCGATCAATTTCGGCATGACCGGCCCCGCGTTGCGAGGATCCGGGGTGGCCTATGACGTCCGCAAGCTCGAACCCTATGGAGTTTACAATAGGGTGGACTGGGAAGTGCCGGTCGGGAAAAACGGCGACACCTACGATCGCTATTGGATTCGAGTTGAAGAGATGCGTCAGAGCGCCCGGATCATTTCACAATGTCTTGATCAGATGCCGCCCGGGCCGATCATCGCCGATTTGCCGCAATACATTCCGCCGCCCAAGCAGCAAGTCATGCGCGACATGGAGAGCTTGATCCATCATTTCATCATCTTCACCCAAGGGTTCAAGCCGCCGAAGGGGGAAACCTATTGCGCGACCGAAGCGCCCAAGGGGGAATTGGGGTTTTTTATCATTAGTGATGGATCTCCACGCCCTTATCGATTGAAAATTCGCTCACCCTCATTCATCCACATGGGCGCATTCGACCATATGGCGCGTGGGTACCTGATTTCCGACATCATCACGATTTTTGGCACATACGACGTCGTCATGGGGGAGTGTGATAGATGAGGCGTACGGCCACGATGTTCCAGTGCTCGCTGCCCGCGCACGCTCGGGTAACGCGGAGTCTCGGCGACGCCATGCGGGCGTGTGTAATCCGCGTGCTCGGTCAATGCGCGCAGTTTGGAACATCCTGGCCGCCGCCTCGGTGAAGGGATGCGCGGAGGAACCGTGTTAAAGGACAAATACGGGAAAGAAATCGAAGAGATTTTGAGTCGCTATCCGGTCAAGCGTTCTGCCTTGATTCCACTGCTCTATGTCGCCCAGCGCGATCAAGGCTATGTATCCGAGTCGGTGATGCAGGAAATTGCGCATCTTCTCAGGCTGACGCCTCCGCAAGTTTATGAGACGATCACGTTTTACACGATGTTTAACCTGAAGCCGATGGGCAAATTCCATATTCAGGTGTGCAAGTCCCTCATGTGCGCTCTCGTCGGCTCAGATACCGTCATCGAATGGATCAAAGCGAAGCTGGGGATTACTCCGGGTGAGTCGACCGTAGACGGACTGTTCAGCCTCAGCTTAGTGGAGTGTTTGGCCGCATGCGGGACCGGCCCCATGATGCAGATCAACGATGACTACTATGAGCAGCTGACCGAAGACAAGCTGGACCGAATTTTGGCCGATCTACGATCGACAGGAACCAGTCGGCTGAAAAGCGGACCTTTTATGTGGCCGGAACCAATTGCTGTCAAAGATGAGAGTTGAAACGCTGAAATTATGCCCAAGCACGAACTCGTTCTCCTGAAGAATATGATGCAACCCGGATATACCGGGTCGCTGACGGATTATGAGAAGACCGGTGGCTATCAAGCCTTGCGCAACACGCTCGGGAAAATCGGCCCGCCGGATGTGACGGCGAAGGTCCGCCAGTCCGGATTACGCGGCCGAGGCGGCGCAGGGTTTCCGACCGGTGTGAAATGGGGATTTCTGCCGAAGGATTATCAAGGACCCCGTTATCTGTGCTGCAATGCCGATGAGAGCGAGCCCGGCACGTTCAAAGATCGACAGTTGATGGAGCGAGACCCTCATCAAGTGTTGGAAGGCATCGTGTTGGCCTGCTACGCCATCGGTGCGGAAACCGCCTACATCTACATCCGCGGGGAAATGGTGCTGGGTGCGAGGATTTTGGAACAGGCCATCGGCGAAGCAAGAGCCGCCGGGTATATCGGGAGGAACATTCTCGACACCGGCATCAACGCAGACGTGTGGGTGCATCGGGGAGCGGGGGCCTATATCTGCGGCGAGGAAACAGCCCTCTTGGAATCGCTCGAAGGCAAACGGGGGCTCCCTCGCATCAAGCCTCCGTTTCCAGCCACGCATGGCCTCTACAACAAGCCGACCGTGGTCAATAACGTCGAGACGCTGGCGAACCTCCCCCATATCATCAACCGAGGCCCCGAATGGTTTGCCGCAATCGGCTCGCCGCCGAAGAGCACCGGCACCAGAGTCTTCTGCGTCAGCGGGCATGTGAAACGACCAGGTAATTATGAAGTTCCGATGGGGGTGACGGTCCGCGAGTTGGTCTACGAACATGCCGGCGGCATGCGTTCGGATAAGCCGATCAAAGCATTCATTCCCGGTGGAGCGTCTGCGCCGTTTCTGACTCCGGCCCATCTGGACGTCAAGTTGGATTTTGAACACGTTGCGGCGGCGGGATCGATGCTGGGGTCCGGCGGCGTGACGGTCATGGAGGAAGGCACCAGCATGGTCTGGGCCGCCCTTCGGCTGATGGAATTTTTCTACCATGAGTCCTGTGGGAAATGTACCCCCTGTCGAGAGGGCAGTTCTTGGCTCGTACAGACTCTGCGCAGAATCTTAGCGAAGCGTGGCCGGATGGAGGATCTTGAAACCTTGTCGGATCTATGCAAAAACATCGCAGGCCGAACGGTCTGTGCCTTCGGTGACGCGGAAGTCGCTCCGATTCAAAGTACGCTGAATCATTGGCGGCAGGAGTATGTCGACCTCATCAACGAAGCGGAGACGGCGAATTTGATCCGACCCGAGCCGGTGGGACTAAGACGTTAATCGTGAATCGTTATTCGTCAGATCATTGCGTTTGACGCTTAACGAATAACGGAGAGCATGACCGAGACTACACCCCAGATGGTTCACGTCACGATCGACGGAATGACGGTCCACGTCCCGAAGGGGACGTTGGTGATCGAAGCAGCCCGTCGCGTCGGCGTCATGATTCCACATTTCTGCTACCATCCGAAGCTCAAACCGGACGCCAATTGCCGTATGTGCCTGGTTGAAATCGAAAAGATGCCCAAGCTTCAAACGGCCTGCAGCACACCGGCCGACGAAGGGATGAACATACGCACCGCTACCACCGTGGTCGACGACGCCCATAAATCGGTGCTCGAGTTTATCCTTGCCAATCATCCGCTGGACTGTCCGGTCTGCGATCAAGGGGGCAAGTGCGACCTTCAAGACTTTTCGCACCAGTACACGGCGTCCAGCCGGTTCGTTGAAACCAAGCGCATCTTCCAAAAGGAATATTTCAGTCCGCTGATCGAAACGCAGATGAATCGTTGCGTGCAGTGTCTGCGCTGTGTCCGATACTGCGACGAAGTGATGGACGTCAAGGCGCTGGCGCCGGTCGGTCGCGGCACGATGACGGAAATCAAGTACTTCGGCGCCCATCCTCTGAATTGCGAGTTCTGCGGCGGCTGTGTGCAAATCTGTCCGGTTGGAGCGATTACCAGCCGACTGTCCATGTATGAGTATCGGCCATGGATGCTGAAACGAGCCGACACTATCTGTGGTTACTGCGGAGATGGGTGCCAGATCACCGTGCAGACGAAGGGGCAGGAACTCATTGAAGTGAACTCCGCGCATGGAGCGGGCCGCAACAACGGCGACCTGTGCGCTCGGGGATTTTTTGGGTTCCATGCAGCCGGCCATCCGGATCGTCTGACGCATCCGCTCATTCGTCGCGATGGCGTGCTTGTGCGGGCGACGTGGGAAGAAGCGCTGGAGTACGTCGCCGCCCGCGTCGGCGAGATTAAAGCCGCTCACGGAGGACAGAGTTTCGGAGGATTGATCTCGGGCCGCTGCACCAACGAGGAACTGTACCTCTTTCAGAAATTTATGCGCCTGGCCGTCGGCACCAACAACATCGACAGCAGCGCGCGCTACGGTCATATCAACGGCCTGCATGCCATGCAACTCGTGCAGGGGACGCATCGGTGGACCGTGACCTTCGACGACATCCTGGATGCGGATGTCCTGATCCTCGTCGGCACGAATATCACCGAGACGAATCCCATCACGGGCCTCAAGGTCAAGGAGGCGGTGAAGAAGCGGCGGGCGACACTGGTGACGATCGAATCGCTGGAGCCGATCGTCGACACGATCAGCAACATCGCTAACCTCTCTCAGCATCACTTCTGTCTCCCACCCAGCGAGATGCAGAACGCCATCCTGGGTCTGGTGAAGGGCGTTGTAGAACAGAATTTGATACAGCCGGAGCTCGCGCAACGGCATCCGGCATATGTCTACGCCATTACGAGCGCGCTGCAACAGACCTCTTGGCAGGACCTACAGGCGGCGACCGGAATCGAGCCGGATTCTTTTATGAGGGCGGCCAAGGTGGCGGCAGGAGCAGGCCGGGTCGTCATCTTGGCCGGACAGCTCTTGCTGCGGAGCGAACATGGTTACGGCGGATGTGTGACCCTCCTCGATCTGCTGCTGCTGACAGGAAAGTTGGATCAGCCCGGCTGTGGTTTTGCGCCGCTTGCCGAAGAAAACAACGACCAGGGCGCCGTCGAAATGGGAACCGTCACTGAATTTCTTCCCGGTGCCGGCCTCCTCGCCGACAGCACGGATCGCGAGAGGTTCGCGAAGCAATGGAAAGCCGAACTTCCGACCGACAGAGGAGCGTCCCTCATCGAGATGTTGAAGCGAGCCAACGAGGGGTCCCTCAAGGCGATGTTCATCGTCGGAGAGAATCCTGTCGGGAGTCTCCCCGCGACGATACATGCCGAGCAATCATTGCGCAACCTCGATCTCTTGGTGTGCCAGGAGCTGTTTTTAACGGAGACGGCCGCCTTGGCCCACGTCGTGTTGCCGGCCGCCTCTTCGATGGAAAAACAGGGGACGTTTACCAATACCGAAGGACATGTTCAAGCCGTTCGTCCGTCGATCGAACCTGTCGGAGAAAGCCGCCCAGACTGGGAAGTCTTTTCCGCGCTTTCCATCCTCTTGAACTCACCCATGGAGTATGCCGAAAGCAAAGAGATCCTCAAGGAAATCCGAGGCCTTATTCCCGGCTACGGCTCACTGGGGCCCACACCGTCGCCTCAAAAGGTCGATCGTACCGCCATAGACCGTTATCTGGCCGAGGGGTATCAGCGTGATCTTGTGACGCGATACCGGCTCGTGATGCCAAAATCCAGGCCGGATGGAACCCTGCGGTTGGACCTAGGTCAAAGCCTGTTCCATTCCGGAAAGTTATCCACTCGCTCCAAAGGGCTGTTACAGGTGGAAGGGAGTGGCCGGCTCCGTATCAGTCCTGCTGACGCCGCACGCTTTGCATTGTCGGATGGAGATCGGGTCCGCCTCTCCAGCACGTCCGGGGAAATGACGACCGAGGTCAAGATTATGGAGCGGATCCCCCAAGGAACGGCATGGTTCCCCTATCACTTCGGCCAAGCTGCCGTCCAACTATTTGAATGCGCCATCAATCCGACCACCCAAGTGCCGTCGTTCCGGACAGCGACGGTGTCTATCATGAAGGTGGCGTGATGAAGCTCATCGAGGAGTCCAATTGTGACTGAATTCGGATTGCGTCTCGCCATCTCCCTTACCCAGATCGCCGCGGTCATGGGCATCGTGGTCATCACGGTCCTCATCCTCACTCTTGCGGAACGCAAAGTCTTGGGCTGGATGCAGGACCGCATGGGCCCGATGGAGGTGGGACCCTACGGTATCCTCCAGCCGTTTGCGGACGCCATCAAACTGTTTTTCAAGGAAGACATCATCCCCGCCGGTGCCAACAAGTTCCTCTTCACCATGGCACCGATTCTGTGTCTCATTCCGACATTCATCGGATTTGCGGTTATTCCCTGGGGCCCGAACTGGACGTTCGAGATCGGCGGGGTCTCCGTGAAGCCGTTCATCATCAGCGATATCAACATCGGCATTCTGTACATCTTGGCCTTCGCCTCGCTCGCCGCCTATGGCATCATCCTGGGAGGGTGGGCTTCCAACAGCAAGTACTCGTTGCTCGGCGGGTTACGATCGGCGGCGCAGATCATCAGCTACGAGCTCAATGTCGGATTGTCCATTGTCGGCGTGTTGCTTTTGGCCGGCTCGCTCAGCCTCGTGAAAATCACCGATGCCCAGGCCGGAGGCTTTTGGAATTGGTTTCTCTTCGCGTTACCGGCCCCGCAGATTTTTGCGTTCGTCGTCTACGTGATCTCAACCGTAGCGGAAACCAACCGAGTCCCGTTCGATCTACCGGAAGCGGAGAGCGAACTCGTCGCCGGCTTCTTCACTGAATACAGCGGCCTCAGATTCGCGTTCTTTTTCCTGGCTGAGTACGCCAACATGATGTTAGTGTCCTGTGTCGCCGCCGCCCTGTTTCTCGGCGGATGGAACGCACCGTACCCTGGAACGATTTTGGGGCTCATCGGTTTGCCGTCCTTTGCTTGGGTGGAGAACACGATGTGGTTTGCGGTCAAGACCTACTCCTTCTTGTTCCTCTTCTTCTGGCTCCGGGCCACGTTGCCAAGACTACGATACGATCAGCTCATGAGGTTCGGCTGGAAGGTGATGCTGCCCATCGCATTGGGTAACATTGTCGTGACATCTATTGCGGTATTCGTCTACCAACAGATGAAGTAGCGGCAGGACCACCATGGCATCAACAACAACCACCAGGCGCCTGAGGCTGTCCGAATGGTTCAAGACCATCACGTTCTACGAGATCCTGGTCGGCATGAAGGCGACCATGTCGCATCTGCTCAATTATCGTCCGGTGACCTTGCAATACCCTCACGAGAAACGTACCCTGCCCGACAACTATCGCGGCATGCTCGCGCTGCTGCGATACGACGATGGGACCGAGAAGTGCGTCGGATGCGATCTCTGTGAAGCAGCCTGCCCGTCGCGCGTCATTCGGGTCGTCAGTGCCGAGGTGCCGGGTGAACCGACGAAGCGTTACTCCAAAGAATATTACATGGACATGACCCGTTGCTTGTTCTGTGGAATGTGTGTGGAGGCCTGCCCTGTCGATGCGCTGGGCATGACAAGAGAATTTGAGTGGGCGGTATACGACAAGCGCCAACTCCACCTGAACAAACAGCAATTGCTCGCCATCGGCGACCGTTCGTTCCCGATTCGCGAGAAGCGCCTGGAGCTGCAGCATCCCAACGTCGCGTTCTTCAACGTGGCGTTCAAGCACGTGCCGTCAAAACCGGACTGACTCTCAAAGAGTACTCATCGTACGAGCGATGGCTGCAACATCGTAGCGTTAGTCGGGCCCAGGTCGAACCTCTAAGCCAGGAACCGTCTCATGTCGCTGGTGTTTTTTGGTTACTTTGCCGGGATGATCGCCATAACGTCCATGCTGGTGGTCGCGCTGAAAAACCCCGTCTACAGCGCGCTTTCGCTCTTGGTGATGTTCTTCCATGTCGCGGGACTCTTCGTCATACTCCATGCCGAATTTCTCGCGGCCGTGCAGGTCATCGTCTATGCCGGGGCCATTCTCGTGCTGTATCTCTTCGTCGTCATGTTGCTCAATGTCAAAGAAGACGACCGGTATCACAGCCAATGGTTGGTCGCCGCCGTGGTCTGTGTGCCGTTGCTGATCGAGTCGATCGTGATGCTCTCCGGCGGAGCGGGATCGAGCGATCAGGCCAGTCCATCGCTCCGGTCCGGACCGCATGATGCAATCGCCGCCGACAACACGTTGGCCATCGGCCAGACGCTTTTTTCAACCTACTTATTCCCCTTCGAGGTCGCCTCTTTGGTGCTCTTAGTGGCGATGATCGGCGCCATCGTCCTCGCGAAACGAGACTTTTCTGAAGGCCGTGAACTATGAGCGATGAAATGTCCGCCGATCGTTCACGGAGTCATCTGCCGGCTGCCGCCTGTGCCTCTCAACCGTGCACTGTTCACCTGTTACGTTTCACGAGGCAAGGATGATTCCCATTTCCTACTACCTCATGCTGAGTGGCATCGTCTTTCTGACCGGCCTTGTGGGTGTGCTCATACGACGCAACATCATCGCCATCCTGCTGTCCGTGGAGCTGATGCTGAATGCAACCAACATTAACTTCGTCGCGTTTTCCGACCACTTTCAGGATCTTGGCGGTCAGGTGTTCGTGTTCTTTGCTTTGACGGTGGCGGCTGCGGAGGTCGCAGTCGGACTTGCGATCATCATCGCCTTGCACCGATCTAAAGCCACGATCAACGTCGAAGAGTTCAATCTGTTGAAATGGTAACCGATTCCCGGATGGCTCATCGTGGATGGCGAACGGTACGGACAGAGGTCCGACGCTCGTGCTATCAACCGTCGGCTATCAGCTCCTGAAGTTATGCTGTACGCTCTCATCCCACTTCTTCCTCTGGCCGCCTTTCTGGTCTTAGGCTTGGCCGGCTGGCACATTAAAGACCGGGCCCACCTGGTCGCGGTTCCGGCGGTCATGTTGTCGCTCGTCTTGTCGCTGGCGGCCTTTCTAGAAGTGGCGTCCGGCTCCGTCATTTCAGTTCCGCTGTATACCTGGCTCACATCCGGAAATCTCGACATTCACATCGGTCTCCATATCGACAGGCTGACCGCCGTCATGCTCCTGCTGGTCACCGGTGTCAGCTCGCTCGTACACGTCTATACGATCGGTTACATGCAGGGTGAGCCTGGCTACGCTCGGTTCTTCAGCTACATCGCCCTGTTCACCTTCTCCATGTTGATGTTGGTGTTGGCCGACAACTTATTGCAGCTCTTCGTGTTCTGGGAAGCCGTGGGGCTCTGTTCCTACCTGCTGATCGGCCATTGGTACGAGCGCGCGTCCGCCTGCGCGGCGGCGACCAAAGCCTTTGTCGTCAATCGCGTGGGCGATTTTGGGTTCATGTTGGGTCTGCTGCTCGTCTGGTACCAGTTCGGCTCGCTGAATTACCTCGACATCTTTCCCGCCATCCACGAAGCGACTGATTTGACGATGAACCTCCTCGGCCCTTTCGGAGGAACCTTGGAGGTTTCGATATTCACGCTGATCGGGTTGCTCCTATTTGCCGGCGCAGTGGGTAAATCGGCACAAGTTCCGCTTCATGTCTGGCTGCCTGACGCGATGGAAGGACCGACACCGATTTCGGCACTCATTCACGCCGCCACGATGGTCACGGCCGGGGTCTTCATGGTGGCACGTCTCGCCCCGATCTATAACCTTTCTCCAACCGCGATGAGCGTGGTTGCTGTGACAGGGGCGGCGACGATGGTTCTCGGCGCCACTATTGCGTTGACTCAAACCGACATCAAACGTGTCGTCGCGTATTCGACGGTGAGTCAGCTCGGTTACATGATGATGGCTTGCGGGCTCGGAGCCTACGCCTCCGGCATGTATCACTTATTGACACATGGCGCGTTTAAAGCCTTGCTTTTTCTGGGCTGTGGCTCCGTCATTATCGCTCTGCATCATGAACAGGACATGCGACACATGGGCGGCCTCAAAGACAAGTTACCGATTACCTACTGGACCTTTGTAATCGGTTCGCTGGCGCTCGCCGGCTTCCCCCTGACGGCGGGATTCTTCAGCAAGGATGACATTCTCGTGTCCGCCTGGTCGTCTGGTGCTCTGGGCCAGGTACTGGCGCTCTTCGGTCTACTGACGGCCCTCCTGACAGCCTTCTACAGCTTCCGGCTGGTCTTCGTGACTTTTTGGGGACCTTCGCGTGTCGATCCGCACCATGCGGAGCACCTCCACGAACCTTCGCAAACGATCACCACACCGCTCATCATTCTGGCATTCCTCAGTATTCTGACCGGTTATCTCGGCATCCCATCGTTCCTGGAGCCTGTCTTTTCAACCGGGAGTGACGCGGCTGCTCACCACGGCTCTGCAGGGATCGCCATTATGATCGCGGCAACTGCGATGGGCTTACTCGGTATTGCAGCAGCCTACTATGTTTATGTGGCCAACCCCGGCCTCCCGGAACGCCTGGCTCAATTGTGGGGCAGCCTGTATCGAGGCTCTCTGAACAAGTGGTATGTAGACGAAGCCTACGATCATCTGTTTGTCAGACCAACATATACAGCCGCCTCGGAGCTATGGAAGCGCGTTGACGTCAATCTCATCGACGGAGCAGTCAACGGCATCGCGCGCGGGGTTGCCTGGGGTGGATGGTTATTGAGACTGATCCAGAGCGGGCAGACCCAGCATTACGCACTGGCGATGGCGGTTGGGATCGTTGTGATTGTGACGGCCTTTCTGATTTCGTAGGAGGAAAGTCAATGGTCACTGGTCATGAGTCGATGGAGGACAGAAGCCTGGGAAACATGCATTTCACTCCACGGATCACTGACCACGGATCACTGACCACGGATCACTGACCACGGATCAATGACACAGTCCTTTCCTTGGCTTACGGCACTCATCTGTATCCCGCTGATCGGCGCGGCTGCGGTCTTTTTCGTGAAGGATTCCTCGGCTCGGCTCATCGCCCTCGCCGCCACCGTCGTTGACTTACTGATTTCACTCCCGCTCTGGTGGTTGTTCGATGCCTCCTCCAGCCACATGCAGTTTATGGAATCGGCCCTGTGGATCTCGTCGCCGCCGATTCATTATCGGCTAGGTCTCGACGGCATCAGTCTGCCGTTGGTCCTCATGACGACGGTCCTGATGCCGCTCTGCGTCCTGATTTCCTGGCACTCCATCGAATCGCGAGTCCGGAGCTTCATGGCCATGCTGCTGATCATGGAAGGGGCCATGATCGGAGTGTTCGCGGCGCTCGATTTCGTACTGTTCTACGTGTTTTGGGAGGCGATGCTGATCCCGATGTATCTCTTGATCGGAGTCTGGGGTGGATCGAATCGGCTCTATGCAGCGATTAAATTCTTTCTGTATACCCTGGCCGGCAGCGTCCTGCTGTTGGTCGCGATTTTGGTGCTGTATTTCCAGGGCGGCCATACATTCGACATCCTTCAGTTAAGCCAAAGCACCTATTCCAAGTCGCTGCAATTCTGGCTCTTCCTCGCGTTCTTCGCCGCCTTCGCCGTCAAGGTCCCCATGTTCCCTCTCCATACCTGGTTGCCGGACGCGCACGTAGAAGCACCGACGGCAGGCAGCGTGATTCTCGCCAGCGTCCTGCTCAAGATGGGCGCCTATGGATTCGTGCGCTTCAGTTTGCCGATGTTGCCGGACGCATCCCAATCGTTTACCCCCTTGATGGTCGCCCTCTCGATTATCGCCATCATCTATGGCGCCTACATGGCATTGGCCCAAGCCGACCTGAAAAAGCTCATCGCCTATTCGAGCGTGAGCCACATGGGGTTCGTCACGCTCGGCCTATTCATGTTCAATATTCAAGGAATTGAAGGCGCCGTGATGCAGATGGTCAATCACGGCATCACGACCGGAGGGCTGTTTCTCTGCGTGGGGGTGATTTACGAACGCACCCATAGTCGCCAGATCGCGGACAATATCGGGCTGACAAAGCCGATGCCGCGGTATGCGACGTTCCTGGTCATTTTTGCCTTGTCGTCGTTGGGATTGCCCGGCACGAACAGTTTTGTCGGGGAGTTTATGGTTCTGATAGGCACCTTCCTCTGGAGCAAGATCGCCACAGCCCTCGCCTCATTGGGAATTATCCTCGCCGCCGTCTACTTGCTCTGGATGGTTCAACGTGTCGCCTTCGGCGTGCCGTCTCCACACATGCTCCCGAAACTACGCGATGTGAACCTACGTGAGATGGTCACCCTGGTGCCGCTCATTGTATTGATCTTTGGGATCGGACTGTTCCCTAACCCCATCCTGACCCGCATGCACCCAAGCGTCGAGAAAATCATCGCTCGCGTGTTGCCGAAGGCTCCTGAGCAGGCCTCAACAGTAAGTCAGATCGACCCCTCCCCTCCATCTGTCGAGGACGTAGCCCTTACAGCGGACGCCACGAGTGCCACGGTGGAGGAAAGACAGCCATGACCTTCCCGGTTGGAGACCTGTTCCTCATTCTTCCGGAGCTGTTGGTCATCACCGCTGCCTGCCTTGTGCTGGTGCTGGATCCGGTGCTGCGTCCATCAGACAAAGACGGCCTGGTGTGGCTGAGTCTGGGAACCCTCGCTATTTGCATGGGCTTGACGGCCTCACAGATGAGAGCTCCCGTCGAAGCGTTTAGCGGGCTGGTGATCATCGACACGTACGGGGCCTTTTGGAAGCTGCTGCTTTACTTTGTCACCGGCCTCACGATTCTCCTTTCGCATTCGTACCTCAAGGAAGAGCGGCTGTACTTCGGCGAATACTACGGCTTTGTCCTGCTTGCTCTCGCAGGGATGATGGTGATGGTATCGGCAGCCGACCTCCTGACGATCTATCTCGGTAGTGAACTGATGTCCCTTGCGCTCTACGTGATGGCGGGGCTGAAGCGATCGGAACCTCGTTCGCTCGAAGCCTCCGCCAAATACTTCGTACTAGGCGCCTTTTCATCCGGTATCCTCTTGTACGGCATCTCACTCCTCTATGGAGCTACCGGAAGCACCAGGCTTCCGGCCATTGCCACTGCGATCGCTGGGCAGAGCCTGGACGATCCCTTACTGTTATTCGCAACGATCCTGCTCGCGGTTGGATTCGGCTTCAAACTCGCCGTCGTGCCGTTTCATATGTGGACGCCGGACGTCTATGAAGGCGCCCCAACTTCGGTCACCGCCTTCATGGCCGTGGCATCCAAAGCCGCCAGCTTCGGCGCCTTCCTCCGGGTATTTATTGAGGGGCTCGGCGGCTTGAAAGCCAACTGGTCCGCCATGTTCCTCCTGATCTGCCTTGCCACCCTAGTGTTGGGGAATGTCGTGGCGTTGGTGCAGACGAATATCAAGCGGATGCTCGCGTACTCGAGTATTGCCCATGCCGGCTATGCCTTGATCGGCGTGGTCGCTGCCGGGCGGTTAGAAAACTCCTCGGGTCTCGCAAGCGTGTTGCTCTATCTCGCGCTCTACACATTCATGACTTTCGGCGCGTTCGCCGTCGCCGCCATGCTTCGCAAGAACGGGGTGGAGGGAGATGAGATCGAGGACTTCACCGGTCTGTCCAAACGTCATCCGGTGGCGGCGTTGCTCATGTTGATCTTCATGGTCTCCCTGGCGGGCATTCCTCCCACCGCGGGGTTCATCGGAAAATTTTACGTCTTTATGTCTGCCGTCGAAGCTGGCATGACGTGGCTGGCGGTCATCGCGCTGATTTTTGCCGCTGTGTCGGCCTATTACTATCTCCGGGTTGTGATGGTCATGTACATGCGCGAGCCGAGCGACGTCACGGAGAGCGCTCCTCACTTGGTTATGTCGCCGACCTTCTCCATCGTGCTGGCCTGCGCGGTGGCCGGCGTGGTGATCTTCGGGATCTACCCCAATCCGGTCGTGCAGCTAGCCATGCAGGCGGTATCGACATTAAGATGAAGCCGCTACAATAGCCTTCCAGCTTCGTTCTCGCTTCGCTCATATTGCGCGAATGACTCGCATGTGAGACCTCATGAATGTCCTCCGTTTCCTCCTTGACGTACTGAAGTCCTTTTTACAGCAGGGCTGCGCCAGCCTTGCCGCATCGTTGGCTTTCTTTTCGCTGCTCTCACTCTTTCCACTCGCCTTTCTCGTCCTGTATGGGGTGAGTTTCTTCGTCAGTCAGGATGTCATCGGTGAACAGTTCATGCTGAGCTTCCTCAAGGAATTTTTGCCGTCGTTGGGCGAACGCCTGGCCGAAGAACTTCATCGGATCAGTGCATTGGAACGCGTGCGGTGGCTCGTGTTTCTCTCCTTCTTCTGGTTTGGAGGCCTCGTCTTTTACGAGCTCGACTATGCGCTCAACGTGGTGTTTGAGAGCACCCAAAAGCGTCACCCATTGATTTCGACCGCAATTTCCATCGCGCTCTTGTGGTCCACCGGACTGCTGCTGCTTATGGCGTACGTAGGCACGCAAACCATCGCCTTTTTCACCACCTACGCTCCCAGGCTCTGGGGACTCGATCTCGTGGCCCTGGCCGCGCATGATTTTCATCTAACCTACACTCTGCCCTTTGCTCTGGCATTCCTGACCGTCAGCCTATTGTACCGCCTGGTTCCTCGCCACCGTCCTCGCTGGCGAGCCGCAATGGTTGGAGCACTGATCTTTAGCCTGCTGTGGGTCGCAGCCAAGTTGTTGTTCGTCAGCTATAGCGACTATGCTACGGTCTACGCCAGGCTTTATGGATCGTTGCTCGAAGTCGTACTCTTGCTGTTGTGGGTCTATTATTCCGCCGGCCTCTTCCTCTTCGGCGGCATCATCGCCCAGAAGTTGCAACAGTTCGCCCCCTCGTCGCCTAAGGTACCGGCAGCCGATGTCTAATGGAGATGTTGGAGCGAGTGACGGACGGCAAGTGCCGCTACTCAGCGGCTGGAGGAGCCCCGTAGCTGAAGAAAATGCACGATGGCCGAATGGGTGACGAGTCCGACAATTTCCCCGTCCTGCATGACGACTAATCGATCCCATCTCTCATGAGCCATACGTTCCATCGCTTGAATCACCGGAACATCCGGTGCGATTACTAGCGACTCCGAAACAGGACGCATCACCTGCTCAACCCGCCGCCACAACCAGAGCGTGGGCGAGATGGACTGAACTTCCGACACTGTCAACATACCCACCAGCCGTCCGTCGTCAATCACCGGAAAGCCGCCGTAGCCATAGGCTTGGAAGTACTGGTTCACCGCCTCATCCAGAGTACAATGCGACGGGATTGAAACAACCGTCGTCACCATTAGATCTCGGATAGGAACCGTGGCCAGCGACTGACGGATGGAGGCTTGGCGACGGCTCGCCAAAGCCGCGGCGAAGAGAAACATGCCGATGATGAGAATCCACCCGCCGTTCGATGCCATCGAAGCGGGCAATCCGCCGCTCACGGCTCCGTACATCACAACAAGGCCGACCAGTCCAAGCACCAATCCAAACGCAAGACCGACCACTGCGGCTTGTTTGGTGGCCCGATAAAAATCCTTTCCCCAGGCCCACAATCCTGCACGTAAGACCCGCCCGCCATCCAGCGGAAAACCCGGAATCATATTGAAGAGGCCGAGTTGCATATTCACGAAACCCAACAGGGCTCCGAGCATGATCCAACCCTGGAGGCCATGTTGCCGTTGAATTGCCTGGGCCAGCTCCACAAAGACAAAACAGAGACCGCCGATCACGAAGCTGACCGCCGGACCGGCCAATGCAATGAGGAATTCGGCAAGCGGTGTCGGAGCTTCTTTCCTCATGTGAGCCACACCGCCGAATATGAACAGCGTGATCTTTTCAATCGGGATGCGATAGTACAAGGCGACGTAGGAGTGGCCGAGCTCATGCAAGAGCACGGAGAGGAATAACAGCACCGCTGCAAGGCCGCCCATCGCCCAGTAACGCTCGGGAGCGAGCCCAGGCAAACTTTCCGGCAGATAGCTGGTCGAGAGGGACCATGTGACCAGGAGAAAGACCAAAAACCATGAGGCATGGATACGGATCGGAATTCCCAACGCTCGGCCGATTTCCCAGGAAGGCATACGCATAGCTCACACCGTACCAGCCGAATACGGAACGGGTCAATTCTTCTCCCCCGGTTCAGGTATACTGACCGTTATGCGGCGACAGGGTCTGCTATGCCTTTTGCTTGGCCTCCTGTTAGGGACGACTCCCGAGCCATTCGTTCCAACAGACGGTCTGGCACAAGTTATCAAGTCCGGCTCACCGACATGTCCGGGCGTGGCCTTGACGTTCGATCTCTGTCCCGTGCGGAAGGGGTCCGGTTATGATCAGCCGTTGATGGACTATCTGATCAAGCACCGTATCCCGGCCACGTTCTTCATGTCCGGCAAGTGGATGGTAAAACATGAGCCAGAAGTGAACCATCTATTAAGCCTGGGATTTTTTGAAGTGGGAACGCACGGTGATGTGCATGCCCACCTTCCCATGCACGATGCCGACGAACAGCGGAGGGAGATTCTCGGCCCCATCAAACTGTTGCAGGAACACTATGCCCATGAGGCGATGTTGTTTCGGCCGCCGTACGGGGAATACAACGATGTGACCGTCGCCGTGGTGAACATGCTCGGCCTGCAATTCATCCGATGGAATATCGAATCGGGCGATCCGGACCCCACACTCTCCGCCGAGCAGATTCTCGCCGGAGTCGCCGCTCGTGCCAAGCCGGGGAGCATCATCGTCTTCCATGCGAACGGCAAAGGTAAGCAAACCAGGCAGGTGGTTGAACAACTGGCAACGAATGTCCTTCCTCGGCGAGGCCTCCAACCCATGACGGTCAGCGAGTTGTTGACCTGCAAGCCACGAACCCATGACTGATCCGGTTATCAGGAACATGGATCCGGACGATCGTGAGTCCGTCGTCCAACTGCTCGGTGAGTCTGACCCCTGGAAAAGACTTGGTTACACGCAGGATGATTGGAACCGCATCTTTTGCCCAATCCCGCAAGCGCGAGACTGCTACATCGCCCTCCTCAATGGGCAAGTAGCCGGTGTCGCTATCCTAAAGCAGAAGTTTCTTCTGGGCGACTATCTGGAGCTCTTGGGGGTGGCGGTATGGGCTCGCCAAAAGGGAATCGGCGGTCAACTGTTGCGGCACATCGAGGAGTTGGTCTTCAAGAGGACCAAGAATCTTTTCGTTTGTGTATCGGACTTCAACGAATCGGCACGAGCCTTTTACAAGATGCATGGCTATCAGGAAATCGGCCCCATGCCCAATTTCCTGATCCCCGGCAGCGCGGAGCTGTTGTTGCGCAAGTCGGCTGGGCCAACGAGAAGAACTGATGGCGGATAGCCTATGGCAAATAGTGCGATGAGAAAAGATTTCGCGTTTCGATCCAGCCCTTGCTATCAAGCATACACCATCTGCTATAAGGCCACAGTATGAATGTTATCAAGCTTCTCCATACCCGTATGCGGGTCAGCGATCTGGATGAGACCATCCGTTTTTACACGACTGTATTGGGCCTTGAGGTGATCGAGCGAAAGACTTCTCCTCGTGGATCCCAGCTGGCCTTTCTGAAAGTGCCCAACAGTGACGAACTGATCGAATTGACCAGTTTCCCTCCAAGTGGGCCGGTGAAAGTTCAGGAGGATCTCGTCCATCTGGCCTTCCAAGTCGAAAGCCTTGACGAAACGATCGCCTCGCTCACTGCACTGGGGGTCAAGATCACCGATGGTCCCGCCACAACCTCCTCCGGCAGCCGGTTCATTTTCATCGACGCACCCGACGGCTATGAAATCGAGCTGATCGAACGGCCGGTCGGCGTGAAAATCGTCTAAGAGGTTGCGGAAAACCCTCTCTTCATCCTTCGATGGCCTAAGGACGAACGGAGTGATGATCGAAAATACTGAGGTTATCCGTCCGTGCTGAGGCCCTCGACCAACTCAGAACAGGCCTGTCGAACTACAGACATCGACTTTGTGCGCAACCTGCTAAGTTCGTCGATGATCTCCGGTTCCGGCATTGTGCAACCTGTACTCACGGATAGGAGTCCGGCAAAGATGATGCCAGGATTTCGAGGCGGCTGTCCGTCAACTGCTCGTCCAAGATCGCAATTCAGAAATAAATGATTGGCGGGTGAATCGACTTTTGGTACATTGCGGGGCCCATTGTCGATGCTCGTTCCATTAATCGCACGAGGTAATCTTAAGAATGAGGACAAAACCTGAGTGGAGGCCGGTCTGCTTCAGGCTCAGTAAATATACGGTTGTTTTTGCCGTTTCGTTGATCCTACTCTCCGGTTGCGCCGTTCAAAAAGGCTCGACCAGCCCGCTCACCCCTACCATTGAGCAGAACGCCCCACCGGTTCTGATTGCTGACGTCTCTCACAAGCCCATCCCCTCAGCGACAGTAACTCCCGAGGTTGCTGCTGAAGAACCGTTCGATCCGTTTGCCAAGCCGGGCGAAGAGGCGATCGAGGAGTATGACCCGTGGGAACCGTTCAACTCGAAGATGTTCCACTTTAACCAAGAGTTTGATCGTTTGGCGCTAAAGCCGGTAGCCAAAGGCTATAACTCCATTGTCCCCAATTTCGCTCAGATAGGGATCAGCAATTTCTTCTACAACACTCGTGTGACACCGCGCTTAATGAACAATATTTTCCAGGGAAAGTTCAAAGGAGCCGGTATAGAAGTCGGGCGATTCCTCATCAACACAACGGTCGGGATCGGCGGATTTATCGATGTGGCCAATCGGTTCAATCTTACGACTCCGGAAGAAGATACCGGCCAGACGCTCGGCTTCTACGGGGTGAGGCCGGGACCCTATATCGTACTCCCCTTTCTGCCGCCGTTTACGGCTCGTGACCTTGTCGGGTATGCTGGAGATATTGCTCTCAATCCTATCTACTGGCTGGTCTTTCCGATTATCGGGATTGATGCTATTCCCTCCCTCCTCGAGTCGAATAGCCTCGAGAGTTCTTTGATACTCGTTGCCGCCCGTGGAACGGAAATTGTGAACAGCCGCTCGTTGAATCTAGAGAAGTATGAGGGTGTCGAAGAATCCACCCTGGATCTCTACGCTGCAGTCCGTAATGCCTACCTACAAACGCGAGCCAAGATGATTCAAGAATAGTGCATCGGACTCGCCGCCACTTCTAGATTTGATGTCGGACAACAACTCGACCCCTGTCACCCTTGGGAAGCTACGATACTGATAATCCGGTCCGGCCAACATATTTCATATTAAGGAGGTAGAACGGATCTAGGAAACGACCCAGAAATACGAGGGGAGATTACGAGTGTTGCACGGTGGGTCTCGGTACGGCTTCATGATGTTGCATCAGGGATCTCCGACCATCCCTCTGCTGGTATGCAGGTGGTCCGTCTACGACGACACGCTCACAAGACCTTCGGCGATTGCGTATTTGATTAATTCGGCGGTCGAGTGGAGATCGAGTTCGCTCATGATGCGAAACTTGTGAAATTCCACCGTCTTCACGGAAATATTCAAGAGTGAGGCTATGGCCTTGGTACTTTTCCCCTCGGCAACAAGCTGCAACACCTCCCGTTGCCTCTGCGTGAGGGAGGACACCAACGCCTTGCTGGGTTGGTTCTCTGTGGATTGGAGCGTCGCCGCCAAGACTTCTTTCGTGATAAGCGGGGTCATATAGTGTTGTCCCTGCATCACCGCCTGAATGGCTTGCTTGAGCTCCGCTGCCGCAGACCGTTTTATCAAATACCCGGAGGCCCCGGCCTTGAAGGCTTCGGTCGCATAGGTGGGACTCGCATGCATGGTGAGGAAGATCAGCTTGCTCTCCGGCACCAGCTTACTTATCTGGCGTGCAGCATCCAATCCATTGAGCAGCGGCATCGAGATGTCAAGCAACACAATATCGGGGCGTAACTGCTGGGCAGCCTCGACCAGTGACTGTCCGTCTTCCACCATGCCGACCACTTCGCCCTCGGCCTCCACCAGGTTCCGCAGCCCAGCCAAGACAATGGCGTGATCATCTGCCATCAGAATGCGCGGTCGGTTCATGCAACCTCCGCCTCGTACGGCAGCCAAGCACAGACCTTTGTGCCTTGGGATGGTCGAGATTGGATCCGAAGGAATCCATGCAGTTGTCGAAGCCGTTCCTCCATGCTGCTCAAACCCAGTCCCCGGTGATGGGTACGCAGGTCTTGTGCCTCAAATCCCTTCCCATTGTCACTGATGGACAGGCCGACCCCCTTTGACGACCCGCGGAGCTGGACCGTCACGGTCGTCGCCTCGGCATGTTTCACCACATTCTGAACGCTTTCCTGCATGACGCGGAAGAGACAGGTCGCCTGATCGAGCCGTACCGCATTCGGAACATCAAGAATCTTTAGAATAATGGGTAAGCCTGTGCGCCGGGAAACCTGATGGACATGGTCTTCGACCGCGGGGCGCAATCCGGCATGCTCCAATAACGAGGGGTGAAGTCGGTATGCGAGCGTGTGCACATCGTCAGAAAGCTGTTCCAACCCTTCACGAAGTGGTCTCAGGCGTCGAGCGAGTTCAATGGGGACAGGGGAAGGGTGCTGTTCCAACGACGCCACTTCCAGGACCAAGGCGGCCAATCGCTGGCTTACATCGTCGTGCAGTTCACGAGCGATTCTCCGTCGCTCATGCTCTTGCGCCGCCAGGAGCTTGGACGTCAGCTCCTCCAATTGCACTTGCTTCTGATGCAATTCCAGCTGGTTGCGATGAAGCGCCTCTTCCGCCTGCTTACGTTCGGTGATGTCAACAGCGACACCTCCCAACAACACCGGCGCTCCCTGGTGATCGGCGATGGGGAACTTGCTCACAATCGCGTGCCGAACCTCTCCATTCTGTATGAACGGCGCCACTGTGTGGAGCGGCACCCGACTCTCCTGCACCTGCTTATCGCTTAACTCGTACTGCTCGGCGACTTCTGCCGGCCACAACTCGAAGGCGGTCTTCTCTCTCCAGTCCAATCCCTTCAGCATCGATTCTTGGAAGAGTCGATTGACGTAGAGATACCGTCCTTGGGCATCTTTGATCCATGCAAAGCCATGCAAATTATCCATAAAGGAGACGAATCGGCGCTCGCTGACTTTCAGTGCCTCCTCGGCCTGTTTGCGTTTCGTGATGTCGATCATCGCGCCCAATGTTCGGTTAGGGCGACGCTCAGGTCCATCATGATCGAACAACGTCCAGGATCGGAAGCTGACCCAACGGACGCTCCCATCAGGATACAAAAGGCGATGCTCCATTGAGAACTGATCATCGCCGGAAGAATCCTGGGTCTGCTTGATCGCCATGACAACCGCTTCGCGGTCTTCCGGATGAATCAACTGGATATATCCTTCCAGCGAGGCTGGTTCATTCGGCCCCACGCCGTAGATGTCCCTCATGACCGGCGACCAGTAGACTTTGCCGGTTCGGTGATCATGATCGAATATGCCGAAGTTGGCCAAGCGGATGATCTGATCGGACCGTTCCTCTCTTTCATACAGTGCGCTCCTTGCCTCCACGCGGGCCGTCACATCCTCCGTGGCAATCACAATTCCGCCTACTTGGCCGCCGCAAAACCAGGGGCGAACGTCCCAGGTGATCCACTGTGTTGAGCCATCACCTCGAACAAACCGGTCTTCATGTCCTCTCAGAATCTCTCCTGCCAGTCCGCGACGATGGACCGCCTTCCATCGTGATGGAATCTCGGGAAACACGTCATAGTGCGATCGGCCCAGGATATCCCCTGTGAGCCGATAATCCTCCATCCAACGGCGGCTGGCCGCCAAGTAACACATGTGCCGGTCAAACATCGCAATTGCAGCCGGTACGTGCTCGATGAACAATCGGAATCGCTCCTCGCTCCTCCGCATCGCCGCATTGGTCCGATCGAGGTCCGCGGTTCTCTCTCGGACGCGCTGTTCCAACTCTTCATGTGTCCGGCGCAACGCCTCCTCAGCCCTCTTGCGCTCAGTAATGTCATTGCCGATGGTCAGGAGGCAGGGTTTCCCCCTGAGCCTGATCAAGTCCGTGGAGATGAGGAACTGCCGCAATCCACCGTTCTTCATCCGCATCGACACTTCATGATTTCTGACCGACCCTTCAGATTTCAATCGATCGATGAGCCGAGCCCGCTCCTGAGGATCAGGCCAGATCCCCAACATCAACGTCGTCTTTCCGATCACCTCGTCCCGGCGAAATCCGAATATTGTGAGGCAGGCGTTATTGATTTCTAGACAGGTCCCGGTCTCCAGTTCAGTGATACCGATCGGATGAGGACTTAGGCGAAACGCCTCGGCGAAGAAATCGTCCTGCTGCAGTTCGGCCGCAGAGTGCCCCTCAGACTCTGAAAAGCGAGCCTGTGAATCCAGCCGCGCCCTAGTCCGGCGCCTTTTCTTGCCGGCTTTAGGTATCATTACCAGAGGGAACCCATTCTAGGCTTCTTACACAATCACCGCAAGACCGAACTTCGGATAATGTCTATTTAGGTTCACAAACTAGTGTGTGCAATTCGGGATTGAGCGATTCCTCGGCTGGATGGAGCTTTCACCGTACTCCAACTCAACCAGACAAACTCCGAGAAAGCCTGGGGTATCACTCGGAAGTCAGAGACGACTACAGCGAGCACCATTTGTCGGTCCGATCTATTCGTCGACCGAACATGCACATTATTGCTACAGACCTGCTTCATAAGATGTAGCAAAGTTCCCCAATCCCGTTCGTCTTCCTTCCCAAGCTTGTCCATGACGGCTGAAATCTCTTGAGATATCGCGTAAGTCAGGCGGACTGCCGACCGATCGCGTTCTGGCGCCGACCTTGCTGAACAGTCGATCATGACAATGTGTCGTTTGGATCAGATCGTTGGGAGCGTACGAACGGGAAAGGAGATGCTCTATGTCTGTTGCAAAAATCATCGAGATCAGCGCCGAATCATCCACGAGTTTCGAAGATGCCATCGTCCAAGGAGTAGCGAAAGCATCCAAGTCCATCCACGGCATCAAATCGGCTTGGGTGAAGGAGCAGCATGTCGTGGTTGAAAACGGCAAGGTGACTTTGTATCGTGTAGATCTCAAGGTAACGTTCCTATTGGACTGACGCGTTACGAAGAACCTTCACTTCATGCTTCAGTGGTCCGAAAGGAGTCGGCGGGCTGCAAGGTGCTTAGTGTGCCTGGCGGTCTCTGTATACGCTTTTCTTTGGTGCTTCGCTGTCACCGCCTCCTCGCGAGACATGGAAACTCCGACGGAAGCGGTGCGCGAGACGGTCACTCACGTACTCCGTATCCTCGAAGACCCTTCCCTGAAAAACCCGGCCAAACAAGCACAGCGTCGCCGTATGCTCGAAGAGATCGCCGCTGACCGGTTCGACTATGCAGAAATGTCCAAACGAGTGTTGGGCAGTTACTGGAAGCAGCTGACCGAAACTCAGCGGAATGAGTTCGTCGAGGCATACAAGAGTTTTCTCTCCGACAAGTACGCCGGAAGGATCGAAGACTATAGCGGGCAAAAACAAGACGTGCGTTACTTAACCGAACGGATCGAAGGGTCGTATGCGGAGGTGAGGACCGAGTTGCGGTCTGACAAAACGACGCTTCCGATGGATTACCGTCTCTTGGTGAAAGCTGGTCGATGGTCTGCCTACGACATCATCATAGACGGCGTAAGTTTGGTGAGTAACTATCGGAGCCAGTTTCAGAAGATCATTCGCGAGAGCTCTTACGAGGAATTGGTCAAAAAGCTGCGGGAGCATACCGTCACCGAGGAGACGAAAGCGAAGCACGCCTCCTAATCCGAGGGACTGTCTCTTCGAGCCGCTGGGCCGCACAGGGGACGGTGGACGAATTATCGATACCTCACAAGGGGCTGAAATGCGTCTGGCTCCTTACCTCTTCCAACGACTGTTCGACCTTGGCACAGCCCATGCTTTCGGCATTCCAGGCGATCACGTGCTCCCCCTCTACGAAGCGCTGGCAGACAGTCCTATCCGTTCAATTCTGACCACACATGAACCCTCGGCCGGTTTTGCCGCCGACGCCTACGCTCGCCTCAAAGGGATCGGGGTGGCGATGGGCACATACGGGGCCGGCTTGCTCAACATGGTCAATCCGATTGCGCAGGCCTACGCGGAAAAATCGCCGGTGCTGGTGATCAGCGGGGCGCCTGACCTGGCAGGCCGAGACCAAGAACTCTTGATCCATCACAAGGTGAAGGGGTTCGACACACAGCGCCGCATCTATGAGGAGATGACCGCTGCCGGGGCCACGCTCGAAGATCGGAAGACCGCATCGCGCGAAATCACCCGGGTGATCGAGGCGGTGCGCCGCGAACTGCGGCCGGGCTATCTGGAAATCCCACGCGACCTGACCTGGGCTGAAATCGATGAGGCCGAGCCATGGACGCCCGTTGCTCCCCAGCGGGATCGGGCCACATTGGCCGAGGCCATGCAGGAAATGGACGATCGCCTCAACCGGAGCCGGGCTCCCGTGATTCTGGCAGGGATCGACATCATGAGACTCGATCTTCGGGATCAGGTCATCCGGCTCGCTGAGCGTTACAACCTACCGGTCGCCAACTCGTTCATGGGGAAGGCAGTCTTTCCTGAGCACCATCCGAACTTTATCGGAACCTACATGGGTGCAGCCGGGCACCCCTATGCACGGCAGATGGTCGAAGAATCGGACTGCCTGCTCATGTTGGGGGTCTGGCTGACTGATACGGAGACCGGACGCTTCACGAGTCTGATCGCCCGCGAGACCTTGATCCAGGTGTTGTCCGACGAGATCGTCATCAGCCGACATCGGTATCGGCACGTCGGGCTCGCCGAGGTCCTGACGTCCCTGCTGGAGTCCTCCAAGATCAAACCGCGGGAATTTCGCAACGACTACGTGCCGGAACCGCCCGGAGCGGAGAGCCGGTCCATGGTCGCTACCGTCTTTTCGGAATTGAGTCGCTTGGAGGATCGACGCTACACCTTCACGATCGATACGGGTGATTGTTTGTTCGGCGCGGTTGGATTGAACGCCGAGACGATCCTGAATCCAGGCTATTACGCCAGCATGGGGTTCGGCGTGCCTGCCGCTCTAGGCGCGGGGTTGGCCGCGCCCGATCGTCGGCCAATCGCACTGGTCGGCGACGGCGGATTCCAGATGACGGGTATGGAGATCGGAACTTTGGTGCGCTACGGGGTGAACGCTGTGGTCGTGGTGCTCAACAACGGAGGGTACCGCAGCCTGGAGGCGTTGGGTGGAACAAGCGCGGTGTGGGATATCCATCACTGGGACTATGTGGCGGTGGCCAGAGCCTTGGGAGCCGAGGGCACACGCGCATTCACGCCGGAAGAGTTCCGGATCGCGCTGCAGCAGGCATGTGATCGGGCCGGAGTGTCACTCATCGAGGTGGTACTGGAACCGAAAGACTTTTCACTCACTCTCCAAAGGCTGAGCAAGACGTAAAGTACCCGGAGACTGTCGCACGTCCGATCGTCGACTGTCCCACCGAGATGAAGGGACTGGCACCGGCAAAGCCGGAGCCGGTCCCTCACGGACAAACCCATGGATGAAGACCGTCAGATCCTTGACGTAGATATCCTGTTCGTAGGGGGAGGGCCGGCCAATCTCTCGGCGGCGCTTCGCCTGACTCAGTTGATCGCAAGCCATAACGGGCAGATCTCCGCCGGCAAGACATCGAGTCCTCGCCTTGAACTGCGAATTGCGCTGATCGAGAAGGGGCACGATGTCGGGGCGCATGCGATTTCCGGCGCCATCTTCGACCCGATCGCGCTGGAAGAATTGTTGCCAGATTATCGCGATCGTGGCTTTCCCTTCTCGCTCCGTGTGACTCAGCACAGCCTCCGGTATCTGACGACCGGGAGGAATGTTCGGCTGCCCAATGTGCTGATTCCACCTTCCTATCGACAGGATCGCTGTTACCTCGGCTCTCTCCAGAAGCTGAACCTCTGGCTCGCTGAGCAGGTAGAAGCAGCCGGCGTCTACCTGTTTCACGAGACCTGTGGGGTCAGGATCCTCTACGACGGCACGCGAGTCTGCGGTGTTCAAACAGGGGACAAGGGGCTCGATGCCGATGGCGGTAGGAAAGCCAATTACCAACCAGGGACGAACATCCACGCCAGGATCACGGTCTTCGGTGAAGGCCCTTATGGGACCCTGGCTGAGGATTTAATCAATCGGTTCAAGCTACGTGAGGGGCGGGATCCTCAATCCTATGCCCTGGGTGTCAAAGAGGTGATTCAGGTGAAGTCTGGAGGATCGCCGGGTCTCGCGATTCATACGATCGGCTACCCGCTTGGCTCTCATGTCTTCGGCGGAGGATTCTGCTACGGCTTCGATAATAATCTCTTCGCGGTGGGAATGGTCTGCGGGCTGGATTGGGATGATCCGCAAATGGACGCCCAAGCCCAGCTTCAGCGGCTCAAGAAGCACCCCTTCATCCAGCGCTTCCTCCAGGGCGGCGAGGTGATCGCGTACGGAGCCAAGACTCTTCCCGAGGGCGGCTACTTTGCCGTTCCTCGACCGTACGTCGACGGCGCATTGCTCGTGGGCGACTCGGCTGGTTTGCTGAATGTTCCCTATCTGAAGGGCATCCACTATGCGATGAAAAGCGGGATCTTGGCGGCTGAGACGATGTTCGATGCCCTGCTGCAAAACGACACCTCTGCCTCAACACTCTCGTCCTATGAAGCCCGACTGGCCTCGTCCTATATCATGCAGGATCTGTATCATGTGCGGAACTTCAGGCGGGCCTTTGCCTACGGCTGCCCGCCGGGCCTTCTCCTCGGAGGACTGACGATGTGGACTGGACTCGGTCCGACCAAACCTGGAGCGGTCCGTGAGGATTTCAGACATTTGCGGCCGCTTGATCAAGCGGTTCGAGGCCGTTGGGCCGATGAGCCGGCACAGTACGACGCCGGAGTGCTGGTTGATAAACTGACCGATGTCTATCATTCCGGCACGCAACATCGAGAGGATCAGCCTTCGCACATCCAAATCCTCGATCCAGCGCGATGTGTGACGGACTGCATCCCTCGATTCGGAGATGCGCCCTGCACGTATTTTTGCCCGGCAAGGGTCTATGAGTTGGTGGGCGAAGGAGCCGGCCGCCGCATTCAGGTCAACTTCGCAAACTGCGTGCACTGCAAGACCTGCGTGATCAAGGATCCCCTCGACGTCATCTCCGGTGATCACGTACAGAACATCGTTTGGCGGGCTCCTGCTGAGGGAGGACCGCGTTATCAGGGGCTGTGACGCCGAACGAAATGAAGCTCATCGTCTGTATCAAACAAGTACCTGCCACTGAATCCAAGCTCGTTCTGACGCGAGATGGGACGGACATCGAACGGGCGGGCCTCAACTTCGTCGTGAATCCCTACGATGAGTTTGCTGTTGAAGAAGCACTGAAGATCAGGGAACGACTCGGCTCCGGTGACGTGACCGTGCTGTCTCTTCGCCCGCATGCGGCTCAGAAGCCGGAGGAATCCCTGCGGACCTGTCTCGCGATGGGTGCCGATAAAGCGATCTTGTTGAGCGATCCGGCCTTCGAAGGGGGTGACGGCTATACCACTGCATTGGTGTTGGCAGCAGCACTCAGACAGCTGTCCTTCGATCTCCTCCTGTTCGGCAAGCAGGCGGTGGATGACGACGGTGGGGCCGTGGGAATTCAGGTCGCAGAGCTGCTGGGTCTTCCACACGTCGCCGTGGTAAACAAGCTACAAGTGGATCGGCAGAACAGGACCGTCGTCGCCCATCGGCAGATCGAGGGAGGCATTGAAGTGGTGGAGGCTCCGTTGCCGGCGTTGATTACCTGCCAGAAAGGCCTCAACGAGCCTCGCTATCCGTCGCTCCCCGGCATCATGAAGGCCAAGCAGAAGCCACTGGAGGTTTGGAACCGGGAGACGATCGACGTCGCCCGGGAAGCCGTCGGCGCAGCGGGAGCGGAACTGCAGCTTGTTCGGCTGGAATCGCCCCCACCGCGACCGGTCGGCCGAATCATCCCAGGCGACGCCGCTGCTGCGGTCCAAGAGCTCGTCAGACTGCTCCATGAAGAGGCGAAGGTGATCTGACCTGACCCGTGAGGCGTGAGAGAATGGCCAATCCGATCCTGGTCTTCTGTGAGCAACGTGATGGTCGGCTGAAAAGGGTTGGGCTGGAAGCCTTAGGTCAGGCTTGTCGCCTGAGCAAGATGTCGAGCAGTGATGTCGTCGCGCTGGTTGTCGGCTCCTCAATCGACTCCCTCACGCAAGAGCTTGCCGATCACGGCGCCTCGCGGATCTTGCTCGCAGAGGACTCAGCGCTGACGTACTATTCGTCCGAACTCTTTACGACGATCGTGACGGATACCGCCAGGGCGCTTGAGCCGGTCGCTATTATGGTGGGTGCCACCTCGATGGGAAAGGACCTCGCTCCTAAATTGGCGGCAAGGCTCAAGAGCGCACTGATGCAGGACTGCGTGGCGCTGGAGATGGAAACCGACGGCTCATTGGTTGCCACCCGTCCCATCTATGGCGGAAAACTGCGAGCGGTCGTGAAGGCAAAGAAACCGATCATGCAGGTCGTGACTCTCCGCCCAAACGTCTTCTCGTCGTTGAATCCTAAACCCACAGCCGCTGTTTCCGTTGAAAGGCTCACGGTCTCGTGCGAGAGTACGCGGCCGATGGCCAGGGTTCGCGAAATACAGCAGACAGTCGGAGGGAAGAAAGAATTGACCGAGGCCACGATCATTGTTTCGGGAGGCCGAGGCCTCAAAGGACCGGAGAACTTCAAGCTGATCGAAGAACTCGCCGCCGCACTGGGGGCAGCCGTGGGCGCATCGCGCGCGGTGGTGGATGCAGGCTGGAGGCCGCACAGCGACCAGATTGGTCTCACAGGCAAGACCGTCTCACCGCAACTCTATGTCGCCTGCGGCATTTCAGGGGCCATTCAACATCTGGCCGGAATGTCCTCCGCCCGCACGATCGTGGCGATCAACAATAACCCCAATGCGCCCATTTTCAAACTCGCAACCTACGGCATCGTCGGCGATCTCTTTGAAGTGCTCCCGCTGCTGACGGAAGAAGTGAGGAAACTGAAAGCAGGGTAATCAACGAGAACCTCAATTACGTAAATGCTCTCATTCCCAGCAGATGCGAGCCGATCAAGAGCTTCTGGATCTGCGACGTGCCTTCATAGATCGTGGCCACCTTGGCGTCGCGATAGTACCGTGCGACAGGGGCTTCTTCGGAGTATCCATAGGCACCGAAAATTTGCACGGCATCGGTTGCAGCCCGTACCGCCGCCTCGGAAGCAAAATACTTTGCGATGGATGTCTCGACCGTATTGGGCATTCCTTGGTTCTTCAGATGGCCGGCCCGAAACACGAGCAGGCGTGCTGCATCCAGGTCCACCGCCATGCGGGCGATCATGTCCTGCACCAGTTGGAAGCTCCCAATGGGCCGTCCGAACTGGTGGCGCGTCTTGGCGTACTCAATACAGGCGTCGAGACAGCCCTGGATAATCCCCACACAACCGGCTGCGACGCTGAATCGACCATTGTCCAAGGCTGACATGGCAACTGAGAATCCTTGGCTGACCGATCCCAGTAAAGCCCTCTCCGGCACTGAACAGTTGTCGAAGATCAACTCACCGGTATCTGATGAGCGGAGCCCGAGCTTATCGGTGATCGGTCTGGTTGCGAATCCCGGCGTGGCTTGCTCTACGAGAAAGGCGGCGATGCCGTGATGGCCTTTGGCCTTGTCGGTCTGCGCGAAGATCAGCGCGAGATCGGCCACGGTTCCGTTGGAGATCCATGTCTTGGTTCCGTTGAGCATCCAACCGGCTCCCTGCTTCACGGCGCTGGTATCCATCGAGGCCGGATCGCTTCCAGCATTCGGCTCCGTGAGGCCGAAACAGCCCAACATACTGCCGGCACACAGTTTTGGAAGGTACCGGCGTCTCTGATCTTCATTCCCCCATCGCGCCAGACTCAGCGCAACGAGCGAGACCTGCACCGACAACGTGGTCCGCAACGATGAGTCCGCTCGACCTATTTCTTCAGTGATGATGGCGTGACTGATGTAATCCAAACCTGAGCCGCCGTATTCTTTCGGGATCGGTCCTCCGAGGAAACCCATCGAGGCCATGCGGCTGACCAACTCGCGTGGAAACCGTCCGGCTCGATCGCGCTCCGACGCCGCCGGGGCGAGCTCTTGCTCCGCAAATCGTCGAACAGTCTCTCTGATCAACCGCTGCTCATCGGTGAGTTCAAAATCCATATCGGCCCCCCTTAATCTCCGGCCTTGAATCGTTTCATTCGGAACAGGTCCTCCCGCTCATGCTCTTCGAGGGTCTGCCGAATGTTCCTGATCTCACGAGTCAACCCAGGGATCATCACTTCATTCAACGCGTTGATCCGGCGCGTCACTTTCTTCGTCTCAGAACCGAGCTTCTTCAGCCGCAATTCCACCGAGACATTGCGGAGAATCAGTTCCAGGACCTCTTCAAACCGTCGGGCGGTTTCGTCGATGTGCGCGGATACCCCTGAAACCGCATAGCCTCTGGCATCGAATGCTCGAATCACCGGGCCGTAGTGGACTTCCGGAAAGCGGACACCCCACACGTTGCGTTCGGTCAGTTCGATGGACAGCGTCCGTCTTGCGGCGTACCCGGTCGATCGGAGCGAGGTCATTCCTTCCATGCTGAGGGCCACCGTGAGGCTGGCGAGCGCTTGACCCATGACGCTCTCCACCTGTCCTCGACTTTCCACCAGGCGGTCCATCACGGCGAAGAATTCGCGCATCAGCGCCTCACGCTTGCTGCGGAGCAGCGCCAACCCACGCTGAGCGACCTCGATCCGGCGCTTCAGCAGCAACAGATTCATGCGTGTCCGTCCGATGGTTTCCATTGGTCGTTAATCGGGCTTCCCGTTTAACGGTTCACGTTTCACGCCTTGACGTAATACTTCTCAATCCACTCCGGCTTTACCCTTGTCAGCCGCTCCTTGGGTTGATACCGCAAAAATGTCCATCCAATGTCCAACGTCTCTTCCATCTCACGGTTCTGTGATCCTTGGCTCACGAAGTCCTGCTCAAAGTCCTGAGCGAACTTCAAGAACCGCCTATCGGATTCACTCAAGCCATCCTCGCCGACGATGGCGGCGAGCCGCCGGATGTCTCGTCCATGGGCATAGAAGGCATAGAGTTGGTCAGCCACCGACCGATGGTCCTCGCGGGTCTTGCCGGGCCCGATCCCGAGGTTCATCAGCCGTGACAGACAGGGCAACACATCGATAGGAGGAAAGATGCCTTTGCGATGCAGCTCCCGGGACAACACAATCTGCCCCTCCGTAATGTATCCGGTCAGATCGGGAATCGGGTGTGTCATGTCATCATCCGGCATGGTGACGATGGGAAGCTGCGTGATCGAACCGGCCTTGCCCTTGATCCGCCCTGCCCGCTCATAGATGGAAGCCAAGTCGGAATACATATACCCTGGATAGCCCCGTCGCCCGGGGATCTCCTCACGAGCCGTGGCGATTTGGCGCAGCGCTTCACAATAGGCCGCCATGTCGGTCAGAACGACCAGCACATGTCGTCCGAGCGTGAACGCGAGATACTCGGCCGCCGTCAGAGCGTATCTCGGTGTCAGGAGCCGTTCGATTGTCGGATCATCGGCAAGGTTCAGGAACATCACGGCATGCTCCATGACCCCGCCGCGATCGAACTCACCGAGGAAGAACGAAGCTTCACGGAACGTAATCCCCATGGCAGCGAACACAATGGTGAAGGGACCGGCTCCGGTATCAAGGGGACTGACACCCTTCCTCGTGGTGTCTGTCCCCGTCCGTAGAGGGACAGGCACCGACCTGCGGTCGGAGCCAGTCCCTTCCCGCACCTTTGCGTGGCGAACGATCTGGGCGACTACTTCCTTGGCCGGCAAGCCGGCGCCGGAGAAAATCGGCAGCTTTTGCCCCCGTACCAATGTGTTGAGCGCATCGATCGTCGAGATTCCAGTCTGAATGAAATGGGACGGTTTGTCCCGAGAGACGGGATTCATGGGCTGCCCGATGATGGCCATGCGAGCGTCGGGGATAATCGGCGGTAGGCCGTCAAGCGGCGCACCGACACCGCTCAACCGCCGACCCAGAAGATCCGGCGAGAGATCCATCGTGGCGGCCGATTCCGTGAGCCGGACTCGGGTCCCGGTTACTCCCAAGCCCGTTGTTTCCTCCAAGACCTGAATCACGGCATGCTGTTCGGACAACTCGATCACCTGCCCCCGCCGAACTTCCCCGTTGGAGAGCATGATCTCGACCAGCTCTCCAAGAGAAGCCTTCTTCAGTCTCTCGACGAAAAGGAGCGGTCCGGCAATGCCGCTCACGGTCTGATAGTCGCGGGTGATCAGGTCATCCATTACTTCAACTCCTGCTGCATCTTCTCAATCATTTCCTGGGCCTGCTGGATGCAACTGTCCGGAGGCGTTTCCTTCATACGTTCAAGCTCGCTTCTCAACGGCGAGGCGAGGAGTTGCTCGATCGGATGCCCGTTTTTCAGCATGCCTTGACAGTAATCAAGAAACGACAGCTGGGCTTTGAGCATCCAATATTGCTTCGCGAGCGGACAGGCAGCGTCGACGTCCGAATAGACGTTCTGCCGGAGGTACTCTTCTCGAATGAGACGGCTGATTTCCAACAGGATGCGCTCCCGGTCTTGAACAGCATCGATCCCCACGAGCTGGACGATCTCCTGCAGTTCCTCTTCTTTCTGGAGAAGTCCGGCCAGCTCGATTCTGAGTTCCGGCCAGTCCGAGGCCACCTGCGCCTGAAACCATGGATCGAGTGAATGGGTATAGAGGGAAAAACTCCGTTTCCAATTGATCGCGGGAAAATGGCGCCGATGAGCCAGATCCGAGTCCAAGGCCCAAAGCCCCCCTGCTATCCGCATCGAGCCTTGTGTTACCGGCTCTGAAAAATCTCCTCCGGGTGGAGAGATGGCGGAGACAATCGTCACTGACCCCTGCCGGTCGGTCTCTCCCAAGCAGCGGACTCGACCGCTCCGTTCATAGAACCCGGCCAGTTTGGTGGCTAGATAAGTGGGGTAGCCTTCCTCGCCCGGCATCTCCTCCAACCGGGCTGAGATCTCTCGGGTCGCCTCCGCCCAACGCGATGTGCTGTCGGCCATGAAGGCGACGGCGTAGCCCATGTCACGATAATATTCCGCCATCGTGATCCCCGTGTAAATCGAGGTCTCCCGTGCCGCCACCGGCATGTTCGAGGTATTGATGACAAGGATGGTGCGCTCCATGAGCGGCAAGCCTGTGGTGGGGTCTTTCAGCTGTGGAAACTCGGTCAAGACCTCGGTCATTTCATTGCCTCGCTCCCCGCACCCTACATAAATGATGATGTCGGCCTGCGCATACTTGGCGAGCGTCTGCTCCACCACAGTCTTGCCGGTTCCGAACCCGCCGGGCACAATCACGGTTCCGCCGGAGGCGATAGGGAAGAGCATATCGAACACCCGTTGGCCGGTGATGAAGGGCACGATCGGGGGCAGCCGTTCGGTAACGGGGCGGGGCGTTCGCACCGGCCAGCGTTGTAACAGGGTCAGGGGTCGGTCGCCGTCGAGCCAGCCGATCGGTTCCTCGATCGTATAGGTGCCTGCCTGAATTCGGCAAAGTGTCCCGGAGATTCCGGGCGGTATCAGAATACGATGTTCAACCTTCGAAGTCTCTTGTACGACACCCACGCATGTTCCACCGACGACCGCAGTCCCAGGACAGGCTGTCGGAGCGAACGTCCATGGCCGTACTCTGGACAGGGCCGGCAACAGAACACCGCGCCCGATCCAGTCCCCCTGCTGAGTCGCCAGTAGGTCCAAGGGACGCTGGACTCCATCAAAGATGGCACCGAGGAGTCCGGGGCCGAGCTCTACGTGGAGCGGTTCTGCGGCATCAGTCACCTCTTCTCCCAACATCAACCCGGTGGTGTCTTCGTATACTTGAATCGTTGCTTCGCCGCCGAGAAGACGAATCACCTCTCCCAGCAATCCGGTCCTCCCGACCGCGACACGATTGAACATGCGGGTCTGCTCCATGCCTCGCGCGACGACGGTGGGGCCGGAGATCTTGACGATGGTTCCGCTCATCGCTTCAGTTTCAACTGATAGCCGATCGCCCGCCGGAGGAGCCGGGCGAGATAGTGCTCTCGCGACTCCCCCCCGCCTCTCGCCTGAGAGATGGGCATTGCATAGAAGACCGGGCTCACACTTTCCTCCAGCTCGACCTGGCTTTTTTCGGAAAGCCCCGTCCGGTACTCGTCGTTATAGATCACGATGCCCGGTTCCTTCGCTCGAAGGAGCGTAAGCAGCCGCTCGGCCCCCTCTTCCTTGACGCTCACCTCGGTCGCTTCGACGCCAGCCAATCGAAAACCCAGCGCGCTGTCGGGATCGGTGATGACGATCAGGCTGGCCATAGGATCAGCCATTCCTCAATTTGATCGTTCTGCATTCCCAAAGCCTTGCCCCTGAGAATCATTCTGATGTTGCGAACTTGGTTGGTCGTCTGCTCGATATACAAGATCGCCGGACCGATCCCCAACGGGTCCGGTCGAGAGAGGCCGACTGCTTTGCGGAGGCCTACCAGGTCCAATTTCCTCTCGACGAGTGGAAGAGAAATGGGCTCTCCATCCGAAAACGTCGAAAACGCGTCTGCAAGCCAGCTGTAAGGGGTGCCGGCGAGCCAGGCGAGTCCATCCCGCGTATCTCGGGCATTCACGATTGCCTCATAATGGGTTCGCGTGAACCGACCCCCTGCCTTCAGGAAATGACGACCTGCCTCAAAGGGCGAAAGAGCGGTACGTTCGGCAAGGCAGCGAAGCCCAGTCAGAAGATTGGCCTTATCCCCCAGGAACAAGAGATAGTCTCTGACGGCTCGGTCGTCGTCATCACCATCCGCCGCTAGTCGGGATGTGTGCGCAACAGTGAACCGGTTGAGTTCATGCTCGAGCGGTTCCAGGCTGTCGGTCGCTCCAAGCAGATTCAGCCCGGTTCTGACAGGATGGGCGAGTGGATGTCGCCACGTTTCCAGCAGATGAGCCATGGCTTGCATGGTAGGCGCTCGCGCAAGTTCCCCCAGAGCAATGTCATCCAGTTCCCCGACCGGAAGCGTCGCCGCCAGGACTTCTTCGACCGGCGCGCCGGCCTGCTTCCCACGTAGCACTGTTTTCAGACTGTAGACATCCCATCGCAGGAACAGCTCGTTGATCAGCTCACCCGAGCGATCGGAGAAGAAGCGTCGAAGCGCCGTGAGGTTCTGCGTAAGGTTTCGCCGGAGCACTTCATCGATGCGAACGACCGTCTCAGCGGGACGAGTGGGATCGTATCCCGTAAGCGCTAGTGCCAACGGATGAGCATATCGCGAGCTCTTCAGAACCTCGACGAGCCCGTCGAAACTCGCACAGCCCAACAAGGATTCATACTCCCCTCGGTTGAGAAGGCGGCCCTCCATGGCACGGATCCTGGCGTTGCTGTAGGCGTAGTCGGCCATGTCTCATCACTCGCGTTTTGACATCGTGGTTGATGGCTGAGCACTGACTGTCTCTTCGGTGAACAATAGTCGGTTCAGCTCAATCGTCAGCTCCGACTTCGCTTTGGCGAGACGAGGAGCAAAGCAGTTGGTGAGGATCTCGCCATCAGCTTCGAGCCTCATCCCAAGACGGAGATCACCCTGCTGCTCTTCAAAAGAGATTCCCCGCTCTTTCAAGATGTCTTCGAGGTATGGTCGCTCACGACTATCAATGAACACTCGTGGTGTTTGAGAAGAGGTGGCGGAGAGTATTTCGTCAAGGAGTGCCTTGAGGACCGCCGTCCGAGCATGACCGGTGAGACTCATGGCTTTCTGACCTGCCTGATACCACACTGCATCCAGGATCTCTCGTTTGGTCTGGAGCAGGACATAGCGAGCAGAGAGACCCGCGCGGCTCAGAATTGTCGTCCGCTGGGTGGACAGGTTTCGGCGGAAGGCTGCTTCGGCCTCACGGTCCAAGACTTCGCACTGTTGTTGCGCATCATTGATCAACCGCTCGGCCTCAGCCTGGGCCGTACGTACGATCGCCTCACCCTTGGTTCTCCCTTCTTCCAACAGCGCGTCGATGAGCGTCTCGTACGGCATCGAAAGACCTACTTCAAGGCGAATAAAATCAGAACGGCGACGGTAAACCCGAAGATGACCAACGTTTCCGGGATGACGAGCAAAATCAACATGGTCCCGAAGGTCTCGGGCTTCTCCAGGATTGCGGCAATCGCCGCTGCGCCGATCTTAGCCTGCGCCAACCCTGTAGCCAGCGCAGCCAGCCCGATTGCCAGACCCGCTCCGATTGCGATGAGTCCGATCTCTGTCATGATCCTCCTCCATGGTTGTCCTCCACCTCACTCTCGAACAGGCAGGGCCTGGTGGAGATGTCGGAAAGGCTTGTACGGTCGGCCGCCAGGTGCAAAGAAGTTCTCAAAAAATTCTACATAATGGAGCCGGAGCGATTGGATGGTGGGCGAGAAGATGCCGAAGATGAAATTGATCCCATGGAGCATCCCCGCGATGACGATGCCCAAGAAGACGTTGTGCACCATGCCGCCCAGTTTGTTGGCGGCAAAGGCGAGCGCGGCCGACGCGACGCCGATCCCCATCAGACGCAGGTAGGAAAGCACATTGACGAGGTTGTGCAGCTCCATGGCTCCGCTGCCCTTTCCAACAACGAAGATGATGACCAGTGCGCACAGGAGGCCCGTCACCTCGGCTGAGATCCAGTCTCGTGGCAACCTTCCGGCGACGCTTGCGATGAGAGAGATGAATGACAGCACAAGTACCGTGCCGCCGCACTTCGTCAGACAGTCCCGCCGGTTCCCATACCGCCAGGCCGAGTACGCACCAAGCGCAAGCCCCAACAACACATGCAGCGTACCGATCCCGATGGATAGGGAGAGAAGAGACAGGAACGCCTGCATGCGGTTCAGCACCGGATGCAGACCGATGTACTCGCCTAGTTCCCCAAACAACTCTCCAAACAGGAGCCCAAACAAGATGGCCGAGCTCGAAGCCGACAGAAAAATGGTTGAAAGGTCGTGAACGAGGGGATGGGAACGGTACCTCCGTCGGACCATGACTGCAGTGACAAGAAGGAGCAGCCCGTAACCGACATCGCCGAGAATCACGCCGTAGAACAAGGGGAAAAACAGCGCCATGTATGGGGTCGGATCGATGCTCCCGTATCGCGGCAAGGCCACGACCCGGGTCAATGTTTCAAAGGGTCGGAGAAAGCCGGGATTCCGCAGTGCCACCGGAACAGCCGCCCATTCCTTGGGAACAACCGGAGATTCTTCCAGCACGACCTTGCCGCCGAATTCCTGCTCAATCAGGAGACTCAACTTGACGAGCGCACAACGCGGGACCCAACCGTAGATAAACGTCGCCAGGTCGGTCTGGTAGAAAAGCGTGCTTGCTTCGATTTGACCGAGGCAACGGTCGACAGTCTCCTGATACTGCACCAATTCCAGACGCCAGCGGAGCGCGGCCTCTTTCAGCTCCTGTCGATGGCGGTTCGCCTCGAGGGGGAGTTCCGTCTTCTTCTGGAGTAGCATGCGCAGGGCCTCTCCCAAAGGCTTGTCCGAGACGGAGACCGGTAGGCGCAACTCGGTGATGCCTTCTTCCCATAGCAGAGCGTGTATCTTCACGCTGTACTCTCTTGGGAAGACCAGCAGAACGACCAGCACAGGCTCCTCCAGGCTCGTATGGAACAGCTCATAACGATTGAGCGTGATCTTGGCCATCAGTTCTCGCAGAAGAGGCAGGAGATCACGTGATTCCTTGCCCTCTTCGAGTGTCACACCGAGATGGTCTAATTCCTCGCTTTTCTGGATGAACTGTAGGAAGGGTGCCAGTCCTGCCAAGGCCCTCTCGTATTTGGACAGGAGTGCCAGCTCTTCCTCACTTGTCTTCAGCTTGGTCGCGAGGTCATCAATATGGCGACCGATCTCTCGTACCAGGCCTGCGAGGTGGGTCAAGCCCACTTCCGTCAGTTCCGGTTGTCGAGTAGACCGGGCGGGCAGTCTCTCGTCCGACGGCATCCCAGGAAGGAGCAGAAGAAGCCGACGCAAGTCTTCATGCAGTCGTTCCAGCTCAATTCGTCGCTGCCGAACACGTTCACTCATCCCTTGAGGGCGCAGGGGGATCTCTCCCACCTCGATCGGGGTAGAATCGATGTGCAAGACGCCGACTTCCTGAAGCACAGCCGTGACCTGTTCCACACGAGTGCGTGGTGAAACCAGTCGGACCTTCACCATCGGTTCAATCATGGAACTGGCCCCAACCAGGCAGGATGCGCCCGAGGACGAGGTCAACCGCCTCATCGATCCTGCCCGTGCAGTGAGCTCTCATATCGCTTGCATTCGCCTGGGCGTTCGTGAGCAACTGCTCAGCCTCACGCTTCGCCTCGGCGAGGCCCGCAGCCAGCGCCTTGGACTGTCTCTGCTCGAGCTCTCTACGCTGCTCAGCCAGTACCGACGTCGCCTCGGCCCGCGCACGTTCTAATATTCCGGCCGCCTCTCGCTCGGCCTGTCGAAGCATCGCCTCAACGGACCGTTCAGCCTCGTGGATTTCTCTGAGGATCTCAGGAGCCTGCGGCGTATCCTGCTCAGACATCGCTGCCTCTGAGTGAACACTTGCGTTCGTTCCGGTCGCGAACTTTGAACTCAATGCCGCTTGAGTCGAGAGGAAAGCCCTTCTCTCGTCCGTGATCCGGCGTTTCATCACCAGCGACTCCGCGCGGACCACACTCTTGCGATTTCACTCACCCTATCCGCTGCCCCCCTTTCCTGGCCACCAATACTTGGCCGTCGCCTTCAGGTAGCCGAAAACCACATCCCGTCTGGACGCAATGCCGACCAGAATTTTCCCCCTCACAACAGGAGCCCGGATGAGGTGTCGCTCCTGAAGAAGGCGGGTCAAATCCGTGACCAGCATCTCTTCTGTGGCCGTGACAACATTTCTGGTCATGATCTCCTCCGCTGTGGTTTGACGAAGGTCTTTCCCCTCCTCCATGACTCGTAACAGGTCGAATTCGGACACGAGACCGACGAGCGTGAAATCCTTTTCCACGACGGGCACGGCTCCAAAGTTCTGGTCGGTCATGGTTTCCGCGATGGCGATCCCTTTGGTATCAGGGCCCACTGTATACACGTCATTTTCCATCACTTGTCGAACGGTCAATGTCTTTGGATCATGCGCGTTCACAAAATGTTCTGCGGCTCTCATAACGCCTCCCTCCCCGGTTCTATCTCAGTCGGTGTCATCCACCTGCCCTAGGTAACCCACGCTGATCTCCTCTTTCCTCTATCGCTGCATCGAACGGCCGGTCAGCTTTCGCAGCCTCGTGAACATATGAGGTCCTCATCCCAGGGAAATCGTCGGGAAAGCATTCATCAGGAAGCGATGTATCGTTCCAGCTGTTGAATCAGCTCTTCCTTCTCATCGATCATCAGCGTCACCAGGTCTCGGAGTGAAACGATGCCGACGAACTCGTCTCCCTCGAACACCAAAAGGTGCCGACATCTGTGTTCCTTCATCAGGTCCAAACAGCGACCGGCCGTATCCTTCGGACTGACCCTGATCGGGTCTCTGGTCATCACATCCTTTATTTTGAGCTTTTCCGAGTCTTTCCCCCTACCGACTACGTTCATCATCAGCTCACGTTCCGTGAACAGACCTCGAATCCCCGAAGTATTCGTGACAACCACGGAACCAATGAATTCCTCGGTCATGAGTTCGGCCGCGTCGAGAACGGATTTGTTCTCATCGATGGTGGCGACTCGCCGCACGATTTTCGACGCGATAGTTCTGGCCACGCCAGCCCCCCTCCCCGGCCTATGCAGGCGGGATCAATCCAAACCGTGAAGGAGAACCGCTGATACCTGAACTGCCGCCTTGTCTTGAACTCCGCTGCCGTTCAGGGCCGGCTGTTGCGAAGGCATAGTGCGGTGGCTTCTTCCTATGCCGTGGGGATCTCCAGCACATATAATTCCCCCTTCATGCGCTCGTGGATATCACAGTGAAAAGAGAAGCTCCCCGGCCTTTCAGTGGTGAACCGTATCACCAGAGTCTTCCCAGGATTCACGTAAAACCCTTCCACGCCTTTCCCATACGTCACGATCTGATCGTCTTCCCCGGAGACGAGGAGCCCGGTCAGCATCGATGACGCAAAGCCGTGGCGGACATTGTCACGATTCTCCACGACAATCTCGAGGGGCGTCCCTATCTGAATGGGGCCGCCTTTGGCTAGAAAGAAGGTACGATCCTCAATGACAATCTCAATCCGTTGCTCGCGGCTTCCTTGGGTCTTGGATTGGGCCTCTGTCGTGATTGGTGTTAGGGTCGTTCCGAAGAGCGCCATCATGCCGACAGATGCACAAAGGAAGGGAATATGGATTCTCATGATGCACCTCATCCCTGGAGAACGTCCGCCTCATCGTTCATGTTCTACCTGCCGAGCCTTATCGGCCGAGAAGCCGTCTGACCGCCCGGTCGGCATGACCATTTTCGATGCAATCGTGATAAGGAGCCATCTCTCTATACTCCCCTCACGCGACGATCGATGGGGACATAGACAAGGCCATGCGATCCGTCATAAATCTGGTCCGGTCGAAAGAGCTTATTGTCCTTGATCTGTTCCAGCCAATGAGCCAACCACCCTGACACCCGGGCCATCGCAAATATGGTGGTGAAGAAGTCAGGATCAATGCCCATGGTCTTGTAAAGCACTCCTGAGTAGAAATCGACATTGGGGTGGATGCCCTTTGCGTGGAGCAGTTCCTCTCCCACTCGTTCAACTTCTTCGGCGAGATCCAAGAGCGGAGACGATCCGCAGTCTTCGGCGAGGCTTCTGGCCACCTTCTGAAGGATGGTAGCCCTGGGATCCTTAACCTTATAGATACGATGGCCGAACCCCATCAGTTTCTGCTTAGCGGCCAGCTTTTTCTCAAGATAGGTTCGGACCTGCTCGCGCGAGCCGATTTCCTCCAGCATGTGCACGACCTCTTCCGTGGCCCCTCCATGGAGAGGACCCTTGAGAGTCCCGATGGCGGAGGCGACGACGCTGTAGGGGTCAGCTAAGGTTGAGGCCGTCACCATGCCGCTGAAGGTGGAGGCGTTCATAGTATGTTCTGCGTGGAGAATGAGGCAGGTGTCCAGCGCTTTCGCCAAGGAGGGATGCGGAACCTTTTCCGTCAACATGTAGAGAAAGTTGCTCGCGTGGTAGACATCGTCCCGGGGATGAACCTCATGATCTCCACGTCTGAGCCGGTGATAGGCGGCAATGATGGTCGGGACCTTGGCGATCAGGCGCACGACCGACCAATATTGAACCTCTGGGTCTAAGACCTGTCGGGCCGGGTAATACATGCCCAGTGCTGCCACAGCCGCCTGCAACGCGTCCATCGGATGCCCTTGATCCGGAAGACACTTGATGAGATCCGTCATCCTGTACTTGATGCGTCGGTGGTGACTAATGTCTTGTGAAAACCGGTGGAGTTCGTCCGGAGTGGGCAAATGACCGAACAAGAGGAGAAACGACGCTTCCAGGAACGTGCTGTGAGCGGTCAGGTCTGCGATGCGAATACCGCGGTACTCCAACAAGCCGGCCTGGCCGTCCACATAACTGATCGACGATTTGGCTGCAGGAACGCCGGCTAGTCCCGGTGAAAATTCGTACAAGCTGGTCGGTTTCGTCATGATGTCACATCCCCGATTGCCGCACTGTTAGAGTTTTCCGGTCATAGGTACGCTCGAAATAAACACAGCTACCCTCATAGTAGCTTCTCCCGCGTCACCACCTAATGTTGTGTAAAACAGCAAGGCCGATGCCATTGACCAGTTCGATTGTTATGCGGAAATCTTTCCAATTCAGCTTGAGTTGTCGGTCAAGATCACGAGGCATGCCTCTCAACAGGCAGAAGGGCGTAGCAGAAGTCGGCAGCAGGCTCGACTGTATTGTCCCGAATCGCTACAAAAGCCTTGCCACAGCCTCATGCGGCCTCAGGAATCGCCCACCGTCACCCGTTCTGGCCATCACCCTTCCTGCCCGAGCGAAGCCTGCAGAGGAACCGGAACTCTGTGGCACTCAATCTGCATCAATTTAGATTTAGACCCATGAGCAGAGGAGGACCTTGACCATGGAGGACGGGCGCGGATGGCTCGGGGCATTCCTGCAGGAAGTCCTTGCAATGCCCCGCAAACACGTACTCGTCTTCCTGGTCGCGACCGTTTTGTTGGTTATCGTGCAGGTAGAAGTGATCGAGGGGTGGCACCTCATTCATCTCGTCGAGCTGCTTGGCCTCATGTTGTTCCTGTACATGGGATGGGTGACGTGGCGTGTGGCGCGCCTCCTGAAAAAACAAGGGAAGTTATAGGTTGTCCTGGCGAGAAACTCTCCTGCTTCATTGACGAGCCCAAAAGAGGAGGGCTTATGACGCAGTTATCGCTGGAGCCGAACGAACAGGATATCTTGATCTGGGCGCTTCAGGGTGCCGTATCTGATCTCGGTGCAGAGATTGTCGACACGGAGAACCAAGAATTCCGTGAAGACCTTAAGCAACGGAAAACTGTCTTGCAGAGCATCCTTCGCCGCTTGCGCTAAGGCCAGATGCTGGTTCGCCCGTGACGCTTCGACCTCGCGATCGATGCCCGACACAGAGGCATGCAGGGGGCAGAACGCCAGGATAACTACTCCGTGGCCCTACCCCTAAGTTCTGTTCGGCTCACGCGCAGGGTCGCCCGAACAATGTGTAGACGGATTCGCGTGAGAACCGGATCTGCCGATCTAACCCGCATCCACCCGTCCAGCTATTCTCATCGGAAGCAGTGCTTCTGTGTTGCCTACTGCATCAAATGCGGTTCATTGATCGTATTCACATTCAGCGCAATGGCGCCTCCGATCGAGGGTGATCGGTTCCAGGGTTAACAATGATTGGAACATTGAGCTTGTCAGGCACGATGAGAGTTTTGGCATTGGGACTCTCATACAATTTGAATCGCAAGTAGTCCGGCGTCAACGTTTTGGTGATGATCTCCTGCGCCTGCGACTGTCCTATCGCCCGGATCCTCATGCTTTCGGCTTCGCCGTCCGCGCGAATCCTCAACGAATCACCCTCGCCCTTCGCGTGAATCCGGGCAATCTCGGCGTTGCGCTGTGCAATCACTACCTCGAAATCCTTTTGCTCCTTTTCCTGCTCCTTCGCCTGCTTCTGTTCGATGGCCCTTAACACCATCTGTGAAAACTCCATTTCCGAGAGTGCCACGTTGTAGACGTCCAAATGACGCCCTTTCAACGCTTCGACCACCACTGCTTCGATCTTATTTCCGATTTCGCTGCTGCGCTCAGGAAGCGTGACCATGGTGTAGTTCGCGACGACCGCGCGCACAGCCGACAAGAGTTGCGCGTGAACCAATTCCCTGTACCATTCATGCCCCACTTCCTGGGCCAGAAAATATATTTCTTCCGGGATGGGGCGCATGGTAATCGCGGCAAACACAGTCACCGGGAGATCGTCAGCGGTCAGAACATCCACTTTTTCTTTGAAGGTCTTCCATTTCGTGTCGTACACAAAGACATCGTTCCAGGGAGCTCGCCAGTAGAATCCTTCCCTGAGCGGTTCCTTCGTCAGTCCCGCCGTGAGGGGGTACCAACGCAACCCGCGATTGCCTGGATTCACCGTGGTACTGCAGCTCTGGAGAAGCACCACTATCGGCATCAGCAAAAGAAGTACACGACCTTTCACAGAATGTTTCATAGACCCCTCCTCTTCCTTGCGTCATCCATTCCGGTGAGCCTGCATGATTATGGGACCGTCGCCGGGCGTTGCCTAGTGCGACCCACGGATGCATGCGCCTCGGCGAGACGTTCGAATTCCTTTGCGGTTTGTTCGTAGTAGCTTGCCAATGACCGCGCACCGGAGACCAAGTCCGCCTCAGGTCCAAAGAGGGCTTCATAACGCGTCGCGGCAGTCGCTTGCGCATTGGCCTTCTCGTGCATGTCAGCGGCTCGATTCCGATAGAGATTCGTCATGGCTGTTTGGTCATATGAGGGATCAGAGGAGATCGAATCGAGAGGTTCATGCGAAGCGCACCCACCGGACGCCATGAGACATACCAGCAGGATCCGGTTCACTTTCTCGATTGGTTTGCGGGTCATTGACTCTCTCCTGTCATTGGCCACCCGAGCAATTTCGGCGATGAGAGCATGGGTGAAACGCATGCCGGAGATTGTACTACACGCAATACCTCAACGGTTGGACATCCGAGCACACTGTTAGCTTCCCGAAGATGCTCGGCTCCCTTCGTTATTCACGGCAATCCGTTAGGATGCGCCGCAGGTAAATCAGGTTTGTCCGTCTGAAGGGGGTGAGGGGGTAAAGGACTGCCGGCTGTGGGAGCAGGGCAACGGCAATTCGAATTAGCGATCAGAATGCAATTTCAACGAGGCGACCAGCCCGGTTCGGACGCCCCTGCGCTGGATTTGGCATGCAGAACAGTACCGCCGACCAGTTCTTTTCCGTCGTAATGATAGATGAAGCGCCCTACCATGTCGCTGTCGGTCGCCCGTTGTGGTTTTCTCAAGCTGATATACAGCACATCCGCTTCGTCGTCGTAATCGAGCCACAGGTGGTTGGAACGCAGGTTCAAGGATTGCGGGACCAGCCGGCTGCCATTGCAAGTTTAGCGGAGGCTGACATTACCTCCGCTTACGCCTTGGGTCACGTCCAATTCAGTCTATCTGCATACGACGATCGGCTTGACGATCCATTGGGTGCTCCCCGAACGCGGAGCTACTCGATCCTCCGGCTTTGAGGCTGACCGAGTCGAGTGTGGGGTGAAAGATTGCGAATGATGCTCCGCTAGGCATAGGGCAGCCGGCGGATCATGCGACGGTTCCGTTCGACGTGCCGATTCAGCGTCCGTTAATGTGCCTGGCCAAGCGGCGTCTTCATCGGTTGCTCCACCGCAATCTTTGCGACGCGCCGCAGTTGCCAGGCGAGGCTCGTTCGGTTGAAGGCCCAAAATGGCGAGAGGGGCAAACCAGCCTTTCGCAGGGCATGAGCTGCGTACTGATGGCATGTATGAAACAGGTGGTACGAACGATTCGCGGGATAAAATACGGATTGTCCGAACGAGGCCACTGGTTCCTCGCTCAACAGAGTCTCGTGCAGATGCCGGCGTAACCGCTGATAGCCCTCTTCGGTTAGACGAAAGGTGAAGAGCTCGGAAGGTGGCTGGGGCGTGCGTTCCGCCCATATCCGATCATAGTGTCCGACCTCCACGACGCCCTCAGTCGGCCAGAACAGTGCTCGCACAACGCCGCCCATGCCCGTCTTTCCCTCCAGGTACCAGGTGCGCTCCGCATAGCCCCACTCTTCATAATATGCGTGTTGAGATCCGAGTGCTGATTCGCGAGTTTCGTTTTTACGAGGAAAGGCGATCACCGCATGCCATGTGTCAAGCGATACTGCGATGGTCTTAGTTCCAGCGTCCGGAGGAGGAGGCCACAAGACCCCGACAGGTGAAGCGCAGGCCGCGAGCAGCATTATCGCTGTGAAGGCAAGCACGACTGCCATGACAGATGTCACGACCCGCTCATGACACCAACTCAGAGAGGCTTGTTCCAGAAATGTTCTGACGCAGCATCGTTGGCATCAACCGAGTTGTGCCGCAGCCTGCTAAAAGTCGTGAACGAGGATCTGCTCCACCCGCCGACAGATTTCACGGCCGTAGTCCGTCCACAGCCCTTGTCCCCAGTAGCGATAACAGCTGGTCTGGGAGGCCATCAAATGGAACAGTGCGTTGCGATAGCGAGGGTCGCGCGAGGGGACGCCCTTCTTGATGACTTTGTCATAGAAAAGCGCGCTGACTTTTTCCATCGGCCCGATCAGGCTTTCATAGCCCTGAACCCACGATATGTTGTTGGTCCAGCTCCCTCCTTCCATATGGAAGCGATGGTCTTCTTGTTCCAGGTTCTTGATGATGTCAGTCAACCGCTGAGGTCCGCCGCCCGGCTCGAAACGATCCCAAATGCGCTTCTGGAACAGCGGCTGCAGCAGGGGCAACGCTTCCTCCGTGACTCCGGAGGCGAAGAGGTGCTCCAAGTACTCGGTCCCGTTCATCAGAGGCGTATCCATGCCTGAGCTTGCTCGTACGACCTCCTGGTACTTGGGTGGAAACTCGTTCATCATGACACCGCCGTTCTCGCCGTCGGCGATTTGAGTCACCAGGGGCGGAACCGACGCCCCTCCGATCGTCCACCGGGACAAGCCCTTGGCTTCGTAATAGGGCTGCATCTGCCCGACCAGTTTGGTATCGCTGCCTTGGGTCTTGATGAGAACGACGATGCTCTCGCTCTCTCCGTGAGAATTCCGGCAGACGAGTCGATGAGGAATGTGCTTGCGCTCGGGTCCAGCGCCGGTCGCAGGCTGCTCCACCGTGTGCTCCTGAACAAGCAACCAGGTGAAGCCGCAGTCCTTCAGGGTCTTGATGAACTCGTAGGCGACGTCTGGGTGGTTGGGTAAGGCCATCTCAGACGGGGAAAACCCACGGACACGGGACAGGGCCTCAAGACCGAAAATGGCGGCAAAGTGATGTTGCCAGGCCCTGACGTGCAAACGGTAATCTTGGACCGGCGTCGAAGGTGCGACCGCGTGGCCCCAAGGACACCCGAGCCATTCGACCGCGCGGCGATAATGGGGATCGCAGGTGATCCGCTTCAGGCTGTCGAACACCTCATGGAGTCCCATCTGACGCATGCCGTGGAGCAGCGTGCCAGAATACTCGAGCATGACACGCGGTTCTTTACCTTCATTGATGAGTTGTGGAATGAATTCTCCCATGCGCTTGTAGCACCAAACGAATACGGGCGCGTTATGGTTATCGCCGATGCCCTGGTGATCCATCATGTACTTGAGATTGCTGATGATCTCGGCGCTGTGGATCTCGTTACCACCGACGGGAATCAGTGGTTGATGCATATGCAGCGCCACAGCGGCGGCGCTCTTGATGCGCTTGAAGTCGAGCCGACCCTCCGGAAGGTATCTCGACTTCACGGTAGCTTCCACTAAAGCACGTTCGATCAACTGTTCCCATCCGGAGATATTGGGCAAACCATCGACATATTCCTGAAGTTCAGCCATCCGCGGTACCCTCTCGCCGGCCCGATCTCACCACTTGTGCCGGATATGATTGTAAATGTTGATGTAATCCATGCCCGGTCGGCTCCATGAAAAGTCGTAGCGCATGCCATTGACCATCAGTCGGCGAAATTCTTCCGGATAGCGGTACCACAGCCCTATGGCTCGACGTAAGGCCGACTCGATCCCGCTATGGTCGGCCTGATGGAAAACGTAGCCGTTGCGCTCCTCGGCCGGCTTGTCGCTATAGTCGCGATCGACCACGCTGTTGAGCAACCCTCCAATCGCCCGCACGATCGGGACGGTCCCGTACTTCTGCGCAATCATCGGCGTGAGCCCGCAGGGCTCGAAGAGACTGGGCACAATGACCATGTCCGCGCCGGCATAGATCAGATGGGCCAGGTCTTCGCTGAATCCTATTTCCAGGTGACAGTCCGGGTGATCGTTCAAGTGGTGCTTCAACTGCCAGAAATGTTCGTGTACACCGTGTTCCGAGCTCGGGCCTAGGAGGACAAACTGTGCGCCGTTCGCCAATGAATAGAACAACGTATGTCGGATCAGATCGATCCCCTTCTGTGCATCCAGACGCCCCACGTAAGCGATGATCGGCTTATAGTCTTTCCGCAACCAGAATCGGTCACGTAGCGCGTCTTTGTTCGCATATTTTCTCTCCAGGCTGTTCTCGCCGTATCGATGGGGAATCAGCCTTTCGATCTCGGGATTCCAGATCTCGTAATCCACCCCGTTGAGCACGCCGCCGAACTTGCCTTGGTGCACAGACAGCGAGTGCCCAAGTCCGAATCCCTGGTCTGTATGACGAGCCTCCCAGGCATGCTGCGGCGAGACCGTCGTGATGAAGTTCGAGTACAGGATTGCGCCCTTCGTCAAATTCACTGCCGCGTGGTTGAAGTCGTCTCGCATCCGGCATGGATGGAAATAGTACTCAGGGCGGCAGAGGCCCGTCGCCCAAAGGATGTTCTCCCCGGCAATCCCCTGGTGCCGGAAATTATGCACGGTGTAACACACCCGCTGATCATGCAAGCCGGCGCGCTGGTAGATTTCATACAGCAACACCGGAACAAGCGCCGTGTGCCAGTCGTGACAATGAATCACGTCAGGCCGTTTGTTCGTCCGCAACAGGAATTCGAGGGCAGCCTTGCTAAAGAAGGCCCACCGCATGTACTCATCCGGAAAGCCATAATAGGCCGCGCGATTGAAAAAATGGTCCTGCGAGTGAGGCTCGATAAAGAAGCACTTGCGGCCATGCACATAGCCGAACCACACAGAGCAATGCACCGCACCGCTGTACCATGGCACCCATAAGTCCGCCAACGTCACGCGCAGCCCCCAGATATGGTCGTATCGCATGCAATCGTACTTCGGCAGAATAATTTCCACCGCGTGGCCGCGAAGTTCCACTTCCCGGCTCAGACCGAACACAACATCGCCCAACCCGCCGGCTTGGGCCACCGGAGCACATTCTGTCGCCACCATGACGATATACATATGCCGACCTCGAACAACCTACTAACAGTGATTAAGGGATTCCATCGCCCACACAACATGGGTGTTCGCGATGGACCGTTCTATATGCTTGAGTCCGATGTTCGAGGCAGGTACGACGCATGCCTGATCTGCCGAAATCGACTTCGAAAATGCTCCGATCCTCAATTCATCCAACGGAAAGGGCAGGGTCGCTGTCCATAATCACCCTTGCAGGTGGCAAGGATGCTCAAGCTTTCCTCAGTTTTGACTCGGAACGGAAGGGGCACCGGTCACGGCCTTCTGTCGCATCGATGAGCCACCCAGCCGTACCAGCGAGGCAGTGACGACCCCAACGTTGTGATCGTGCAGCAGTCCCTGCTCTCCTCCATGAATCATCTCGCCACCTGAGAAACTATAGATCGTGACGGCATAACTCTTCCACTGCTGATAACCCTAGGAGTACTAACGAGCAGCCATTGCTGTCAAGTCTGAGCGTGGTAAAAGTGCTGGTCTTCGTAGCGTCTACAGTTCGGCCTTTGTCGGAGATCGTGAAAAACTCCACGATAGACTCGCTGAATACTGTCGCGGAATGCTACAGCTGAAGAAGACGGCTGGCAGTTAGTGCGAGCACAGGGACCGATTTCTTAGATCACTTCCCGGCTCAACAGATTCGCGGCAGTTGCTCGCCCGATAACAGATCGAGTACACGATGCGTCTCGACAACAGTCTTTAAGATGACCATCGAAGGATCGCGATCTGTCACGACGCCGATGTGGGCCGCCTGGCTCGCCTTTTCATGCCGGCGCATCACTACCACCGCCGCTTCGGCCTGCTGAGCCGGCACCATCGCAACGAAGCGACCCTCATTCGCCACATACAATGGATCGAGCCCTAAGAGCTCACAGGCTCCCCGCACCGGCTCGCTCACCGGAATGTCCGCCTCGTCCACAGTCATCCCAACTTTCGCCTCTACGGCCAGTTCGTTCAACACGCTGGCCAATCCACCACGAGTGAGGTCACGCAGACAATGGATTTCGATATCGCTTTGGATCAAATCACTCACGATGCGATGCAATGGCGCGGTATCGCTCTTGATATTACCAGCGAACGTTAGCCCTTCCCGTACGCTGAGGACCGCCACTCCGTGTAAACCGAGATCGCCGCTCACAAGAATCGCATCACCCGGTTGGATTAATGTCGGCAACACGCGAACCCCAGGCGGCACCAGACCAACGCCGGCGGTGTTGATGAAAATTCCGTCACCTTTGCCCCGATCCACGACCTTTGTATCGCCGGTGACAATAGACACGCCCGCTTCCCGCGCGGCCTCGGCCATCGAGTTCACGACTCGCTGTAGCACTTCCATGCTAAGCCCTTCTTCCAAGATGAATCCTGCGCTCAGATAGAGCGGCTTCGCGCCGCACATGGCAAGATCGTTGATCGTGCCGTTCACCGCCAGACTCCCGATGTCACCGCCGGGAAAAAACAACGGCCGCACCACGTACGAATCGGTGGTGAAGGCGAGCGTCCCTTTCTCCACTGGCCAGGTCGCGCCGTCATGCAGGGATTCCAGCATAGAATTTTGAAAAGCCCGCACGAATACGTTTTGAATCAACTCCTGCATGAGTCGGCCACCACCGCCATGCGCAAGCTGTATGGTCTTTCTTGAATCGATCGGCAATGGACAAGCCGGCTCAAAGGCTTTGTTGTCACGCACAGTCGTTCACTCTCTCTTCCCGTCTAGGCTTTAGCTGTGGCGCGGGAACGGTATCGATAGTAGGCGGCACAGGCCCCTTCGCTCGACACCATCGGCGCGCCTAACGGTCGTTCCGGCGTGCAACGGGTCCCGAAGGCTGGACAGTCTGTCGGCTTGAGCAAACCCTGGAGAACCAGCCCACTTTGGCATTCTGGATCCTCTTTCCCTTCAGCAAGTTGCCCGAGTTCCCGCTGAAACTTCAGCTCAGCGTCGTAGGCGCTGTAAGGAGATTTGAGGCGCAAGCCGCTTGCTGGAATCTCGCCGATGCCACGCCAGGCCCTCGGAGCTGGTTCAAAGGCTTCCCTGACGATGGTCCTCGCTTGTCGATTTCCCTCCCTGCTGACCGACCGCACATACTGATTCTCGACCTCGACCCGTCCCTCCTCCAACTGCCCAACCAACATGGCCACGCCTTGGAGAATATCCAGCGGCTCGAACCCGGTCACGACGATCGGAACTTGATATCGCTGCGCGATGGCTTCGTACTCCTCATATCCCATCACAGTGCAAACATGACCCGCAGCAAGAAACCCTTGGATCCGATTTTGAGGAGATGACAGGATTGCTTCCATCGCCGGAGGAACTAGCACGTGAGCAATCAGCAGACTGAAGTTCGTGATTCTCAACTGCTTCGCCCGCGTGACTGCCATGGCCCAGGCCGGTGCAGTGGTCTCGAATCCTACAGCAAAACAGACGACCTCGTGGTCTGGATTTTTGTGAGCCAGCTCCAGTGCATCTAAGGGCGAATAGATGATCCGGACATCCCCGCCTGCCGCCTTTACTCCGAACAAATCGCCACGAGAACCGGGAACACGCAGCATGTCGCCGAACGAGCAGAAGATTACTCTGGGCAAGGATGCGATGCAGACGGCCTGATCGATCAGCGACACCGAAGTCACGCAAACCGGACAGCCCGGCCCATGAACAAGCGTGAGGCTTTGCGGCAACAAACTATCGAGCCCGAATCGCACAATCGCATGGGTCTGCCCCCCGCAGACCTCCATAATGGTCCAAGGCCGGCGCACCGTCTTCTTGATCCGTCCTGCCAATGCCATCGCCACTGCGCGATCGCGAAATTCGTCCACGTACTTCATGACCGAGATCTAACGCAACCTCATTAGTTCGACCTCATTCTCACGATCCTGTGAAGGTCAATCGGGGTCTGTGTGGAAAGAGCCGACCTCGAACGAGTGGACTCTGCCTTGCTGATCTGGCGCAGTCTCATCCGACGAATCCCAGTATCAACGCACGGAAACGCCATAGGATTTGTAGATCAAAATGATGCCACTGCCGAGCAGCGCGGCAAGTGAACCGTACGACGCAGGAGGGCTTTGCACAGTCCATTGTGAGGACAGTGGGGCAAACATTCTGACCAAACCGACAATGATTGCAAACCAACCCACGAGCGTTATCAACACAGGCCACTGATGAGACCATACGTTATGAGCTCGGACGATCGCCAGTCCAGCGACGAAAAGGAGCGTCCCATTTAGGTAGACCTGGGTGGCATACGTTGGACCAGCGGCGGCAGCGAAAACGTCCAGATTAATCCACTCGCTAACCGCGATAACGATCAGCGCGGGTCCGATCAACCTGCCTATGCACGCGGAATCTGACACTACCGATTCTTCCGATGTGGGCGCGTAACACTATTTAGGTCGTCCGCATAAGAGTCGGATATCCCATGGACCGTTCGTCTAACACGCCACCGACTGTTCCGAGCATAACGCCATGATTGTTGGCGTTTCAATGAGATGCGGCTGTGGGACCGGTTATCACGCGTGCATCTGGAACACAACGAACTGGTGAGATGTGGAGTTGAGCGTTGTGGTGATACTGGACATTTCCCGCATTCATCTGTACAGTAACACGTACATTCCAGGAGGCTGCCATGGATACGCTGACCTACACCACCGTTCGTGCCAATCTCGCTCGTGCAATGGATCGGGTGTGTGACGACCACGAAGCTTTAATTATTACTCGCAACGGCGAACAGTCCGTCGTGATGTTGTCGCTCGAAGACTACAAGGCGCTGGAAGAAACCGCTTATCTTCTACGAACGCCCGCCAACGCCAAGAGACTTCTCTCGGCCGTCGCGCAACTGAACGCAGGCAAAGGCGTTGAGCGAAAGCTGGCCAAGTGAAGCTGGTATTCGCAGACGAGGCCTGGGAAGACTACCTGTATTGGCAGAAGCACGACAAACGTATGGTAGAACGGATCAACAAGCTCATCCGCGACACACAACGCGAGCCCTTCGCTGGCGTCGGCAAACCAGAACCATTGAAACATGCACTATCGGGGTTTTGGTCGCGGCGGATTACAGATGAACATCGCATGGTCTATCGCGTGGTGAATGATGTGCTAGAAATTGCGCAGCTTCGATTCCACTACTGATTCAAGACGCCTCGTGATGCGCGCCTCCTCGATCGCGCCGGAACCTGGTATAGTGCCAGCCCACCCGCTTGGAGGTCACTCATGGACATGTTGATGATCGTCTTTCGCGCCTCGCTGCAAGTTCGCGTACACGAGATCTTACGGAGTTGCGACGTATTGGCTTTTACGGAAATCCCAGAAACAGTCGGAACAGGGCAGTCCGGACCAGCCGAAGGGATCTCGTATTATCCCGGGACCAACAGCGTGATCCTGGTCGCTCTCGAACCAGCGCAGCGCGATCAGGTGGCCACTGCGATTAAAGAGTGGTGCGCTGAGACCTTGAAGCACTCAGTGTGGGTGAAACCCGCGATCCGTGTCTTTGCCTGGCCCTGTGCGCAGCTCGCTTAGTGGTGGAATTGTCAGCCCGCCTGCCGTTTTTCTCCACTTTCGCGCCCGCCACAGACCAGATCCCTTGCCCTTTCTATTTCGTCTCTCAACACCTACCGGATCACATTGGGCGCCATACCTGATGACGACCCACAAACGTGGAATCCCAGGTTCGATGGGCGGAGAGCCACTCAGCACGTTCTCTTCGGATCAATGTGCTTCGTCCATTCATCCATCGTCGTCACCGGATGAATTGCGCCGGTTTGGGTCGGGGCCAACGGTTCGAAAAACTCCAAGAGGGATTGATAGTCCTTGGCCTGAACGGTGATGTAGTAGGTATGTTCCGTGGCGGCGACATAGGCACTCAGGATCTTCACTCCTTTCTTGGCGGCAAGGTCCCGCTTGGCCCAGAACTCATTGAGCATCGTGGCTCCCTCTTTACTTCTTCCCGGGCAATTCTCAGGCGTGTGCGTCCAATGAGCTACAAACAACATCCCGTCGTTATCATTCATCATTCACCTTCCTTGTTGATCATAGGTCTTTCGATATCGGACGAATCAGTGTCCGGATGATAGTCGAGCTTCATGACTTGAACCCTCGATCGGGATCAGAAGCCGCCAGGTCGGCGTAGGTCTCCAACGTTCGTCGTGCCGCTTCCTCATCCAATCGGCTGATCGCAAAGCCGACATGGACGATGACATAGTCACCCACTTCAGCCTCGGGCACCAGTGCCAATGAGACGGATTTCGTCACGCCACCGAACGATACGGTCGCGGTGCGAAGCGCATCATCCTCGATGCTCAAGACTTGTCCTGGGACTGCGAGACACATCCTTTGCTCTACCTTCTGTTACTGAACGTCTTTCAAGCGGCACACAGCAACCACTGCTTGCCCGAGGGACAGCCCCCCGTCGTTGGGCGGAACCAGCACGTGGCTATAGACAGTGAACCCCGCCCTCTCCAAACGTTGTCTCACCAGTGACAGAAGCAGCCGATTCTGAAAACAGCCGCCGGTCAGGACGACGCGAGGCAGACCGGCCTCTTGAGCCAAGCCGACAGTTGCAACGGCAAGACCCGCATGAAACCGGGCGGCAATCTTATCAGGATTAATGCCTCTACGAAGGTCATCGAGTAAGGCACTGATCATGGGACGCCAATCGACCATCCGCTTGGTATGAGGACTATCACTGGGTACCACATCCATCGGATACCCTTCCATGCTCATTATGCCTTCATCTGTTTCTCGCTCCGCGGCAAACTGCACTGTCATCGCCGCCTGCCCTTCAAAAGACGCCTGTGGGCACAATCCAGTTAGTGATGCCACTGTGTCGAAGAGTCGCCCCATGCTCGTCGTCCATGGCGACGAAAAGCTGGACCTGAGCAAACTCTCCAACTGCGCACGCTGATTTTCCGTCACCTTCCAGGAAGGCAGACGATGTACCGGCATCTCTTCTCCCATGAGTTCCCACAGTACCGCTGCGGCAGACCGGTTTGGCTCTCGCATGGCGGCTTCGCCGCCTGGCAATCGAAAGGGCCGGAGATGCGCAAACCGGGTGAACTGCCGGTAGCTCGCAACCAAGAACTCTCCGCCCCAAATCTGGCCGTCTCCTCCGTACCCTGCCCCGTCCCAGGCGATACCCAGCACCTCACCGTCAAGTCTGTGCTCCGCCATGCAGGAGGCCACATGGGCGTGGTGATGCTGCACGGGAACCAGAGGCACTAGAAGGGCTTCGCTCAACATTCTTGCAAAGACCGTCGATCGATAATCCGGATGAAAATCGCAAGCGACAGCCTCAGGTGTGACCTGGAGCATCAGCTGGAGATCCTCGATGGCTTGCCGGAAGGCTCTGTCCGACTCGACGGTAGAAAGGTCACCGAGATGCTGGCTGAGCACGACGCGATTGCCTGAAAGAAGGGCAACTGTGTTCTTGAGCTGCCCTCCGACAGCAAGGATCGGACCCTGCGCCTTTCCATTTGACGGGCCATCACTCCATCTAGTTGCCTGGGGTGCATAGCCTCGCGCTCGACGAAGGATCATCATTCCGGCCTTCAGCTTGCCTGCCTCACCCATGCCGTTGCTCACCGGCTTGCCGCCGACCACCAACACGACCGAATCGTCGACCGGCCTTGCGATCAGCCGGTCATGCACGAGCAGCGCGTCGGCAATGCCTTGGAGTCGGACCAGTGCTTCACGCTCATCAGTCACGATCGGTTCTTCGGAACGATTCCCACTCGTAGCGACCATGGGCCGCTGGAGCGACGCCATCAAGAGATCATGGAGTGGCGTCGAAGGCAACATCACACCGAGACAGGAATTGCCCGGCGCCACAGCTTCAGCAAGGACTGTATCCTGCCGCTTGCGCGCTAAGACGATCGGCGCCTGCGGTGAGCAGAGCAACGCCTCCTCATCTGAAGACAACAGGCAATAGTCTCTGACCGCATCGACGGAAGGGAACAATAGGGCGAAGGGTTTCTCCGGTCTTCGTTTCCGATCGCGCAATCGCCGAACGGCCTCCTCCGATTTCGCATCCACCCAGAGCTGGAAACCGCCCAATCCTTTCACCGCGACGATGCGTCCTTGGTCGAGCAGAGCAGTCACTTGCTGTAAAGCTTCCTCGCGACCCGCGACTTCGTGACCCTGCTCATCCCACAGACACAAGCGTGGCCCGCAGGTCGGACAGGCGATCGGCTCAGCATGAAAACGCCGATCGGCTTCAGCTTCATACTCGGTGCGACAGACAGGGCAGAGGTCGAACCCGGCCATGGTTGTATTGGAGCGTTCGTAAGGAATCGCTGTGAGCAGACTATAGCGTGGGCCGCATTGTGTGCAGGTGAGGAACGGATACCGAAAGCGACGGTCATGTGGGTCGTTGAGCTCGCGCCGGCAATCGGCGCATGTGGCCAAGTCCGGTGGGATGACAAGAGCTCGCTGACCCGACTCAGTGCACTGACCGATTGAAAAGCTCTCGTCGTCGAGCGTCGGAATGGCGCTGGTGCTTATTACCTCGACAGCGGCTGAGGCCGGCGCGTCGGATCTCATCCGCTGGAGAAACGTTTCCACAACCGATACTGAACCTTCTACTTCGATCGCCACGCCGTTTCTTGTGTTCTTGATCCACCCAGTCAACCCCAACTCGGATGCCAGCCGATAGATGAAGGGACGGAACCCCACACCCTGCACCGTTCCTTCCACCTCGACCTGCATGCGCTGAACAAGGGTCTCGTTCATTCCTTGACCACCAACTCATGGATCACTGCCTCCGGCCCTTCTGATCCCATGACTAATAATCCGCCACAGGCGGAACAGGTCGCTTGCGATTGTGTAACCACAATATCTCGCCGACATTGCGGGCACCAGGCATCACTCGGGACAGAGATGATCTCCAATGTCGCGCCTTCGGCTTTGGTGCCGCGGGCGGCCAACATAAATGCCGTCTGCAACGCCGACCGATCGTGAGCCAAGAGGTGAGACAACGCACTGACTTTCAGTCGTATAACGGACAGCTTACCGTCCACAGTTTCACCCAACTTAGTTTCCACAGCCTTTACGACTTGTTCCATGAGATGGAGTTCATGCATGACGACCTTCATATTCGTGGACGATCTGTTCCACGACCTGGTCCAATGCCTTGGCCACCGGGGGCGACAGTTTTTGTCCTGCTTCCGTGTTGTCTGCTTCAACCCCGTAGACGATAACCGTAGCAGGAAGGACGCCCATGACGCGGGCCAGTTCGATGGCATCCACCGTGCCGATGGCATGGCTCGAGCGAGGGAAGATCTGGCCAGTGATCGGACCTGCCGAGGCATCGAGTCGGTGGACAGTGCCCGGAGCCTGTCCGCTGCGCGCTGCATCGATGAGGATCGTGACGCGCGCCCCTTTCATCAATTCCATGAGGTCAACTCCTGCCATCTCCGCCTCGATCACCTCTGCGCGGTTGCCTACGGCTTGTCGAAGTCGACGGGCAGCTAGAAGGCCGATCGCATCATCTCCTCTTAACTCATTGCCGAGACCGATGATTCGAATGGAGGAGCTGGAACCGTCACTCTTCACGCAATGCTCTCCCGCTTGATCTCCAGATTCAGAAAATGTGTCGCGCATGAAATACAAGGATCGTAGCAACGGATGATTCGTTCACAGGCGAGCGCCGCTCCCTTATCAGGAAGGCGCAGGAGGCGCGGCATGAACAGGCGCAAGTCTTGTTCGATACGAGCTTGATTCTGCGAGGTCGGGGGAACGATTTTGACGTCACGGATCACCCCATCGACGTCTACCTCGTACCGATGATAGAGGATTCCCCTGGGCGCTTCCGTGCAAGCCATACCGGTGCCTGGTCGAACGACAACCGGCAGCGCCGGCTCAGACGGAGATTCATACAGCTCGATAAGCCGCAATGACTCCTCCAACGCATAGAGAATTTCGACGGACCGAGCGATGATCCCCTGGAACGGATTACGCAGGGGCAGCTCGATCCGCCTATCTGCCAGGACCTGTCTAGCCAATGGCGTGAGATGCTCCTGATTCAAGTTCAGGCGCGCGAGGGGACCGACCAAATAGGATGAACCTTGCAGCTTGCAGTGAAGGGCGTTGGAATAGTCCACCTGGTGCTCGATGAAATGCTGTTCGAATTCGCTCGCAGAAATTTGCAGACCACTCGAGGCGACGACCCGCCCTTCATTGAACGGATACTCATTTGGGTGCCGGAGCGCGACGTAATTGTAATCCAGCGCAAATTCCGGATAGTCGAAATCTGCCACCCAATGCACGGTTTCCACCGCCGCATCGCGCGCCCACAGCAGCTCGTCTTTTAGGCCTTCCAGCTCACGCCGCAGCGGCACCCGCGAGAAGCCGCCGACCTTCACGGAGACCGGATGTACTGACCGACCTCCGAGCAACGTCATGATCGCGTTGCCAGCCTTCTTGAGCCGTAAGCCTCGCGTTACCACGGCCGCCTGGTCCTTTGCCATGGCGAGACCACTCTCATACCCAAGAAAGTCCGGTGCCTGGAGCATATAGACATGCAGTGCGTGGCTTTCGATCCATTCTCCACAATAGAGAAGCCGGCGCAGGTCGCGTAGTCCGCCATCGATGCGCAGACCGAATACCCACTCGAGTGCATGAACCGCGCTCATTTGATATGCCACAGGGCAAATGCCGCAGATGCGCGCGACAATGTCCGGCACTTCCTCGTAATGTCGTCCCCGCAGGAATGCCTCGAAAAACCTCGGCGGCTCGAAGATCCTGAGTTCCACATCTTGGACGGTTTCGCCTTTCACCGTGACCCGGAGTGCGCCTTCGCCTTCCACGCGCGCCACCATGTCGACAGCGATGGTTCTCGTCTGCGCTGTTTCTTCAGACATTGTGCGCTCAATCCTCGTCGGCAGGATACCTTGTGTGCATCACGATTTGTTCTCCCAGATATCGCTTTCCGCACGAAACGGCGACACATAGCCGTTGATGCCACGAAATCGGCGCATGACCTCGATCGGAACAAGCTGCAGTTCGCTGTGGAAGTGCCTGGCAAGCGAGGTCGTGTTGGGCGGAAGGCCTGGTCCTTTGCGTGCACCTTCACTGGGTCCAAAGCAGCCGTAACAATCACGGCCCATGCCTGGACAGATCGCTCCACAGCCGGTTCTGGTGACCGGCCCGAGACAAGGCAGCCCCTTCGCGACCAGCACGCAAACATTTCCTCGTCGCTTACACTCCAGACATACGCTGTCGGCCGGTAGGCGAGGTTGGACCCCGACCAACAGATCTGTAATGACGCGCAGGAGTTGGCCCTTATCGATCGGACAGCCCCATAGTTCGAAATCCACATGGACATGTTCCGAGATAGGCGTGGATGTACTGAGGCTCTGTATATATGCGGGGCTCGGATAGACTGCGCGCTTGAACGATTCGACATCGGCCCAGTTCCGCAATGCTTGAATGCCGCCTGCCGTCGCACAGGCTCCGATCGTGATCAACACCTTCGTCTGTTGTCTCAAGGCGAGAATGCGATGGGCGTCCTCAGCGGTCGTGATCGATCCTTCCACCAGAGCGATATCATACGGGCCCGGCCTCATGTCGCTGGAAGCCTCAGGGAAATAAGCGATGTCCAGCATCCGACCTAAAGCAAGCAGGTCTTCCTCAAGATTCAAGATGCTGAGCTGGCACCCATCGCAGGAAGCGAACTTGACTACGGCCAGTCTTGGCCGCTGTCGCTCATCAGGGTCGAACATCGCTTCGCCTCACACTCCTGCCCGCCCTAACCAGGGCTCGACTCGGTCATACCGCATGACCGGACCGTCTTTGCATACAAAGTACGGACCCAACTGGCAATGGCCGCAGAGGCCGATCCCACACTCCATATGGCGTTCCAGCGAGACATAGACAGCCGTCTCCGAAATACCGCGCCTCATGAGGATTGGCACGCCCAGACGCATCATGATCTCAGGTCCGCACAGCAGGACGATGGTCTTCCGCGGGTCGATCGATACCAGCTCGAACAGTTCTGTCACCACGCCGATGTGATACCTCCAACTCTTGTCCGGTTGGTCGCTGGTCAGCAACACCTCTGTATCGGGAGAGCGCCGCCATGCATCGAAGCGCTCGCGATAGAGGAGATCGTGCGGCGTCTTGACGCCGTGCAGGATTTTGACGGACCCATATTGCGCTCGCCGACGGAAGATGTACTCGATGGCCCCTACCACCGGAGCGCAACCCAGGCCGCCTGTGACGATCACGACGTCGCGACCGCGCGCCTCCTCCAGCGGCCAACCTTGTCCGAACGGGCCTCGGACGCCCAAGGTGTCCCCCGGTTGGAGACCGGCGATCGCATTGGTGATTCGACCGACAGCTCGGATGGTATGGTCCAAAAACTCCGGCTCATCCGGGTCCGAAACGATGGAAATCGCCACCTCGCCGACTCCGAACACATAAACCATATTGAACTGGCCGGCCTTGAATCGAAAGCGGCGCTGCATCTGCTCGTCGACAAACTGCAAGCGGTAGGTGTTGATGTCTTCGGCTTCCCGAATCTTCTCGACAATAGTCGCCGGATGGATGACATAGGGGTTTACCATTGCATCAGCCTTCAACACGCCGGCTACGATCCTTCTCCCTGTGGGCTGGTCCACGACGACCGGCTGCTCGATGTCAGCAAAGCCGACAACTCCTCCGTCAAATCGATTCCGACCGGGCACCATGTGATGCATCGGCCGCAGCCAACGCAGCCGGACATGCCGAATTGATCGATCCATGAGGCGAGCTTATGGGTCAGCCACATCCGGTAGCGATCCTTGATCGTGGGGCGAATGTTCTTGCCGTGGATATAGCCATGTTCCTGGGTGAAGCAGGAATCCCACAATCTGGCCTGTGCGGTTTGTTGGTGCGAAAGGTCCGGCGTCTCTTCGACTGTATGACAAAAGCAGGTCGGGCAGACCATCGTGCAATTCGTGCAAGCGAGGCAGCGCCCAGCGACATCCTCCCATCGTGGATGTTCATGGGCATCGTAGAGCGCTTGCGGCAAGCGATCGTGATCCAGTCGGCGGATCTGGCTATGGGCGCAGGCTTCTATATGCCTCGCTGCCTCGTCGATTAGGTTTTCGTGGGCAGGAGATAGGGAGAGATCAAAGAGCAAACCAGATCCGGCCTCGCTGCCCGCTTCGATCAGCAGCATGTCGTCCACTTCCGTCAACGCGAGATCGAAGCCGGTTTGTGCGTGAGGGCCGGTCTCCATGGATGCACACAAACAAGTGCTCAATGTTCTGGTGCAATTCACAGCGATCACGAAGAGTCCTTCACGGCGAGCCGCGTAGCAAAGATCTCGGTAGGCATCGTTTAGAAAAATCCGATCTTGGATGGCCAGTCCGGCAAGATCGCAGGCACGAGCCCCGATGACCGCAATTTTTTCTGACTGGGGAAGCGCTGGATGAGCGGCGAATCCGCCCTTGCTCCGCTTGATTTGCAAGAGAGGCTCGCGCGGCGCAAAGACGAACGGTTTAAGCGATTGCGGCCCGTGAACGACACCGAAGATGTCTTGGGATCCAGTCTGTTCAAGCCGATAGCGACCTGGTTCTTGGTGATCACGCCAGCCTATCGGCAAGTCCGACACGAACCGGATCGTCTCCCACACGACAGACCCGTCACGCACAGTGGGCCCGACAACTCGATATCCCTCCGCGCTCAAGGCATCGAGCAATCGTTGGAGGTGAGCTGCCGGTAGGACTCTGTGAATGTCGCCAGCCACAAATCCCTGCCTATCATCTGATCGATGGTCGGACCATAGTACGAACTCCTATCCTCTCGCGCAAGGCAGGAACATCGCGTCCGCGTCATCACCACACCCTCGTGAATGCAAGCTGCATGGACGCTCTCCCGCTCCTACGTCAAGCGCTCCAACAGGGCAACAGGAAATTCACGCAGCACATCCGCCATCGGCAACATTTGGCGATCACCGACCGTCTGAGTCGACAGCCTCTCGCCGGTGAAGAGATTGCGATAGACCGAATCCGGCCTCCAGGATGGCACGGCCACATAGGTGTCTCCCCACACATCCGATCCGACCGGAAATCTCATGGCGTCGCCGGTCAGCGAGACCACGAGGCGCGGGACGACGGTCACCACCGCCCGCTCCAGGTGGAGACGGGCAAACGCGCAACAATGCTCCTGCTTGGTTCCGTAACCCTCGAGCGGGATGTAGTCCCCCTGATGAAACAGTGAGCGGTTGTCTCGACGGAAGTGCAGAGTACTCCTCGTCGTGTAGAGCTTGATCCTTCCGTCGATGCGTTCCGCGAGCAGGGTGCGAACCAACGGCCGCAGATCTGAGCCGCACTCCGCGAGACTGCACTGCAACTCGTTCAGCATGGCCGCGCGCATTTCATAGTCCACCGGTCGACGATTGTCCGGGTCGACGAGGCTGAAATCCCAGAGTTCGGACCCTTGATAGAAATCCGGAATGCCGGGAGCCGTTGTTTTGAGCACCACTTGGGACAGCGCATTCCACATCCCCCACTGAGCGATCCGTCGCTGAAACGGAAGGAATTCGTCAAGAAAGGCATTGGGCCTACCCCGGTCGAGGATCTCATCGACGAATTGCCGCACCGCGTCCTCGTAGGCCTGGTCGGGATTGACCCAACTCGTATGGGTCTTGCCTTCCCTCAGTGCTTTGTTCATATAGCCCTGCACTCTCGCGCAGAACGCACGGTACTGTGCGTCGTCGAGGGGGCTGAGGGGCCAGATGCCGACGAGTGTTTGGTAGAGTAAGTACTCTTCATTACGATCAGGGGCGAGTTGTCCCTCCACGTCGACTTTGCACTTCCGGGTGAGCTTCGCCCACCGATTCACACAGGTCCGCCACTCGCGAGGCATCTCCGACAACACATTGATGCGCCCCCGCACATCCTCACTCCGCTTCGTATCGTGGGTGGAAGTGGCCGAGAGCGAGAAGGGCCAGCGCGCCTGACGCTCCCGGAGATGTTTCTGAAAGGTCGCGACCGTCACGCCGAACGATTCGGGATGGCCTCCCACCTCGTTCAACGACACCAGCCGGTTGTACAGGTAGTAGGCTGTGTCTTCAATGCCTTTCGCCGTCACGGGACTGGTCATTTGCTGGAACTTCATCACGAACCGGAGCTGTTCCCGGCGATCCTGACTGGTCCGCTCATCCCATTCCTTCAGCAGTAGTGATCGGACGAAGTCGAAGACACGCCCGCTGAGTGCGGGGTTTCGTCGCTTGGCCCTGGCCACAGCCAAACGGATATAGGCGCGGTCTCGATCCAACAGAGGCTCGGGACCCTCCGCGATATAAGTCCGGTACACGGGGAAGCAGGCGATGATCTCGCGGATGGCGTTGGTGAGGCTGTTCAGTGTGAAGTCCCGCGATCGGCGATCTCGTTCGGACAGCTGGTTTAATCGGTGTCCGAGCACATTGATTTCGCTGGCCATGGATGCCTGCATGATCAGCTTCTTCGATCCATAGACCAGGTCCTCAAACGAGATGCGGCGGCGGATGAACCGGACATAGGTCTCGTTCATCGCCCGCTCGTGGCTCGTCTGTACGAAGAGGCCGTTGATCAGATTCAGGAATTCGTAGCCGGTCGTGCCGGAGACCGGCCAGGTTTCAGGCAGCGGCTCGTCCTTGCCGAGAATCTTTTCCACCACGACGAACAGAGAACGGCCGAACTCGCGCTGAGCCCACGTCTGCCACTCACGCAGATACCGACCGGGATCAGAAAGGCCGTCCACGTGATCAATACGGAGCCCCGTCACCGTACCCTCTTTCACAAGCCGGAACACCAGCACGTGCGACACCTGGAGGACCGCATCGTCCTCCATCCGGACGGCGGCCAATTCGTTGATGTCGAAGAACCGCCGGTAGTTGATTTCTTCCGCCGCCACCCGCCAGTCGGCCAGTCGGTACACCTGCTCGTTGAGCAAGGCATCGAGCAGGTCGAAACTGCGCGGATCGCCCTTCGTCCCGTTGAAGATCCGGACGTTGTCGTCGAGAAATCTCGCGATGGTCGCTCCGTCCCGCACCAACGTGGCGAGACGCTGCCTGATGATGTCCCGCTCCCGGTTCCGCTCCTCCACACGCTCCGGATCCGTTTCCGTGCTGGCGGGTAGATTGCGGAGAGCCGTCACGATGCTTTGCAACTCCTGCACATGGGGGAACGAGGCTCCGGCCTCGGCGATCAGTTCATCGAGCCGGTGCGTGAGCACCATCGCCGCCGATTTCGGCCCGACAGGCAGCCGATGGTCATAGTACTTGATGAAGAACCGTCCCTCCTCGTACAGCAGGGCAATTTCCTGATTCTCCAGGACCGTTCCATAGAGATCGCCGAGGATCGGCAGGAGCACCTTGTTCTCCAATTCTCGTTTGACCGGGTGCCAGTCGATGTCGAACAGATGCGCAAAGCGCGAGCTGGGTCCGTTCTCGAGCACGTCCAACCACCAGGCATTCGCCGACCGTCCGATTCCCATATGATTCGGTACGACGTCGAGGAGGTGGCCCATCTGATGGGCCTGCAGCGAGCGGATGAATTCGTGATACTCGTCTTCGGTGCCAAGTTCAGGATTCAGCGCGGTGGGATCCACCACATCGTAGCCGTGCTGACTACCAGGTGTCGCCTTCAAATAAGGCGAGGGATAGCAGTCCGTAATACCCAAGGCAGACAGATACGGGACGATCGCGGTCGCCGCCTTGAACGGAAACGCTCGATTGAGCTGCAGCCGGTACGTGGATACCGGCACGGAGGGCTCGCTTGTGGACATGTCCGTCATAAGGGTACGAGCGTCACGTATTCCGCAGAAACACCGCGACCGTGTAGGCCTGAAGAAGAAGGGTCACGCCCGCCGGCACGATGACCAGCTCCGGTGGAAGGCGTTCCTGCCCGTCGCCGCCGAACTCCTGTGCCGTGGACTCTAACCGAAGAAGCCAGCGCCCCTCAGGCTCCCGCAAAAGCACTGACACCGGTGCGTTGTTGAAACTCAGGACCACCAAGGCGTCGGGCCCTTGTACTCCCCGACGATGTGCGACCAACACGTTTTCTTCTTCATGATCCAGGACATGATCCCTGGAGTCGGCGCCGCCCGCACCCAGTGATGGAATCGCCTTTCTGAGACTGATCAGCTCCCTGGTCCACTTCAGCATGGCAGCCCGACAAGGATTCAACGGACCGTCGATTTTGACGCGCGACCGTTCGTATGTGAGAGGATCCTGGGGATCCGGAATCTTCCCCTCCCATGCGAAGGATGCAAATTCCGCCCGTCGCCCCCGACGCACGGCTTCGACCAACGCCGAGTCGCCATGATCGATGAAGTAAAGGAACGGCGCCGTCTCGCCCGACTCCTCGCCCATGAAGAGCAACGGAATGTTGGGGGACAACAGGACGGCCGCAGCCGCGACCTTGAGCGCCGTGAAGGGAACCTGGGTGCTCAGGCGGTCACCGATCGCCCGATTCCCGATCTGATCATGGTTTTGTGAGAACACAATGAAGCGCGACGGAGCACAGGATGTCGACGAATTTCCGTGACGACGCCGGTGGTACCGGGAATATTGCCCAGAGTAGATGAACCCGTCCCGCAAGGCTGTCGCAAAATGTTTGAGCCCGTCGTAATCTTGATAGTATCCGGCCCGTTCCTTCGTCAGCACGGTCCGGAGTGCGTGGTGGAAGTCGTCATTCCATTGAGCATCCATTCCATACCCCCCCTGCTCGGGAAGCGTGACGACCCGCGCGTCGTTGAGCGCACTTTCCGCCGTCACGAAGATTCGCCGCCCCAGCCGAGCGGCTTGATCGTGCACCGCCGCGGCCAGGTCTTGGAGGATATGGGTGGCGCTGAAATCGTAAATCCCATGGATTGCGTCCAGACGGAGCGCATCAATATGGTATTCGGTGACCCAGTACAGCGCATTGCTGATGATGAAGTGCCGGACTTCGTCACTGTCGGCTCCATCATAGTTGATCGCGTCGCCCCAGGGTGTGCGGTAACGATCGGTGAAGTAGGGACCGAAAGCGGCCAGATAGTTTCCTTCGGGCCCAAGATGATTGTAGACCACGTCGAGAATCACTGCTAACCCGGCGGCATGGCAAGCATCGACGAGTGTCTTGAGGCCTTGCGGCCCGCCGTAGGTTGACTGAGGTGCATACAGGTAGGTCCCGTCATAGCCCCAGTTCCGTGTGCCCGGAAACTGCGCGACCGGCATGAGTTCGATGGCCGTGATCCCCACATCCTGCTTGAGATAGTCCAGGTGAGGGATGATCGCCTCGAATGTGCCGGTCGGTGTAAATGTTCCGGTATGGAGTTCGTAGATGATCAGGTCTTTGAACGCGACCCCTCTCCAGCCCCGATCTGTCCAAGCAAACGCATCGGGATCGATCACGGCGGAAGCCTCATGGACTCCGTCGGGCTGGAACCGCGAGGCCGGATCAGGCAGGGCTTTCTCGCCGTCCAAGACGTACCGGTAGCGATCCCCCGCCCGTACACCCTCGACCGTGAGGTCGAAATAGCCCTGCTCGCGCGGCTCCATTGGAATCGGCTGATGTCCTCGATCAAGCACGTGCACGGAGACATGCTTCGCGCGAGCAGCCCACAGTCGAAACCGGACCGCCGACGGACCGATGAGGTTCGCGCCCAGATCCAGTCGCCACGCGCTGCAGATCTGTGAATCCATCAGACCACCTCTTTTTCAGTTTGCCTGAACGAGGCTCCTTAATCCAAGAGCGATCCGTAACATTGAGTCCACGGTAAAGAAACCGCACTTGCGCAAGCGCGTCCGGTTCATTAAGGTTAGTCTGTGGTGGCTGGATCCCCGAGCCACAAAGAGACGAGATGACGGAACGACGATCCGTGAGAACCTGGCCTGGACACCCCTACCCCCTTGGGGCGACCTGGGACGGTGAGGGGATCAACTTCGCGCTCTTTTCCGAGAACGCGACGGCCGTGGAACTCTGTCTCTTCGACGGGCCGGACGCCCCAAAAGAATCCCATAGGATTCGCCTCGAGGAACGCACCGACCAGATCTGGCATGTGTATGTGCCGGGGCTTTGGCCGGGCCAACACTACGGCTATCGGGTGCAGGGCCCATATGAGCCAGAGGAAGGACACCGGTTCAATCCCAACAAGATGGTGGTCGATCCTTATGCCAAATCCATCACCGGCAGGATCGATTGGTCGGACGCCATGTTCGGGTACCGCATCGGCGACCCTCAAGCCGACCTCTCATTCGATGATCGCGACAATGCGGCGAATATGCCCAAGTGCGTTGTGATCGATTCGGCCTTCACATGGGGGGGGGACAGCCAGCTCAAAACACCCTGGGAAAAAACCATCATCTATGAGGTCCACGTCAAGAGCATCACAGCTCAGCATCCGGACGTGCCGGAACGGATGCGCGGGACCTATGCCGCCCTGACCACTCCGGCCGTGCTTGATCACTTGGTCGACCTTGGCATTACGGCAGTCGAGTTGATGCCGGTGCATCGGTTTGTCCGCGATCGGAACTTGGATGATCGTGGTTTGACCAACTATTGGGGGTATAACACGCTCGGCTTCTTCGCACCGGATGTTCGATATGCCGTGTCTCCCGTGCGGGGACGTCACGTGCGCGAGTTCAAGACGATGGTCAAAACCCTCCACAGCGCGGGAATCGAGGTCATCCTGGACGTCGTCTACAACCACACCGCCGAGGGCAGTCACCTCGGACCGACCCTCTGTTTTCGAGGCATCGACAACGCTTGCTACTATAAGCTGGTGCCCGGTGACGAGCGTTATTACGTCGACTATACCGGTTGCGGGAACACATTGAACGTCAGACACCCGCGCACGCTGCAACTGATCATGGACAGTTTGCGGTACTGGGTGATTGAGATGCACGTCGACGGCTTCCGATTCGATCTTGCGTCGGCACTGGCGCGGGAACTGCACGAGGTCGACCGGCTGAGCGCCTTCTTCGACATCCTGCATCAGGATCCTGTTCTGTCTCAGGTCAAACTGATCGCCGAACCGTGGGATGTCGGCGAGGGGGGCTATCAGGTCGGCAACTTCCCCGTCGGCTGGGCCGAGTGGAACGGCAAATATCGCGACAGCATCCGGCGCTATGTCAAAGGGGACGGGGGCCAGGTCGCTGAATTGGCCTACCGGTTGACGGGCAGCAGTGATCTGTATGAAGGGAGCGGCAGACGTCCATTCGCCAGCGTGAATTTCGTCACCGCGCACGATGGATTCACGTTGCACGATCTCGTCTCCTACAACTCGAAGCACAATGAAGCCAATCGGGAGGAGAACCGCGACGGGACCGACGATAATCTCAGTTGGAATTGCGGGACGGAAGGGCCCACAAGCGATCCTGCCGTCACCCAGCTCCGTGAACGGCAAAAACGGAACCTCGTGGCGTTGCTGTTGCTCTCGCAAGGTGTGCCGATGATCTCCGGGGGCGACGAGATCAGTCGGACACAGCAAGGCAATAACAACGCTTACTGCCAGGATAATGAGATCAGTTGGTACGACTGGAAGGTGGACCAGGCCAAGCGCGATCTCCTGTCCTTCGTTCGCGACATGATCGCATTCCGCAAACAACATCCGGTCCTGCGACGCCGGCGTTTTTTCCAGGGCCGCCGCCTTCGCGGGTCGATGGTCAAGGATCTGGCTTGGTTCCGACCGGACGGGAAAGAGATGAGCGACCAGGACTGGGACGCTGGATATGTCAGGTCACTGGCCTTACGTCTGGCCGGTGACGCGATCGCCGAGACCGACGAGAAGGGCCGGCCCATCATCGACGATACGCTCCTCATCCTCCTGAACGCCCACCACAGGCCGCTCACCTTTACTCTTCCGGCACACAAGCGCGGCGTGCGCTGGCAGCCCTTGTTCGACACGTCCTCAACTAGCTTTCATCCCGAGAAGGCCCGCCTCATCAGGGGAGGCAAGCACTACGAGATCGAGGCGCGGTCCCTTGCCGTCCTTCGATTGCTGCCTCACGACTAACTAGGCGTTGCAGGCGAGACGGAGGATTTCCCGCTCAGCCTCCAACCAATCATCGAGAGCATAGCCCTGCCGGTAGCCACGCTCGGCGTAGAGTTCATAAGCGCGATCGGTGATGCGAGCTTGTACATCATCGCGAGAAGAAACCGATTGGCTATGGACCGGTTCCTTCTGAGACACAGCCGCCCCCCCACTTTGAATAGATTCAGAGCTCTTCCGTCTTTTGGGTTCTTTTGCGGCCTGTGGTTGCATGATGCCATCTCTCCTTTCGTGTTTTATTATGAGGGGTTGGACGTGGTTGTGTTCGACAACGCATAGAGGCCAGGACCTTTCGTCGTCAGTCGGACTTGTCCTGCGCGGTTCATGCGGTCTAACTCACAAAACACCTGGTTCCAGGTCAGGTCTGGACACTCGATCACTACCTCTTCTAGCTGGCCACCCGGAGAACGAATGATGACTTCCATGTGTCCTCTCTCTTCTTGTTCATGGGTTCTCCGGTTATCTTGGAACGGAGAAGCTCCTCGCGCATCTTGGATGCCAATCACGCTCGTCGGCGGAAATGACGGCTCCAGGCATCATTGAACATGATGCCTGTGTGAATGTGTGCCGCCCCGGTCAGCAGCCGAGACGCAGAGACTCCCTTTTATGGGTGGGCACTTCGCGGTAATGCTGTAGGAAATCCTGTGGCTGAATACCGCCCAAGCCACGCTCTAGGTATCGCTTATGTCAGATGCATCCTCTTGGAAGGATGCACCACACGAGCGCGGCAAGTATCCTGCGTTCACCCGGTCACGTCACTTCAAACCTTGGTAGGGATCGTCGAAGATGGCCCTACACTCAAGACATCGAACCTTGCCGGTCCGCTTGCCACCCCTGGTCAGGACGTCGTCAATGAGTCGTTGGTGTGTGCAATACACGTTCGCACCGGTGCGGTTGGGCTTCCAACCGGTTTCTTGAATCATCTGGGTTTCCATAGACTCCTCCACTCCTTCGAGGCTCATAGGCTCCCGACACTTGGGGAGGTTATTTGATCGAGATACGCCCGCCACTATCTCGTGAGACTGTGAAATTGGTGCATCTTAGCACAATCCTCGCTATTAACGACCTAGTGGACTCCCGAGTCGCTTGTAGAAATATTTACTAGGGAGCTGGTGACGCAGGAATGGTCGCGCCTGTGACGACGTGATAGACCTTCACCCTATAAGTCTTGTCGCCGGCCAGGATCATACGAATCTGCCCGCTTCGACTCAAGTAATCGATCGCGAGGAACACTTGGTTCCACGTGAGCTCAGGACAGAGGGTCACCAACTCTTCCATGGAACAATCGGTACCGAGCTGCTCCAACACACAGTGCACGCGCACAATGATCGCCGCGAGCGTCATAGGACACCTCACTCTTTAGGAAGTCCACGTCCCATACGGTGCATCGTAAATGACCGTATCGAGGAGGGGTACTAGGCAAAGCCTAGATGCGTGATGAAATATTGCTGAGGTGAGTGCATCGAAACGTGACGAACGATGGAGCTGTTCAGAGACTCACCAAGCCTGCGCTCACGGCATACCTGGTAAGCTCGGCAACCGAATGGAGATTCAGCTCCTCCATAAGGCGCGTCCTATGGAATTCAACGGTCTTGACGGAGATGTGCAAGAGTGAGGCGATCGACTTGGTGCTTTTCCCCTCTGCGATGTGTTGCAGCACTTCCCGCTGGCGCGGTGTGAGGGCGGTCACTGGTTGTTTACAGACAGGCCTCCGGGATGGATGGAGCGTCATCCCTACCGTATCCTTGGTCACGAACGGTGTCATGTAGTGCTGACCTCGTCGAACCGCCTCGATGGCCCGCGTGAGCTCCTCCGCCGCAGACTGTTTGACCAAATAGCCTGCCGCCCCTGCCTCAAAGGCCTGGGTCACGTAGGTGGGTGTGGCATGCATGGTCACGAAAATCAGCTTGCTATCCGGCACCAGTTTCGTGAGCTGTCGCGCTGCGTCCAGGCCGTTGAGCAGCGGCATGGAAATGTCCAAGAGAATAATGTCCGGCCGCAGCCTTTGCGCCTGCTCGATCAAGGCTCGGCCATCTTCGACGGTGCCGACCACGTCTCCTAGCTCTTCAACCAGTCTTCGGAGACCGGCCAGCACGAGCGAATGGTCATCCGCCATGAGGATGCGAGGACGAGTCAAGGCCTATTCTCCAGGAAGGGAATCCAGGCACAGACCTTTGTTCTATCCGCCGGCCTGGAATGGATGTTGAGAAATCCGTTCACCAACCGCAGCCGTTCCCGCATGCTGGTCAGCCCCAGTCCCTTCTGGTGATTGCTTTCGTCATGGAGTGTCAAGGGTCATCCAAATTGCCCCAGTTATGGTCATCGAAAATTCCCCACCCCGTTAGGTTGTCGTTGACGCTTCTTCGACCCGCACAAGTCCGGCTTTGAGTTTCTCCTTCAGCCGGTAGGAATGGCCCCGGATGTTGATGGTGATCGCGTGGTGGAGCACCCGATCCAGGATCGCAGTCGCCAGCACCCGGTCGCCAAACACCTCGCCCCAAGCCCCGAAACTCTGGTTACTGGTCAAAATCATCGGCCCCTTCTCATAGCGGCGTGAGATGAGCTGAAAGAACAAGTTGGCCCCGGTGCGGTCAATGGGCAGATAGCCGATCTCATCAATGATCAGCAACCGGGGAATGGTATAGAGCTTCAGCTTGTCCTCCAGCCGATTCTCCGTGAGCGCCCGAGTCAGCGTAGCGATCATGGCGGCGGCTGTCGTGAACAACACCCGATAGCCCTGGGCAATGGCTTGCAGCCCTAGCCCGATGGCCAGGTGGCTTTTGCCCACACCGGGCGGCCCCAAGATCACGACATTCTCGCCGTGCTCGATGAAGTGGCAGGTCGCCACCTGCTGAATCTGCTTCTTATCCAACGAAGGCTGGTAGCTGAAGTCGAAGACCTCCAGACTCTTGACGAATGGAAATCGCGCCAAACTCGTCCGCATCGCAATGTTCTTCGCGGTCTTGGACGCGACTTCTTCGCCGAGCACCTGGTCGAGGAAGTCGGCATAGGGCAGCTCCTTGACGGCCGCTTCTTGTAAGAGGGCCTCCAGCCGCTCCCGACTCTTCAAGAGCCGTAGGCGCGTGAGTTGGTCACGGAGCCGTTCCAGTTGCGCCGCGTTCATGGCCGCCCCTCCTGCGACGCCGTGCGCTCACACACCGCCTCGTACCAGGCCAGATCCCGCACTTCGACCTCCGGCAAGGCATCGGGGCGAGGGGACCGATCGCTCACCGTGGACCGACGGTGGCGGGCGAGACGCGCACTGGCTCCAGGGCCGTGCTCGGGCTGGATTCGGAATTGGTGCTGGCCCGGGAGCACCGGGTGCGTCGCGATCTCTTGGTCACGGTGAAAGATGTGGACCGTGTCCCCCCGTCGTTGCACTTCAACCCGCTGACCAATGAGCCGGAAGGGCACGGAGTAGCGGTTCGTCGCCAGGCTGACCAAATAGTCCTCGGCCACGATCCGTGAGACGCGCGCCTCCTGCTGGAAGGCGCGCTGGTCCGCCAGCGGGACCAGGTGGTTGCGTTCTCGCGCAAACCGGACGAGTGGCTCCTCATGCGTCGTGCCATGGATGCGGCGGTCGGCAATTGTCGCGGTCCATTCGTCAAGTTGGGTTTGAAAGTCCACCAGATCGACAAACGTTCGTCCCGGCAGAAAGTTCCGTTTCAGATATTTCACGCCGGATTCGACCTTACCCTTGGTCTGGGCCCGATAGGGCCGACACACGCGCGGCTCAAAGCCCCAATAGTCGGCGAAGGCTTTGAAGGTGGGATTCCAGAGCCGCCGCCCCGTCTCATCCGCATAACAGACGGTTCGCGGTCGGTCATACAGATGCTCTCGCGTGTGGCCACCGAAATGCGCAAAAGCCCGTTCATGGGCCTCGAGAAACTGCGCCAGCCGCTCATCGGCACAGGCGTAATAGAACCCACGTCGGCTGAACCCCAACGTCAACACGAACACGTGCACCACCGTCGGGCCGGCGCGGAAGGGCACGGTGGCTTGGCCCCAATCAATCTGACTCTGCTGGCCCGGCGGTGTCTCAAAGCGGAGGAGGGCCCGCTCCGCCTGCAGCTGACCCTCACGCAGCGGCGCCACCCCTCGCTTCACCGTCTCATAACTGCCGATGTACTCGTGGCTCGCTCGCAGTTCCTGATAGAGAATCCGCGCCGAATAATTAACCTGCGACGCACGGGTCCGCACAAAGTCGGCATGGGCGGTCAGCAGCGTCTCCGTCATCGCCGCTCGGCGATAGGGTTGCCACGTCGTCTGCTGCAGACTGCGCCGCACGGTCTTCCGATCCAGGTCCAACCGCCGCGCAATCCCTGAAATGGATCCCCGCTCTTCATGACGCAACCGTCGAATCTCCGCCCACCGCTCTTGATCCACCATACATACCTCCCGAGTGTGGTCTACCTGGGACGGTATGATCGTTGTCTCCTTGCTATCGTCAAGTTCCATCACATCCCTCCTTCGGTGAGAGGGTGGGGAGAATTCATTGACCACATCTGGGGATTATTGCATGACCGCTGACACATGGAGATCGAAGCCCCTTCCATTGTCCGTCACCGAGAGGCCGATCCCCTTCGACGAGCCGCTCAATTTGACGAGGACTTCCGTTGCATTCGCATGCTTCACCACATTCTGAAGACTTTCCTGACACACCCGGAACAGGCAGGTCGCGCTGTCGAGCGGGAGCGACTCGGGCACGTTGCCGACTTTCAGCGTAATGCGCAGCTCCGTTCGTTTCATGGCCTGCTGAATATGTTCTTCAAGTGCCGCCCGGAGTCCTGCATGTTTCAACAAGGACGGGTGCAGACGATGGGCTAACCGGCGCAGGTCATCGGAGAGCTGAGCCAGTTCTTCGCGCACCGGCTCCAGGGCTTTGCCGAGCGACTCTGGCGAGAGCGAGGGCTGGCGATCGAGTGCCGCTAGATCGAGCGTCAGGGCGACCAGCCGCTGGCTGAAATCATCGTGCAGGTCGCGCGCGATCCGCTGACGCTCACTATCCTGTGCCGTGAGGAGCTTTGACGCTAGGTCTTGGAGTTGTGCTTGTGACTGCTGTAACTCAAGTTGCTTCTGATGGAGTGCCTCTTCCGCCTGCTTGCGCTCGGTGATATCGTTGTCGATCGTCAATAGGCACCGGTTTCCCCTGAGCGTGATCCAGTCAGTTGAAATAATAAATCGGCGCAGTGCTCCATCTCTCACTCGCATGGACACTTCGAGATTTCGGACTTTTCCTTCAGCCCTCAACCGATCGATGAGCCGGACCCGCTCTTGAGGATCAGGCCAAATCCCCAACATCAGCGTCGTTTTCCCGATGACCTCGTGCCGTTGAAACCCAAAGATCTCTAGACAGGCGTCGTTGACTCCGAGACAGCGCCCCGTTTCCATCTCGATAATCCCGATCGGGTGCGGACTCAAACGGAAGGCCTTGGCAAACAGCTCTTCTACAGACGGCGGTACGAGACCAGACCGCGAGGTTGTGCCGGTCGTTCGCGCGCGCCTGGGTGACTTTCTCTTGGTTAATGATGCCTTCTTGATCGTTTTCGACGTCATGGCAGGGGGTACAATGGTAGACCCTCGGGTAAACGCCTAGCAAGAGCAGCGCGCCGCTGAAGGGCTTGCTTAGTGAGGAGTCCGTACAATTGAAACGCCAACATGATGATCAAATCACCTACTGTTGCAATCCAATACCCCGCCTCTCGCACAGTATTGAGGACTTTATCCTTAACACGCTGTTGAGTGCCCATCCTGCTTGCAACGAAGACAGCCTCACCCTCATTATCTTCAAATGGTTCTTGAGCGTCGCTGATTGCGGCACATCCGTTGCTCATCGCTCTCAAAAAGATAGGAACGATCTGTCAGCCGTGCAAACCATGGCGCTGTCAAACAGCTCTCGTGCAGATCACAACACAGGCGTCGGTGATCAGACGATCGGCTATTGATTATTCATAGAAGACGGTTACCTTAGAAGTGAGCGGAGGCCTCGGTGAGAGGAACAGTCGAGAGAATCGAGGTCAAGTGTGGGGGTGGTGAGCAAGCCCGCCGGTACGGAGCGGGAAGCCTAAAACCCCTCCAAGACCTCCACCTTTCACAAGCAGCTCTCTGGACCTACCTCCGCTCTCGTTTTGTTTCTCGTGTGATTTGATCTTCGCCGAATGAAGCAGCGATATGGTCTTAGGAAGATCTATTGTTGAAATGGTCGGGAAGACTTTGAACAAGTTCACTCTCAGTGATGTAGAAAGAAGCAACAGATGTCCCCAAGTACTTGACCCGTAATGCCACAGATCCCGCTCCTTTCCATGGGAGCGAGACGTGCACCAACCATCTCACGTATCGGTTTTCAAGAGGGCCCTGTACGAGCGTGAGATCTTGGCACCATCGATGCAGCGGCATCGGATTGACGACAGGCTTCAGAAACTACAGAAGAAGGAGGCACTGGTTATGAGCGGATTGACAAGATGGGAACCGACGACTCGATGGAACCCGTTCAAGGAACTCGAAGAGATGGAGAAACGACTCTCAAGCTTCTTCGGTCGTACACCGGTTTCTACCGGGGACAAGAAGGAAGCCATCACTGTCGCGGAGTGGTCGCCGCTGGTGGATATCTTGGAAGACGAGAAGGAGTATGTCATCAAAGCGGAAGTGCCCGAAATGACGAAAGAAGAGATCAAGATCAACGTCCATGACGATGTCCTTGCCATCAGCGGCGAACGGAAATACGAGAAGGAAGAAAAGGGCAAGAAGTATCATCGCGTGGAACGGGCGTACGGCAGCTTTATGCGGAGCTTTGTCCTTCCCGAAGACGCCGATGGGTCCAAGGTCAATGCCGAATACAAAGATGGCGTGTTGAAAGTCCATCTTCCAAAGTCGGAGAAGGCCAAGCCCAAAGCGATCGAAGTGAAAGTTGCCTGAACCTTCAACCCCCGGCTTTCATCGGGAAAAGGAGGGCATTATGTTTCGTCATCCGCGTTACCTCGAAATTCCATGGGAAGTCCATTGGAATCAGAATGAGGCAAGGCCGCAGCACCACCTGCTCCTCACGGCCATCCTGATCGTTTTGACGATGTTCTTGATCGGAGTGAGCGTAACAAGCGGTTTGATGTAGGCCTATGAACTTCAATGAGTGGAAAAGAGACACATGGCATTTAGGAATCGCGAAGAAGCGGGTCGGCGGCTCGTCGAACGATTGATTCGGTATCGTGACGAGCCGGCAGCCATTATCTTAGCGCTTCCAAGCGGCGGTGTGGCAGTCGGGTATCAACTGAGCGTAGGACTGCATCTTCCGTTGGACGTCTTTATCGCTCGAAAGCTGGGAGCACCTGATAATCCCGAGTATGCATTAGGGGCGGTGGCAGAGACAGGGACTGTGTTCTTGAATCCCGAGGCGATGGCCGCGTTTCACCTCTCACGACCTGACATCCAGACGTCTATTCAGGTGCAGCAGCAGGAGATCGTTCGGCGGGAGCACCTCTATCGACAAGGCCGGCGATTACCCACGCTCACCGACCGTATCGTGATTCTCGTGGATGATGGAATCGCGACCGGGTCCACGTTCTTTGCGTCCGTTCAATCCATCAGACATCTCAAACCAGGCCGCCTGATTGGAGCCATTCCGGTTGGTCCGGTAGAGACCATCCGAGAGGCCCGCACGCAAGTGGATGAGTTAGTCGTCCTTGTCACACCGGACCCGTTTTTGGCTGTGGGTACCCACTATATCGACTTTGCTCAGGTCAGCGATCACGATGTGGTGGAGTACTTGAACTTGGCAGAGGAAGGGATGCGCGAGAGGTCGCGGTCCTCCGTATAGCGCTTGGGCTGGGAGGATCATGCCATGAGAGTCGTCATCGGCGTCGATTGGTCGGATCAGGCGTTCGCTGCAGTCACCCAGACGTTTCAACTCTATCATCCGACCGACGTCACAATAGTCCATGGCGTCGATTTGGGGATTTTGAAGCATCCGTTCGTGGCCCAAGCGAGCAACGTGCAAGGGTACGACGATTTCCGCAATGCGATGGTCGATTCGGGACGCCAACTACTGGAACGCGCCGCAGCTATGGTACCGGCCGAGGTGACGCCGATCAGGAAGGTGAACGAAATCGGCAGTCCCGCTCAGCTCATCCTCGACAGCGCCGACAACCTCTCAGCCGACTTGATTGTCGTAGGCGTGCGTGGACGAAGTCGTCTTTCCGAGGTTGTGCTTGGAAGCGTGTCTCATCGTGTGCTTCTCCATGGCTCCAGACCTGTCCTGATCGTGCGAGGAGCTGCTCGCAAGGTTCAGCGGGTGCTCGTCGCGATCGAGGACCGAGACGACGCCGACCGAATCGCGAAATGGCTTACACAACATCCCTTTGCCGATCCCACGGAGCTCTGTGTGCTTCATGCCCTCACTCCGATCGGAGTAAACGATCCATATGACGCGCTGGGAACCGGAACATGGTGGGAGGGCGCGGAGCGCTATGCGGAGGAACTCGTCAATTCGACCGCCGCCAAACTCTTCAACCCTCGCTATACGGTGAGCACGAAGGTCGCCACGGGTAATCCGGCATCGGTGATTGAACAGGAGGCGAAGGGTAGGGATTTGGTGGTCGTGACCTCCCATGGGCGCAAGGGGATTTCTCGTTTCCTCTTGGGGAGTGTGTCCCATGCCGTCGTGCATCACGTGACTTGTCCGGTCCTCGTCTTGAGATGAAAGGATTGAACATGGAAAAGATACTGATCGCTGCGTTCATGCTCATATCCGCGCTGACCTCGGTCGTCTTTGCTCAAGTGATCCGAGGGGATTCGAAAACCGGACAGATCGTCTATGAGCAACAGTGTCTCCGTTGCCATGGGGCCAAACTGGATGGAAATGGCCCGGACAGCCAGGATCTCATTGTCCGGCCGGCCAACCTTCGATCTCAGAGCAGTCGTTCGAAGACGGATTGGGAACTGCTTGTGGCCATTTCGAACGGAGTGTTGTTCAGCCCCATGCACAGCTTTCGCGGCAAACTGACTGATCAACAAATGCTGGATGTGCTGTCGTATATCCGATCCGTGTCACCACCGGATATTATCAGTTAGAGTAGGTGTCTTCTCAGCGTACAGCTTGGCTGCGGTTCCTTCGTCGACTTGCTACTCATTTCTTCGTCATTCTTCTCTGCGGAGGGGCAAGCGCTTGGTCTGAGGAAAGGAACCCGGACATTGCGGTGTTCATTCGAGCCGGATGTCCCCATTGCGAAGCCGCGAAGGTCTTTCTCGACGACCTTCGGCGTGAGCGCCCGTCGCTTCACATTGCCCTCTACGACATCGCTACGGACTCGGCTGGACGGCAGCGACTGGCAGCATTGGCGAAGGACCGAGGCATCACCACCATCGGTGTGCCGACATTTCTCATCGGCACAGAGGTGATCGTCGGATTTCACTCATCCGACACGACTGGAACTGAGATTCGCGCCAAGCTGGACCAGAATGCAGCAGGCGTCATCTCGCATCCATCTGTCGAGGGTATTGAGACGGGATGGTTCGGCCGACTTCGCGTTCACGAGCTGGGTCTTCCCCTATTCACCGTTCTCATCGGCCTACTTGACGGCTTCAATCCTTGCGCCATGTGGGTCCTGCTTTTTCTCCTGTCGCTGCTGGTCAATCTACGAGATCGACGGAAGATGGCGCTCATCGCGGGCATATTCGTCGCTGTGAGTGGGTTGTTCTACTTCGCCTTCATGGCCGCTTGGCTCAATATGTTTCTTCTGATCGGCCTCTCACGGGCCGTGCAAATTGGACTGGGGGGCATCGCATTCTTCATGGGAGTGGTGAATGTAAAAGATTTCTTTGCTCTCCATCGAGGCATTTCGCTGAGTATCCCCGAGTCCGCGAAGCCCGGACTCTACGCCCACATCCGGCGCATCCTTCAAGCCGAACACCTCACCGGTGCAATAGCAGGTGTCATTGTCCTGGCCTGCCTGGTGAATACGATTGAATTGCTCTGTACAGCCGGATTCCCTGCGCTCTACACACAGATTCTCACGATGCAGCAGTTGCCGACATGGGAATACTATGGTTATCTCGGGTTGTATAACCTGGCCTATATTCTTGATGATAGCCTCATGGTGACGATTGCGGTGGTCACGTTGAGTCGAAGAAAGTTGCAGGAACGTGCCGGTCGTTGGTTGAAACTGACCGGTGGCGCGGTGATGCTAAGTTTGGGCCTCGTTTTGATACTGAAACCCCAATGGTTGGGGTTTTAGATACACGTATGATGAGATCCGTTCGCCCTCTCTACATTCCGCCTTTGAAGGCCGATCATGTCGTGTCCGGCTCGCTCATCCTGCGCGATGGAACGACCGCCGCCATCCGGACGGCTGAGCCGGCTGATGCGACGCTGTTGCAACAGTTCGTCTACCGCTTGTCACCCGAGTCGAGACGTCACCGGTTCTTTTCGGAAAGCATGCCGTCAGCCGACGCTGTCGCAAGCCTGTGTGATTCCTCCAATCCCCGTTCCCAGCTCACGTTGATCGTGACACGAGCATGGGAGGGAGAACCACGCATTATTGCCGCAGGTTCCTACTGGGCGAAGGACGAGCACACGGCAGAGGTGGCCATGGCCGTGGATGATGCTTTCCATGGAAAAGGCCTAGGCACTCTGCTTCTCGAACGGCTTGCCCTGTCGGCCATCCGCTATGGATTTACCCACCTTTGGGCCGTAACCCATGCTGAAAATCTGGCCATGCGAGAAGTCTTTCGTGAATCGGGGTTTGCCACTCATGAAGGCTACGAAGGCGAAGATATGGAAGTGGAATTGTCGCTGATTCCAACGGAAGTCACTGTGGCCCGCGCGGAAGTACGAGAACGCATCGCCACGACCGCCTCCCTCCGACCGTTTTTCCACCCGCAGTCGGTAGCGGTGATCGGGGCCTCACGCGATCCAACAAGTATCGGGTATCGTCTCCTCGAAGCGCTGACGACCAATCGGTTTCGAGGTGCCGTATATCCTGTGAACCCTCACGCGACCGAAATCGCCGGAATCAACGTCTTCCCCTCATTGCACGCGATCACCGAACCAATCGAGCTTGCCGTCATTGCCGTCCCGCGAGACTCCGTATCGTCTGTGATCGATGAGTGCGCCGCAAAAGGAATCAGGGCCTGCGTCGTCATTACGGCTGGATTCGCGGAAGTGGGTTCAGAGGGATCGACCCTTCAGCGGCAGTTGGTCGCGAAAGTCCGACAGCACGGCATGCGCATGATCGGCCCCAATTGTTTCGGAATATTGAACACGGATCCGACCGTCAGGCTCAATGCCACTTTTACCTCGCTGTTTCCGCCTCAAGGCCGAGTAGCGATGTCGTCGCAAAGCGGCGCGTTGGGCCTTGCCACCCTCGCCGGAGCGCGTCGCGTCCAGCTCGGCATTTCATCGTTCGTCAGCGTCGGCAATAAGGCCGATGTTTCGACCAACGATCTCCTCCAATATTGGGAGGAAGACCCTGCGACCGATGTGATCCTCTTGTACGTAGAATCATTCGGCAACCCTCGCCGCTTCGCCCGCATCGCACGGAGGGTGAGTCACCGTAAGCCTATCGTTGCAGTCAAAGCGGGACGCACCCAATCAGGGAGACGTGCCGCCAGTTCACATACGGCGGCCCTTGCGGCGAGTGATGTGGCCGTTGAAGCGTTGTTTCGCCAAGCCGGTGTCATTCGCGCCGAGACGCTCGATGACATGTTGGTGCTGGCAACCGGACTCGCGGCTCAACCGCTCCCGCCTGGACGCCGAGTCGGCATCATCACGAATGCCGGAGGACCCGCCATCCTCTGCACGGACGCCTGTGAGGCAGGCACCTTGGTGGTTCCGGAACTATCGGCCCGGACCAAAGCGTCTCTCGCCTCCTTTCTTCCGGCCGCCGCCGCCCTAAACAATCCTGTGGATCTCATCGCATCGGCCACACCGGATCAGTACGCGAAGGCGATCGAAACCGTGCTCTCGGCAGACGAGGTCGACGCGTTGATCATCCTGTATGTGTCCGTGACTGTGGCGGACACAGCCGGCATCGCCCACGGCATTCTGGCTGGAATTGATACGGGTCGCAGAGCAGGCGCGGAGGCCAAGCCCGTGCTGCTCAGTTGGATGGCGGAAGGTGATATGGAGCGTACGTTTCATTGCCAAACTGAAACCATTCCGACCTACCACTTGCCGGAGATCCCTGCACTGGTGCTCAGCAAAGCGGCTTCTTACGTGGAATGGCGGCAACGACGGCCTGGGATGGTGCCCGACTTCGATGATCTTGATCTTTCAGTCGCACGAAAAATCTGTGCGACCGGTCTTGCGCGCCGCGGAGCCGGCTGGTTGACGACAGAAGAAACACGAAACGTCCTGAGTGCGATGAGACTCCCTGTTCAGCCTGGCGGAGTGGCGAGGACGGCCGACGAAGCAGCAGCCTTGGCAAGGCAGGCCGGCTATCCGGTCGCCGTCAAACTAGCCTCACATCAGATCGTGCACAAAACTGAGATCGACGGCGTGCAGTTGAATCTCACGAACGAAGAGGCGGTTCGCAGAGCGTTTGACTCGATGAAAACGCGACTCGCCGAGACCGGCCGGCTCGATGCCATGGAAGGAGCACTCGTGCAGCCGATGGTCACCGGTGGCGTGGAAGTGATGATCGGAGTCACTGACGATCCCCTATTCGGCCCCTTGATCGCGTTCGGTCTCGGTGGGATCCACGTAGAGATTCTTGGCGATGTCCAGTTCCGCATCACGCCGCTCACCGACCGTGACGCCGTAGAGATGATCCGTGGAATCAAAGGCTATCGGCTGCTTACCGGCTATCGAGGACATCCATCGGCCGATCTTGAAGCCTTGGAAGAGACGTTGCTGCGGGTATCTCGTCTCGTTGAAGAAATTCCGGAGATCAGCGGGCTCGACTTGAATCCGATCTTCGCCCTTCCACCGGGCCAAGGCTGCCGCATCGTGGATGCGAGGATACGAATCAATCATGCCGACTCACCTCTACCGAAGCTCTATGGCCAAGCCGATAATCATTGATAGGCCTTCACAATCTGGTCGATGGAAGCGGTTTCCTGATATTCCCGGTGTTTCTTGAGCGCGGCGAAGTCGTGCTCGATGGGGTTCAGGTCGGGCGAATAGGGTGGCAAAAACAGCAGCGTGGCGCCGGTATGCTCGATGAGTTGCGCCGTTTCCGAAGATTTGTGAAAGGCCGCGTTGTCCATGATGATCAGGTGCTCGCGGGTCAGCCGCGGGCACAGCCTTGTTTTGAGCCAGGCGTTGAACACCGCGGCATCGCACGTGCCTTCGAAGAGGCAGGGTTCTGCAAAATCTGGCCCGATGCGGGCGGCGATCTGCGAGGTGCGAGGTCTTCTATGCCCTGACGTCAGGCCGTACACGCGCTGTCCCCTGGGTGCATACCCATAGCGGCGAGTCACGGAAGGCGCGAAGCCGCACTCATCGACAGGCACGAGCTGCAGGCCGCGACGAATGTACCGCTCCCGAAGACGCAGAAACCTTCTTCGTTGCAGCGGGCTACGTTCTTTGTAGCCGGTCGTTTTTTTTCCGGGTCCATCCCATCTTGTGGAGCGCGTGCCAGATGCAATGGCGCGAGACCCCGAAATGCCGAGCCGCTTCCGCCTGTGTCAGGTCCTCATGTGTGGTAACATGACGCCGCATGGCCTCCCAATCCAGTTTGTGAGCAGTTTTGGGCCCAGGGCGCTTATGTGTCAGCCCACCGGGTTTGAGCCACCGGTACACGCTCGCCTCGCCCACCTGGAGCCGCCTCCGCCTTGCTGCCACCACGTCGTACAAAATCCACCACCCGTTGGCGCACATCTACTGAGCATCTCATGCGCACAGGATCGCCCAGACGTGCACCCCGTGTCTATCAGTAACTGTAGGCTTAGCTATAACGCCCTGAGCGCGATGAAATCCGTTTACCCCCTCTACATCCGCCTTTGAACCCATAAACGGCAGTTGAAGCATCGGCCTGCTCCGGGATAGCCTTGCTGGCAGCGGATAGGCAGCACATTGCCTGGTACGAAGGGAGTCACCCAATGGGTGAAGCACCACGCAAGGCCTTGGCAGGACCGAACGGGGCGATCGCACTCGGTACGTTCGGGGGGGGGCGAATCCACGTCGAGTGGGATCCGGCCGCAGCCGTCACGCCGCTCGGCCAGTTGCCATTCTTCATCGAATTTCTCAAAGTGAGCGGCGTATTCGAGGCGTGGGTGGCCGATTGCCCGCTGGCCTACCAGAGCACCCACGCGTCGGATAAACGCGCGCTGCTCGCGACCTTGCTGCTGTCGATCCTGGCCGGCCACCATCGGTATGCGCATATCACGGCGATTCGCTATGACGGGATTCACCCCGAGTTGTTGGGCGTGTCGAGACTCGTCGAAGAACGTGAAGGCCCTCATCAAAACGTGGTTCCGCTCCACCGCGTGGGAAGAGGCAGGTCAAGGATGGGAAGGGGTCGAAGATACGCTGCTGCTGTCAGGCTGGAGCCGGACCCGGCGCGTCATCGTACTGCGCCGAGCACTCACCGGCGAGATGCTGCTCACCGGGAAGGACGACGATCAGGAGCTGCTCGCCTTCATTGAGAGCGACGTGCGGGTCACCTCGACCCCATACGAGATCCTCGCACTCGCCCAGCTCTATCGCGATCGGGCCGATGCCGAACGCACCTTCGACGAGCTGAAGCATCAATGGGGCTGGGGCGGCTTTACGACGCAGGATCTTGCGCGCTGCCGGCTCATGGCACGGATGGTGGCGCTGGTCTACAATTGATGGACGCTGTTCGTGCGGCTCGCCCAGCCGCACAAGCACTTCGAGGCGCTCTCCAGTCGGCCGCTGTTGCTGCATTGCGTCGCCTCCTATCGCGCTCAGAATCGTGACCCGTCTTGACGTGGTCATAATCCTCTGCCACAAAGGACACCGAGCCAGGAAGGCTCAAGAAGGAGTTTGGTGATGCGAACGGTCAGTCGGCGGATGGTGGACCTCGCCCAATCCGAGATTCGAGCGATGACACAGGCTTGTGCGAGCGTGAAGGGCCTCAATATGGCACAAGGAGTCTGTGACACACCGGTCCCTTCGATCGTTCTCGAAGGGGCAGAGAAAGGCATCAGGGATGGTCACAATGTCTACACCCGCTTCGATGGGTTAGGGGAGTTACGCGAAGCAATAGCCGACAAGCTGGTGCACTATAACGATATTAGAGCCGATCCAGAAACACAGATCACCGTCAGCGCCGGGGCCACCGGCGCCTTTCACTGTGCCTGCGCGGCACTCCTCAACCCCGGAGACGAAGTCATCCTGTTTGAGCCGTACTATCAATACCATGTCAGCGCACTCGTGGCCGTCGAAGCCGTTCCTGTAGTCGTCAAAATGCAGCCGCCGGCATGGACGTATTCCCTGACCGAGCTCGAGCAGGTCCTGACGTCGAATACGAAGGCCATTATCGTCAATTCGCCCGGCAACCCATCAGGCAAGATATTCAGCAGAACGGAACTTGAGGCGCTGGCTGATTATGCCTGCCGGCACGATCTATTCGTCATGACGGATGAAATCTACGAATACTTTCTCTATGACGGGCGGCGTCATGTGAGCCTGGCCTCCTTGCCTGATATGGCCGAACGGACTGTGACCGTCGGAGGGTACTCCAAGACGTTCAGCGTCACAGGGTGGCGCATCGGGTACAGTGTGGCTGCGCAGCGATGGACAAAAGCGATCGGCGCGATGAATGATCTCCTCTACGTCTGTGCTCCGGCGCCGCTCCAAATGGGCGTGGCTCGCGGTATCAGAGAATTGCCCGACGATTTCTATGGAACCCTGGCTCGAGAATATCAGCATAAGCGCGACAAATTTTGCGGCGCACTGACCAAGGCGGGCCTCACGCCATCAATCCCAGAAGGCGCCTATTACGTGTTGGCGGATGTGTCTCGACTTCCAGGCGACACAGGGAAAGCTCGTGCTCTGCATCTGTTGGAGCAGACCGGTGTGGCCGGTGTGCCAGGAGAGGCATTTTTTGCCGGACGGAAAGGCGCCGACTTCATCCGTTTCAGTTATGCGAAGACTGAGTCGGATCTCGATGAAGCCTGTCGGCGGCTGACTCAAGCCGATTTCTAAAAAGGCTGCTCGTTCTCTGCAGAGACCGGCCGAGCGAGGAGCTTGAGTTGTTGTGCGAGGGCATCAGGACAGTGCGGGCTGGTCGCGATGATTCCGCGATACCGAGGCTCGGGCCGGTTAAAGGTCAGGTTATGCCCGCGGCCATCGGAGATGGTTCCATCCGCTTCGGCGATGAGAAGAGTTCCCGCCGCAACATCCCATTCATTTTCCGGTTCGAGCGTCGCGGCGGCATGAATGCGCCCGCTCGCAGTGAGGGCGATGGCCCAGGCGATTGAACGTATGGTACGGCTGTTGGCATACGGCTCAAGTGATGCGAAGCGACCGATTTGGAGCTCCCATGGGCTGAGTGCCACGATCGGGAGCTGGTCTTCCCACAGTCCTGGTGAGGTAACCTGCTTGTCATTGAGATGAAGACCTCCACCTCGTGTGGCCGTGAATAACTCGTCAGTCGAGGGGTTGAAGATGGCTGCCACGACAGGTTGGCCCCGTTCAACGAGGGCGACGGAGATGCAGAACTCCGGTTCCCCACTGATGAAGGCCTTCGTCCCATCTATCGGATCGACGACCCAGACCCTGGTTTTACGGAGCCTTTCCAGATCATCCGGCGATTCCTCCGACAGCCAACCATCCAGAGGAAAGGCCGACTGTAGGCGAGATAGGAGAATCCGATTCACGGCCAGGTCCGCCGAGGTCACCGGCGAGTGGTCAGGCTTCTGAATCGTCTCAAATCCCTCGACCATCAACCGCAAGGCTTCCTCTCCAGCCTTCCGGATCACATCGATGAGAACGTCACGTTCGTAGTCCCATGCCATGACGGAAGAGTAGCAGCCTCGGTGCCAGATGAAAAGCAACGACCCTGTGCCGGCTTGACCTGGTCATAGAATCATCGTACAAGCACGATATCATGAAATTGATCCAGAAACGGTCAAGGAAGTCGGGACTGTCGCCCGGAACGCTCGTCCACATCGGCGAGACGCGAACCGAGGCCGTGACGATGACCCTGTTCAATTATGCCGGTACCCGATGCGAAGAACAGGTCGTCAAAGACGCGAAGGAGCTTCGACTGCCTGCCGACGAAACGGTCACCTGGGTCGATGTCGGCGGCGTGCACAAGATCGACATCCTGGAAGCCTTCGGGAAACAGTTCAATCTCCACCCGCTTCTGCTGGAAGACATCGCGAATACCGATCAGCGCCCCAAGCTCGATGACTATGAGGCATATTTCTTTCTTGTCATGAAGATGCTCACGACCTCCGACCGCGGAGACATACTGGTCGAACAAGTCAGTTTCGTCCTTGGGCGAAACTACGTCCTCTCGTTCCAAGAGAATGGAACCGATGTTTTTCAACCGGTGAGGGATCGCCTCCGAAGTGGTAAGGGGCGGCTTCGTCAAAGTGGATCGGACTATCTGCTCCATGCACTCGTTGATGCCGTGGTCGACCGATATTTCGCTGTTCTCGAAATGCTCGGGGAGCGGATTGAGTTGCTGCAAGAGCGCGTGATAGCCGATCCGAAGCCGGATACACTCAAAGACATTCATGCGCTCAAACAGCAGCTCCTGTTCGTGCGGCGCGCCGTTTGGCCCCTGCGGGAAGCGATCAACAACCTGTCTCGATCGGACTGTCCATTTTTGCATGAACCCACCAAGGTATTTTTTCGAGACGTCTACGACCATGTGGTGCAGATCGTCGACACCATCGAGACGTTGCGAGAAATGGTCTCCGCGAGTCTCGATATTTACCTATCAAGTGTCAGCTATCGGCTGAACGCCGTCATGCGTGTCCTGACGGTGATCACGACGATTTTCATGCCACTCACCTTTATTGCGGGCATCTACGGCATGAATTTTGAGCATATGCCGGAGTTGAAATGGCCCTGGGGTTACGCGATGGCGTTGGGCTTAATGGGAATTGTGGCAACCGCTATGCTGATCGGGTTCCGTCGAAAGAAATGGTTGTAGATGGCGAGGCAGGCTACTCTTCCTGAACTTCCACCTTATCCACGAAATAGGCGGTCTCACCGAAGCAGTTGGTTGGAATATGGCGATACTCTTTGTAATGCAAGATCACCCGTTTCCCCATCACTTCCGATAATTCCACAGCGACGTTATCGTTCCAGATCGTAAATTGCCAGAGAACGGGCGCCGTTCCCGGCACGGTCGTCATTGCCAACTCCCCTTCATGTGTCTTACACAACCAGCCTCTCGTAGAAAATTGTTGGATGTACCCAGCCCGGTCTCCATCCGAATAGGTCCAGTTGAACACGACGATCAAGTAGGCAGCGCCTACAAAGAAAAGGAGCACCAAAACCACCTTCACCAAGATCTCCTCATTTACGAATGAACGTCACTGAACAGCCACGGCGCTTCAGCCTTTCGTCGAATTTCATAGGTTTTGATTGCGCCTTCATGTTGGAGGGTGAGACCGATCGCATCAAGCCCTCGATAGAGACAGTCTTTGCGGAAGGGGTCGATCTCGAAGCGATAGGTGGTTCCCTTCGGAGTGGTCATTGTTTGCTGGTACAGGTCTACCGTGAGACGGTAACCGTCGGTGTCGATCACGTCCTTCATGAGCTGCTGCACCTCTTCAGCTCTCAACACCACAGGGAGGATGCCGTTCTGAAAACAATTGTTGTAGAAAATGTCAGCAAAGCCGGGAGCAATGAGGCACCGGAACCCTTGATCCAGGAGAGCCCAAGGCGCATGCTCACGCGAGGAGCCACAGCCGAAATTGTCTCTGGTTAAGAGGATCGTTGCGCCCTGATACCGTGACTGGTTCAAAAAGAACGATGGATCAGGCGAGCCGTCTTTTCGTTTTCGCCAATCAAAGAACAGACCTTCGCGCAGCCCGGTGCGCTTGATGGTCTTTAGAAATTGCTTCGGAATCACCTGATCAGTATCGACGTTCACGCGATCCAGGGGAGCGACGAGACCGGTTAGTGTCGTGAAAGGTTCCATTGCGGATTCAGCTCCAATGTCGGATATCAACAAAGTGGCCTTCAATGGCCGCGGCAACTGCCATGGCAGGCGACACCAGGTGGGTGCGACCTCCGGCTCCCTGGCGGCCCTCGAAATTCCGATTGCTCGTAGAGGCACAGCGCTCACCCGGCTTCAGCACATCGGCATTCATCGCAAGACACATGCTGCACCCAGCCTCGCGCCACTCAAACCCTGCATCGAGGAACACCCGGTCCAGTCCTTCAGTCTCCGCCTGTTGCTTGATGAGCCCCGATCCAGGAACCACCATCGCATGGACGGTTTTTGCGACCTTCTTGCCCTTCGCGAAGCCGGCGGCGAGCCGAAGATCTTCGATCCGGGAGTTCGTACAGGAGCCGATGAAAACCTTGTCGATTGTGATATCAGTAATCGGCATATTGGGTGAAAGCCCCATGTAGGCTAATGCCCGTTCGGCAGCATTCCTCGTTTTCTCGTCCGGCATCGTTCGAGGATCCGGGACATTCTGATCCACACCAAGTACCATACCGGGGTTGGTGCCCCAGCTGACCTGCGGCGCAATCTGTTCTGCCTGCAATGTTACGGTTGCATCATACTTGGCGTCAGCATCAGTCTTGAGCTGCCGCCATGCCTGAGTCGCCTGCGCGAATAGTTCTCCCTTTGGCGCTAACGGCCGGCCCTTGATGTAGGCAATTGTCTTGTCGTCAGGGGCGACCATGCCGGCACGAGCGCCACCCTCGATCGACATATTACAGAGGGTCATACGACCCTCCATGCTGAGGGAACGAATAGCGGGGCCGGTATATTCAATCACATAGCCGGTCCCCCCGGCTGTCCCGATCTTCCCAATAATCGCAAGGATAATATCCTTGGCCGAGCAACGGTCGGACAGCCTTCCATCAACGCGCATTTCCATCGTCCTGGGACGCTTCTGCAACAAACATTGAGTGGCCAATACGTGCTCCACCTCGCTAGTTCCAATGCCGAAGGCCAGGGCGCCAAATGCCCCATGGGTGGAGGTGTGGGAGTCGCCACAGACGATCGTTGTACCAGGAAGGGTGAAGCCCTGTTCCGGGCCGATGACATGAACGATACCCTGGCGTATGTCGCTCATGTTGAAAAGGGTGATGCCGAAATCCTTGCAGTTGTCATCGAGCGTTTGGATCTGAAGGGCGCTCACTTGATCGGCGATCCCAAGCCGCCGGTCCGTAGTGGGAACATTATGATCCGGCACGGCGAGTGTTGCGGCAGGTCGTCGTGGACGGCGTCCTGTAAGCCTTAACCCTTCGAAGGCTTGAGGGGATGTCACTTCATGAACCAATTGTCGATCGATGTACAGCAGCGTCGTTCCGTCCGGTTCTGACCGGACGACATGCGAATCCCAAATCTTGTCGAATAAGGTCTTGCCTGCCATCCCAACTCCTCAGTCATCCAAGCGCCAACTACGCCATTATACAGAGAAGTCCCATAGCTTTGACAAGGTGCCTGTGCGCCCTCTGTTAGTTCTCCGGCGACACCTCGCCGAAGCGCGTCCGTCTTCGCCAAGGTTTGAAGAATGCACACTCATTCATCCATGGCTTCACCACTTGGCTTCTGGCATAGGCGGGTGCAACTTGCTCCTTCTCGCGAGACCTGGTACCACTCACGTCTGTGAAGACTGCGCAGTGGAACGAGCCATGTATTGTAGAGTGGAGTCAGCTGTTGTTGGACAGCTATCGTCATTGGATTGGAAAGGAGCTGATCGAGCGGGCGGGCGATATGAACCAGCAAGCCCGAACATTGTTCGAAGCCTCCTTTGTCGTGGTGTCGCATGGTGTCGAACCGGACCCGATCTTGAATTATGGCAATCAAGCGGCGTTGGGTCTCTGGGAGATGTCCTGGGCGCACTTCGTCAAAACACCGTCGCGACTCACGGCCGAGCCGGATGACCGTACCGAGCGGGCCAAGATGTTAGAACGAGCCAAGCTCTACGGTTACTTCGATGGATATCGAGGAATCAGAATTTCTTCGACGGGGCAACGCTTCCTTGTCGAGCAGGCACTGATTTGGAATGTTCTCGATTCGGCTGGGGCACCTCTCGGACAAGCAGCGACATTCTCACGATGGTCGAACATGCAGATACCTAGATGAAAAGAGGAGGATAGTTTCGCAAAAATTGTGGGCAGTCAGGTCCAGAGTTCGAGGGGGCCGTGGTTCGCGATACCCTGCAGCAGGTCTCGGATGGCAAGGATGCCTACGACGCGGCGATTGTGATCCAAGATTGGAACAGCATGAATCTGTTCGTCGAGCATGACGCGAGCAATGTCACGGATCTCTGTCACAGGCGTGGCCGAGATAACGCGGGAGGTCATGATTTCGGCCAATCGCCGCCCGGAAGGCTGTCGCTGATTGGCGGCGGTGATAAGTTCTGGAACATGGTGGAGTAGGTCCTGATAGGACACCATTCCGACGAGGGTGTCGTGCATCGATGTGACGGGGATATGGTGGAATCCTTTGTGTGACATGCTCGTCCAGGCGTCCAGCAAGGTGCTGTCGGATGGAAGGGAGAGAACCGGAGTGCTCATCAAGTCTCGCGCCAGGATTGCAGGTTTCAGGTGGGTCCGTTCGATACTCTGCTGCTGATAAGCCGTTTGTGCTGCCAAGGCTGAGCGATCCAATGAAGAGGAATGTTGCCCATGGTGCCCTCGCTCTCCAGGGGATTCGGCACGGCCGTTCCGTGGGCCAACCGGCTTGATCGGATACGTCTCCACGATTCCATTGACCGACAGAATGATGGGCATGCTGTAGTTCCTCACCTGCCATATCGGAATCACCGGAAAATACTTAAACTGGGGATCTTGCAAGATCGCTCAAGCGACATGCTTCTCGCGAGACGCCTCTCGGCAACACTTTAGAAAGCCGGATTTTCGAGTGCAATATTGCAATATGTTGGTTCTCGCAATCTCGGCGTTCCAAATCGGTTGCTTCCGTTTTAAGCCATATGCTATAAGGCAAGAAGGTTAGTCGTGTAATGTGGTGAATGTTGATAGTTTGGTGATTGAGAACCGGTGCATAGACAATAGACGAAAGGCACACATTACCAAATCTTGCACGTCCTCCAAGTTTGACATCGTACATATAATTTAATTCACAAGACTCTATTTATCTCTTCTTTTATCTTAAGGGGGGTAGTCATGAGCAAGACATTGTGGGCGGTCTTTCTCGGCCTTGGGATGGTCTTGGCTGGGGTTTCAGGGGCCTATGCTCTTCAAGCAGGTGGCGTTGAGACCGGTGATCTGGAAACCGGTTCTGTCGTCGGACAGCCGTTTAAGGAGCTGAACGTGGATGCTTCGTTCTACTCGATCGACATCGGCAATATGAAGACCTGGTATCCTCCCACGACGGTCATCGATTTTAAGGGGCGTCCTGGGGCACCGGTTCTGATAAAAGTGACGAATAATTCCACTACCGAACATGGTTTTCAGCTGAGTGCTGCTGCCAATCAATCGGGGCCGTTTGTCTTGGATGCCAAGTTAGTGCTCAAGCCAGGGGAGACGCGTTACATCGGTGTTCCAACCAGTGATTTGTTTTATGTAGTGGGAAGCGTCCTCGAATATCGCTGCCATCTGCATCCGGCCCATGTCGGCGGCAAGTTGGTTATGCTCAAGTAACTTATTTCGATTCGGACGATAAAAAAGGCCTCGGTGAAAGCCACCGAGGCCTTTTTTTCTATCCCAATCACCAAATGCCAAAAACAAAGGGCCCTGGCTCTCGATGGACCCAGAGCCCTCACATCATAAAGTTAATGGACGGGATCAGTTTCTAACCCCGCTCCATACCTTGGCGGCATCTATTCCTTTATCTGGATTCAACGTCTTCGCCCTTTCCAGAAGTAAGGCGGTCGTTTCCGGATAGAGAGGGTCAGAAATACAACAATTATCGACGGGGCACACAGCGGCACACTGGGGCTCGTCAAAGTGCCCGACACACTCAGTGCAGCGGTCATGTGCGATCACATAAATATTATCTCCGACTCCTTGCCCATCACCGACGTGATTGCCCTTGGCTTCTGCGTCGCTCCTGGTTTCGAAGATCGCTTCATTTGGACATTCCGGTAGGCATGCTCCACAAGAGATGCATTCATCCGTGATCAATAAAGCCATGACCCAAGCCTCCTTCTCACCACGTAAGACTATTAGAATATTGACAAGTTCACGCGGCTCACACCATAGTGCTTTGTCGGCCCATGGCGAGTAGGCACGCGAAGGCATTCTATTCCCTGATTCTTTTCTAAGTCAACTGAACGAGGTCCGTTCAGAGGACCTAGGTCTTCATTGTGTCTGGGCCATTGGGCTCAACAGAGAAAGAAACCGCTGGTCATCATCAATGGCACCTGATCAACCTCAGACGAGCAATCGAGAACAGCGGAAGAAGCGGATCATCATGATGGCTCTGCTCGCCCTTCTCCTGATGAGCGCATCGGTTTTCCTCGTCGAGCGCAAGGAATCGAGCATCATCGTCGTCAGGTTCCCGAGCGGTGTCGAGTTGGAAGCTGAAGTGGCGGACACGCCGGAGAAGCTGCTCTTCGGGCTTGCCTTTCGCGATGCATTGCCTCCGAACGGCGGCATGCTCTATATCTTTGAGGAAAACGGAATGCATCGCGTGACCACCAAGGAATATCGATTCCCGATCGACATTCTGTGGGTGGACGAGAGTCATCATGTGGTGTATATGCTGGAACATGCAGAGCCATGTACCAAAGATCCCTGCCCTCTTTTCGGGCCACCGCCCGAGGCTGTTCGCTATGTGATACAGGCAGTATCGGGGTTCATTCAGAAGGCCGGAGTTGCAAAGAGCGACGAACTCACATTCGCCCTTCGTATGTAGAGACTGGGAGATCGCAAGAGGACATACGCACGATGAATGGTTTTCAAAAGGTTGCACAGATCGATGAGTTGCCTCCAGGAAACTCAAAGATCGTCAAGATCGATGACCGTCCGATCGCATTGTTCAATGTCGAGGGAAAGTTGTACGCCATCCATAATAGTTGTCCCCATGAGGGGGGGCCGCTTATTGAGGGCAGACTCAAAGGATATGTCATTGCCTGTCCCTGGCATGATCTGGCGTTCGATATCAGAAATGGGCAAGGTATCGACGGCGGCGGGTACTGTGTAGGAAGTTACGAAGTCCGGGTGGATGGGAACGATATTCTGATCGGCCCTCGGCGGAAAATATAAAAACGGACATCCGACTGAACCGTTTGTCTTTGCGACACGCATCAGGATATCGATGTGAGTATTTCCAGCAGCGATCACAACCCTACTTTGGACGGCAGTGACCGCCGCCAAGTCACGGTCGACCAGTCCTTCTTTATCCATCTCTG